>NZ_JAMYJW010000037.1:0-596 GCF_024136975.1 Haladaptatus sp. AB643
GTTTGTTTGCTTCGATAAGCAATGAAGCTCGGTCAATGGGTTGGGTCGTATTCTGCATATTCCACTCCTTAAACAGTGACAATAGTCTACGCCTGGGTCGCTTCGGGGGCAAATTTTCCCTGTTATCCGAGGGGATAAGAAACAGGGGCTGGCTGGCGGGATTTGCTTTTGCATGCTAATAAAGTTGCGTAACGAATTTTATCACGTACAGTGTGCGCTTTCGTCATTCTGGCAACAGAATTGCTTGACATTCGACCGGGAATTCGTAACGAATGAACTTTGATGTGAGAAAAATACCCGAAAACTCAATGACCTGGATGTCGCCATTCTGACGTTCGGTAACACATAGGGGTTGATATCCCCTGACGATGTCGCAATATCAATGGCTCGTCGTCAGCGGAAGGGAAATCAACGTGCGGCGTATTCCTGGAAGAATTAAATTAGGTAAAGGTGAATATGGGTAAAGCTCTCGTCATCGTTGAGTCCCCGGCAAAAGCCAAAACGATCAATAAATATCTGGGCAATGACTACGTGGTTAAGTCCAGCGTTGGTCACATTCGCGATTTGCCGACCAGTGGCTCAGCCAGCAAAAAGAG
>NZ_JAMYJW010000038.1:0-554 GCF_024136975.1 Haladaptatus sp. AB643
GTTCAAATCGCGCCCGGCCCGTACTTCTTCGATGAATTGATTCGTGAGTCGTGGCTTTTCGGCTATTTCGAGGAGAACACCCGTTCACAGTTCTCGGATCAGCAATTGAAACAAGCCCTCGGGATACAACGGCCAATTGTCGTCCGGAAAATCGGAAAGCGGCTTCCAGAACGCCTCGAACGTCTCGTCCATAGCTTCGATCGATTCGTAAACGTCTCTAAAAAGGTACGGTCGTCCCGCTCCGGTGAATCTCAGGGACTGAGGGTGATGGTTCGCGATTTGCCGCTGCCGTTAACCGAGTATTCGATACCCACTTCGACCGTTTTGCCAGCCATGTCCACGGGTGACCCGCTCGCGCGGAACTGATAGAGGTTGATGGTCGCGGACGAGTCGGACGAGAGAACCGCCTCGACCGATGCACTGTTACTGAAGCCATCGGTATCGAGGTCGATGGAACCGGGAAGTGACATTCCGCCGTTGATGTCGGTGACGCCGTTCTGCACGTCGGCGTCGATGGCGAGTTCGCTGACCCACTTGCCCTCGCTGTAGGAGTG
>NZ_JAMYJW010000039.1:0-425 GCF_024136975.1 Haladaptatus sp. AB643
TACATCACGTTCACGCGGTCGCACAGTTCGGCGACGACACCCATGTCGTGGGTGACCCAGATGAAACTCGTGTCGTATTTGGCCTGCAAATCGTTGACCAACGAGAGGATTTGGCCCTCGACGGTCACATCCAGCGCCGTCGTCGGTTCGTCGGCGATGATCAGGCTCGGTTCGCACGCAAGTGCCATCGCGATGAGCACACGCTGGCGCATCCCGCCCGAGAACTGGTGTGGGTAGTTGTCGTAGCGTTCGACCGGTTCCGGAATGCCTACTTCCCGAAGCATACTGATCGCTTCTTCCTTCGCCTCGGATTTCGACAAATCGCGGTTGATTTCGATGAACTCCCTGAGTTGGCTCCCGACGGTGAAGACGGGATTCAGGCTCTCCATCGGGTCCTGGAAGATGATGGCGATTTCGGTGCCGCG
>NZ_JAMYJW010000040.1:0-397 GCF_024136975.1 Haladaptatus sp. AB643
GGCTAACATCAGATTCCATCGTATACGGCTGACCGCAGGGGTGGAATCCTCATTTCCTTCGGATTTGAACGAAGGCGAGGAAGGGTATTAAACCCTTCGAACCTCGTTCGCTCCGAGATTGTGAGACGGTTTGAACGCCCCACAGATCGCGTTTTGAGTCTTTCTTCGCGTTTATATCCAAGCGCCCTCTATCACTTAAGGGCGTCGAATCTCGCTCGCCTCCGGCGTTTTGTGGCCGGAGGCGCGTTCACATTCAATCCAATGTCCCCTTAGTACTTAAGGGCACCGGATTCGTCGTGTTTCGTTCGTCCCAAACCGAGGGACGCCGTCGACATTACATCCGAGTGCCCCCATACACTTAAGGGCATTGGATTGGCTTTCTTTCGCCCGAAACCCA
>NZ_JAMYJW010000041.1:0-370 GCF_024136975.1 Haladaptatus sp. AB643
GCTTAAGTCGTAACAAGGTAGCCGTAGGGGAATCTGCGGCTGGATCACCTCCTAAAGACCGGGATTGGGCCGACGTGCCCAACCCACCTTAACCCGTCAACTTTCGTTGACGGATTGGCACCACACGAACGGTACACTACTCGTCTACCGACGAGGCACCTTTGAACTACCAAGGCTGGTTACACTCTCCCTTTTGGGAGGGTAGCCTTCGCTCGCTGGTGAGCGCCGCTGTTCGACAGCGGTCATGGGTTCGACTCCCGTGGAAGGCCGTCGCTTGGGACGATTCAAACCGTGCCCCTTAAGTGGGTCACGACGAAAGAATCAATCCCAACAAACCGATGCACCAACCCGTGAAAACGCGGTTGGGAAG
>NZ_JAMYJW010000042.1:0-353 GCF_024136975.1 Haladaptatus sp. AB643
CTTCCCAACCGCGTTTTCACGGGTTGGTGCATCGGTTTGTTGGGATTGATTCTTTTGTCGCGACCCACTTAAGGGGCACGATTCGAATCACCCCACGACATGGACCCACAGGGATTCGAACCCTGGGCATCCTCCTTGCAAAGGAGGCACTCTACCACTGAGCTATGGGCCCTCCTCGTCGTGAGACGAGAGGTGTGTGTGTTAACCCTGGCAGTTCAAAGGTGCCCGACCAGAAACTGGTCGAGGTCGTCGAGGATAATCCCAAAGTGAGTCAGGCACGTCGGCCTGATCTCGTTCGTTAGGAGGTGATCCAGCCGCAGATTCCCCTACGGCTACCTTGTTACGACTTAAGC
>NZ_JAMYJW010000043.1:0-344 GCF_024136975.1 Haladaptatus sp. AB643
TGAACCCAGGTTGTGACCATGGCAAGGTCACGTGATACCACTACACTACCAGCGCGTTTCGTTCGTCGCGTGTTGCGACATTATAACCTTGCCACGCGTGGGTATAAATGCATTACGCAAGCGAGGTGAGACGGTCAACATCACTACAGGATACACGACTGATCCGTACTGTGTGATGATCCGTACTGTGTGATGGCGCTTCGCGCGCCCACGCGCGAAACAAGACTAAAATCGTGAAGTCCGGAACTGAGACTGAAATCTGGAACGAGAACATGAACGACGACCGAACGCAGTCGCTCGCGGATTTGGGTTCGAAGAGAAGTGCGCTGGCTGGGATTTGAACC
>NZ_JAMYJW010000044.1:0-294 GCF_024136975.1 Haladaptatus sp. AB643
CGCGGACGATGGGGATGAGCACGCCGCGCATCCTGTTCAAGGACGTCATCCCGAATTTGATGCCGTTCGTGTTGGTCAACTTCGCCAACGCCGCCCGCTACGTCGTCTTCACCTCTGTCGGACTGGCCTATCTGGGCATCCTCCCCACGTCGGTGCCCAACTGGGGCGTCGATTTGAACAACGCCTATAAGCAGGCCGGGGCGTTGGTTGGCACAAGCGCACTGTATCAGCTCATCGTCCCGATGATCATGATCATGGGTATCGCCCTGTCGCTCATTCTGCTCGCACAGGGCT
>NZ_JAMYJW010000045.1:0-294 GCF_024136975.1 Haladaptatus sp. AB643
CGCGGACGATGGGGATGAGCACGCCGCGCATCCTGTTCAAGGACGTCATCCCGAACCTGATGCCGTTCGTGTTGGTCAACTTCGCCAACGCCGCTCGCTACGTCGTCTTTACGTCGGTTGGATTGGCCTATTTGGGCATCCTCCCCACGTCGGTGCCCAACTGGGGCGTCGATTTGAACAACGCGTACAAGCAAGCGGGGGCGTTGGTTGGCACGAGCGCACTGTATCAGCTTATCGTGCCGATGATCATGATCATGGGTATCGCCCTGTCGCTCATTCTGCTCGCACAGGGCT
>NZ_JAMYJW010000046.1:0-286 GCF_024136975.1 Haladaptatus sp. AB643
GCCACGACTCACGAATCAATTCATCGAAGAAGTACGGGCCGGGCGCGATTTGAACTACGCCCAGACGTTCCGGGTCACTCACGTTCGTTCGTTTCCCGGGCGTGCGACTGGTCTACTTCAAATCGGTATCTCTGAACGCACGGTCGGGCGTGCTCGCTTCGCTGTGCGCGACCTCCCTGCGATTAAAATCACGGCGACCGCTCTGCTCGTCACGTTTATTCTTCGCAAAAGCGGGCCGGGCGCGATTTGAACACGCGACCGTCTGATTAAGAGTCAGACGCTCTGC
>NZ_JAMYJW010000004.1:0-421502 GCF_024136975.1 Haladaptatus sp. AB643
TCCTTGCTGTCGCGGGTGCGGAAGCGCTCGTTCCACTTGCGGAGGCGCTGCATCTTCTCGCGCTGGCGGGAACCGAGCGAGTTGCCGTAGGCGTCCCGGTCGCGCCAGTCGATGTTGGTCGAGAGTCCCTTGTCGTGCATCATGTTCGTCGTCGGTGCGCCGACGCGGGATTTCTGCTCGCGCTCGCTCGCGTCGAAGGCGCGCCACTCCGGCCCGCGGTCCACGGCGTCTTCCTCGACGACGAGACCGCAATCGTCACACACCCGCTCACCGCGCTCCTCGTCGGTGACGAGCGGGCCACCACACTCGGGACATCGTTGTTGCTCGTCGGCTCGCGTTTTGGTTTGCTCACCGGTGGTTTCGGTTTCGTCGGTCGGTCGGGTACGTGTATCAGTCATGGCGTACTATCAGGAGAGGGAGAGGGTCGATGGTGCACTACGAGAGTGAGAGAATCGATAGACATATCTTATAGGACCTACACCGTCTTAACTCCAGTGGCAAAAACACCCATTTTCCCGGTGCGTAAACTGGTGTTTTATCGGATATGGCACGGGAAGAATGCAGTATTCGATTTTCTCGCACGACTCCGCTGATGGCCTTCTTTATCAGCCATTCGGCAGTGAGTATCGAAACCCTTACCGCTCGTCCGAGGGTTCATGAACACATGAGCGACACGCCTCCCGGACCGGACGAGGTTCGGTACGTCGCACGGTTGGCCCGCGTCGGGGTTTCCGACGAGGAAGCCGAGCGATTTGCCGAACAGTTCGCGGATATTCTGGGTTACTTCGAAACGCTGGACGAGGTACCCGAGGTCGAACGCGAGGACGACCTCGTCAACGTCATGCGCGAGGACGAGGTACGGACCAGCCTCGACCAGGCCGATGCGCTGGAAAACGCACCGGAGACCGAAGACGGCTACTTCAAAGGACCCAACGTCTCATGAGCGATATATTCATCACCGAGGAAACTATCGACGGTGCGGACGACGGCCCGCTCGCCGGAAAAACCGTCGCCGTCAAGGACAACATAAGTACGAAAGGAATCCGGACGACCTGCGGGTCGGCCATGCTGGAGGAGTACGTCCCGCCCTACGACGCGACCGTCGTCACGCGGTTGAAGGACGCCGGGGCTACCATCGTCGGCAAGGCCAACATGGACGAGTTCGGGATGGGAACCACGACCGAAACGTCGGCCTTCGGCCCGACGGAAAACCCGGTCGCGGAGGGTCACGTCGCAGGTGGTTCCTCCGGTGGAAGCGCGGCCGCCGTCGCGGCCGGTGAGGCCGACCTCTCGCTCGGGACGGACACGGGTGGCTCGATCCGTTGTCCCGCCGCGTTCTGTGGCGTGGTCGGCATCAAACCCACCTACGGACTCGTCTCGCGGTACGGACTCGTCGCCTACGCGAATAGCTTGGAGCAGGTCGGTCCAATCGCACCGACGGTCGAGGAGGCCGCTTCCCTGCTCGACGTCATCGCCGGGCCGGACGACCACGACGCGACGACCCGCGAGGAAGGCGCGGACGCCGACTACGCGAGCGCCGCGGACGGCGACGTGGACGGCCTCGACATCGGCGTCCCGACCGAACTCGTGGAGGGTGCGGACGAGGGCGTCGTTTCCCGCTTCTGGGACGCCATGGACGAACTCGAATCGCAGGGCGCGACGGTCCACGAAGTGTCCCTCCCGTCGATCGAACACGCCGTCGAAGCCTACTACGTCATCGCCATGTCCGAAGCCTCCTCGAACCTCGCCCGGTACGACGGGGTTCGGTACGGCGAGTCCGGCGGCTACGACGGCAACTGGAACGAAACCTTCGCCGAGACGCGCGAGGAGTCGTTCGGCGACGAGGTGAAACGACGCATCCTGCTCGGCACCTACGCCCTCTCGGCCGGGTATCACGACAAGTACTACAAGAAGGCACAGGACGCCCGCTCGTGGCTCAAGGGTGATTTCGACGACGCCTTCGAGGACGTGGACGTGCTCGCCAGTCCGACGATGCCGACGCCGCCGTTCGAACTCGGCGAGAGTCTGGACGACCCGCTCCAGATGTACCTCGCGGACGCGAACACCGTCCCCGTCAACCTCGCCAACCTTCCCGCGATCTCCGTCCCGGCGGGCGAAACCGACGGGCTTCCCGTCGGCGTACAGTTCATCGGGCCGAAGTTCGGCGAGAAGCGCGTCGTCCGGGTCGGAAGCGCGCTGGAGTAAACGAACCGTTTCGGGTTTTTTCGGGGGACAGTCACGCCGGTTCGGAAGACGATAATCGAGGAGAGATTTCGTTTATAAATCGGTTGATACGTGTCCAGTTTTACCGGGCCATCAGTTGTACCGCTATCGAACCACACTGTTTGACGGTAGAATAAAACGGATGATAAACTAGGAATCATATTATATTATAAACGACATATTATTCGATGCGATTCCGATGATAGTCAAAGCAGAAGACGCGGATACGAACGAATTTCAGGGCGTGCAGTTCGACGTGCTCGCGGTCGGCGACGAATCGATGGTGACGAAGATGCACTTCGAAGAGGGCAACGACGTTCCGCCGCACAGCCACGAAAGCGAACAGAGCGGATACGTGATGTCGGGGACGTATCGGCTCCACATCGGAGACGACGAGGAAACGATAGAGAGCGGAGACAGTTATTCGATACCGGGTGGCGTCGAGCACAGCTACGAGATAATCGATTCCGGGGAAATCATCGACGTCTTCTCGCCACCGCGAGAGAAGTATCTGTGAGGATGTAACGACAGTAGTCGAGGGTGGAACGGACGACGTGAAACCTCTGCCAACGCTTATTTCTTTCCGGCAGTTCGATTGTCCGTATGGTAGGTACCGTCGTCGAAGTCGAGATTCCAGCCGACGAATTTGCGCTCTGGGAAACGTTGATGGAGCACGAAAACATCGAATTCGAGATCGAGCGCGTCGTTGCACACGAGAGCAAAAGGGTGATGCCGTTCGTCTGGGCGAGCGGCGGGGAGGGAGACATGGAATCGATCTTGGAGGAGGACACGAGCGTCGAGAACCTGCAGTTGCTCGCGGACCTGGACGAAGAACAGTTGTACCAGATGGAGTGGACCGACCGCATCCAGACGCTCATTCACATCCTCGTGGACGAGGAGGCAACCGTCCTCTCCGCGTCCGGGAACAGCAACCACTGGCATCTCCGTATTCTCTTTCCGGACCGGGACGCGTTGTCGGACACCTACGACTACTGCCGTGAAAACGACCTCACGCTCGACATTCGGAACATCTACGAGTTAGAACAGGGTCGGAAGGGACGGTTCGGCCTCACCGACGAACAACAGGACACGCTCACGCTCGCGTTCGAACGTGGCTACTACGACATTCCACGGGAGGCGTCGGCCGAAAACCTCGCCGGCGACCTCGACGTGTCACACCAAGCCATCTCCGAGCGACTGCGGCGTGGTCACCGCAGCCTCGTGAAAAACACGCTCATAATCGGACGAAACGCCGACGAACCGCAGTAGAATCGATTATTCCTCGTACGCGAGGTTCATGATCCACTGCGAGAAGGCGTCACTCTCGGGATCGATCTCTTCCTCCCCGATGAACGGCGAGAGCATGTCGCCCGCCATCAACAGCGAGAAATCGAGGTCCTTCGCGGCGGGCGTGATGAAGTAGGTGTTGTGCCCTTCGTAGACGGTCTCCTGTCGCTGAACGAACCCCTGTCGCTCCAACGACTCCACGATTCGACTACCCTTGCGCGACGAGACATCGAGGTTTTTCCAGAAGTCGCTCTGATGGATGCCGCCCGTCTCGCGGACGAGTTCGAGGCCGTTGTACTCGTCCTCGGTGAGGTCCTCCTCGGACGTTGCCGTGCTCATGTTCAATACAGGGAGGGGCGGGCGTTTAAATGTGACCTTCCACGTTATCGTAGGGGGTTTCACAAGGGGGGCCGTCGGCGAACTCGTAACTCCCGGTACCGTCCTCGAACACGGTCACGATGGACGACGAGCGGGTTCCGTATCCGTCGCCGTGGACACAGACGCCGATGTCGTGATTTCGGAGGATGTCCTTCGCCGATGCTCGCCATTCGGGGAGCGACGGCGGGTCGTCCACGGTCACGTCGACGTGCGGCAGAATCCGTTCGGATTTCGAGGCGTTCGCGTCGAAGCCACGGTTGACGACGACGTGGACGCCGGGATCGAATCGCGTCGTTTCGAGCGTGCCGTCCCACTCCAGGAGGGTCGCCTCGTTAGCGTCCGCGAGCAGGAGGTTGAATCCGGCGTATCGGTGTTCGTCGAGTTCACCGGTGACGAACTCGCGGGCGGATGCGGCCGACTCGTGGGCCAGCGCGTCGCGTACCAGCAGGCCACGGGAGCGCTCGCCCTCCAGTTCGACCCAGCGGTTCGTCACGCCGACGAACAACCCCGAATCGTTGTACCCGATCCACGTGCCGCCCGCCTCCTCGTCCTGCGGGGCGACGACCGTCGGATCCCGGTCGAGCACCCTTGGCAGGCGGGAAGGCCGACCGAACGCTTCGTCACGGTTCGCGGCCGCGACGACGGGTGCGTCCTCGAAAACCTGCCACGCGACGATGAGTGTACACACGTGGAGAGGTTAGTCTCGATTCGATAAAAGGCTTCGTCGGCCCCGCCGTTTATGCGAATCCTCGTCGTGACTACCCTGGGGAGTTTCGAACATGACACACAGACGCGATGTACTGAAGACCGGCGCGACGCTGGGGGTCGGGATGGGAGCGCTCGGAACCGGCGTCGGGTCCGCACAGATGAGCGGCAGTCCGTCGTTCAGCACGGGCGAGATAACGGGCGAAAATCAACCGAAGAACGTCAAAACGGACGCCAACGGGGTAGCAATGTTCACCCAGGCCGGGGAGAACGTCCGGTACGTCCTGCTCGTCTCCAAACTGGAGGACGTCACGGAAGCACACATCCACATGGGCCGGAAGGGACAGAGCGGGGCCGTCGTCGTCTGGCTGTATCCGAGTCCGAAAGCGACCAACGGACAGCAGTTCTCCGGCGAGTTCAACGGCGTGCTCGCGTCGGGAACGTTCGATTCGAGCGACCTCGTTGGGCCACTGAAGAACGAACCGCTAACACAGCTAGCGAGCGTCATCGAGACCGGGGAGGCGTACGTCAACGTCCACACGAAGCAGTATCCCGAGGGGGAAATTCGGGGTCAGATTTCGCCAGTTTCGAACGCCGAAGCGAAATTCAAGGAAAACCTCGACGTGAGCACGGGCAACGGGTTGGGAATCCAGCGCTCCGTGAGTCTGCAGATACAACAATCGTAAAATCGCCGATCACCGGAACCGCTCGCGAACCGCCTCGCGGTCGATGGTTCCGGAGGTCGTCCTGGGGAGTTCGACGGCGGTGTCGAGAAGCCGCGGGTGTTTGTACCCGGCGAGGCGACCATCGCAGAACTCGCGCACCGAGTCCAGCGTCACGGACGTCTCGGCGGCGGGCACGACCAGCGCCGCGATTCGCTCGCCCCACTCGTCATCCTCGACGCCGACGACCGCGACTTCCGACACGTCGGGGTGGTCGCGGAGTACGTCCACGACTTCGCCGGGATGGACGTTCTCGCCGCCGGTGACGATGCGGTCGGCGCGGCGGTTCAACACCCAGAGACGGCCACCCTCGTCGCGGTAGCCGACATCACCCGTCCGAAGGCCGTGCTCGCCGAACGCCTCGTCAGTCGCGTCGGGATTGCCGTAGTAGCCAGCCATCACGGTCGGTCCGGAGACGACGAGTTCGCCGGGTTCCCCGGTCGGTGCGAGCGTCCCGTCGTCGCGGACGACGGAGACGTCCGTGAACACGAGTGGTCGACCGACCGTTCCGAGGTGTGAAACCGCTTCGTCGGGGGTCGCGGTGGCGATCTGTGAGGCGGTTTCGGTCATGCCGTAGGTCGGACAGACCGGCACGTCGCGCTCCGAACACTCCGCGATGAGGTCGTCGCGGGCGGGTGCCCCGCCGAGGAGGACGAAACGAAGCGAGTCCGAGAGGTTTCCCTCGTCCAGCAACCGCCGGAGCATCGTCGGAACGAGCGAAACCCCGGTCGCCCTGTACGTCCGGAGGAACGAACGGGTGTCCTCGGTGTCGAAGCCTTCCTGCACGACGACCGTCGTTCCGTACAGCGCGGAGCGCAGGAGCGGTGCGAGGCCGCCCATGTGGTACGTCGAGAGACAGAGGTGCCAGCGGTCGCCCGGGAGGACGCCGAGGCGGAACGCCGAGGCGGTCGCGCTGGCGTACAGGTTACCCATCGTGAGCGTGACGGCTTTCGGGTTGCCGGTGGTCCCCGACGTGAACAGGAGGACCTGCGGGTCCGCACGCGACCACTCCGCACGTTCGAACTCCGCCCCCTCACACGCCGAAAGCGTGGTGTCCGTCGATACATCGACGGACACCACGGGGACGTTTCGAGTGGTTTCACCATCCATCCCCTCCGCAGCGATTTCGTGAGCCACCGTTTCGGTGTCGGCCTCGCAGACGAGGACTGATAGATCCGTCACCGCGACCTGTCGGCGGAGTTCCGGGGTGGCCAGACGGACGTTCAGTCCGACGAGCACACAGCCCAACCGCATCGCGGCGTGGACGAGCAGCACGCCCTCCATCCGGGTCTCCATCAGCATGCCGAGGTGATCCCCTTTCCCGAGTCCCAATCCGGCCAGCTTTTCGGCAATCCGCTCGACCGCCGAATCGAGTTCCGCGTACGTCCACTCGGTGCCGTCCGCCGCTTCGACGATGGCGGTTCGGTCGGGCGACACGTCCGCCCGATGCGAGAGCCAATCGTTCATCGGCGGTTCGTTCATCGGTCGCTCGTTTACTCCCCGTTCGTTCATCCCTCGCTCGTTCGCTTCTCGCTTGTTCATTCCTCGGTCGTTTACTCCTCGTTCGTTCATGACTCACCCCACGTATCCGCCACGCCGTTTCCGGGTTCCTGCGGAACGCTGACCGACCCGTCCACGAGTCGCGTCCGGTCGGGACCCAGATCCCGACCCAGCAGCGTCCCGGTCGCCACCCCGCAGGCGAGACGGTCGGGAATCGCGGCCGCCGCGTGAATCGCCGCCGTCCGGGCGACGACGCCGTCGATGGTGGTCGTGACGACCGGCGTGACGCCCTCCTCTCGGGCGCGTTTCGCTACCTCCACGACCCGGTCCGGCCCGCCGATCACCATCGGTTTGCAGATCAACACGTCGGCGGCACCCGTGTCGAGGACCGCCTCGGCCGACATTTCTGCGATGGACTCGTCCACGGCGACGCCGACCGACCGGCCGCGCAGGTTGGCGAGACCGTCGATGTCGTCGGCCGGAAGCGGTTGTTCGACGTAGGCGATTCGAAGCGAGTCGAACTTGTGAAACGCTTCGCGTGCCTCCGCGCGTGACCACCCGCCGTTCGCATCGACGCGGAGTTCGACGTCCGATCCGACCGCATCCCGAACCGCCCGGAGGCGGGACACGTCGTCCGTAAGCGAACGTGCGCCGACTTTCACCTTCACGGACTCGAACCCGGAATCGACCGCGTCCGTCACCGCCGCCACGGTCTCGGTACGCGAACAGTCGCCGACGGTGGCGTTGGCCGGAACCGACTCGACGTGGTCCGGCCCGCCGAGAAACCGATACAGCGGTTGGTCCTCCCGCTTCGCCCGCAGGTCCGCCAGCGCGAGCGCGAAGCCGTGTCTGGCCGCCGGTGTCGATTCGAGGGACGACAGTGCGCTTTCGGGGTCATCGACGTGCGCGATGGCCGCGCGACACGCCGGAAGGGATTCGGTCCACCCCGGAAGGGGCGTCGCCTCGCCGATGCCGACGTAGTCGCCGTCATCGATGCGGATGAGGATGCCTTTTCGGTGCTCGATGGGGCCGTGTGCCGTGTCGAGCGGCGACTCCAGCGGAAGCGAGAACTCGTGCGTTTCGACGATCATACCGTCATACCGATGGCGAAACAGACCGCGTGGGCGGCCAGCAGTTTTCCGGTCTGTTCGAGCGCGGGATTGAGTGCCTCGCCCGACGTCTTCGTGAGCATCGTCCGGGTGATCATCGCGGCGTACGGAACCGTGATGAGCGGCAGGAGGACGGCGAGACCGAACGCCGACGTGGTCGCGAAGTAGATGGGGACGAGGTAGGAAAGGGCGAGCATACCGATGAACTCGCCGCGACTCGCACGGTAGCCGATGAGCACCGCCAGCGTCTTTTTGCCCGCTTTCCTGTCGTTCTCCAAATCACGGACGTTGTTGACGACGAGGATGTTCGTCGAGATGGCCGCGACCGGGAGGCTCGCCAGGAACGCGGTCATCGTGACGGTTCCCCCCGGAATTCCGAGCGGGAACGGCGTGGCGACGAGGCTCGCGGCCTGCACGTAGAACGTCCCCATCACGGCGATGACGCCGAAGAAGACGAAGACGAACAGGTCGCCCAGTCCGTGTGAGCCGAGCGGAAACGGCCCGCCAGCGTAGGCGATGCCGCTGATGACGCTCGCGAGGCCGATGACGAGGATCGGTAATCCCCCGACATAGACGAGGTAGACCCCGACGACGATGGCGAGCAGGAAGGTGCCGTACATCGCCCGTTTGACCTCGTTCGGCGCGATGAGCCCCGACTGTGTCACGCGGGTGAATCCCGTCCGTTCGTCGGTATCGACGCCCTTCACGGCGTCGTAGTAGTCGTTGGCGAAGTTCGTCCCGATCTGGATCAGCGCCGCGCCGATGAAAGCCGCGAGCGCCGGAAGCGGCGCGAACTGCTTCTCGTGAAGCGCGAGCCCGATGCCCACGATGACGGGCGCGGCGGCCGCCGGAAGGGTGTGTGGCCGCGCCGCCATCAGCCACGCCTGCTTCCGAGAGACGTCTGTGGCCGTATCGTTCATTATCGAGATAGTTCCGGCGAGAGGTGTATAGCATCTACGGTTTCACAGGACCCTTACCGGATTTTCTCTCCGGAGAAACGGATTCGACGGCGTGACTGGGGGATTTCGTTTAAGTGCTTCTCGTCACAAGATGGAGATATGGACGGAAGACGGCTCGTTCTGCAGGAGTAGATCGACTCGTTTCGAGTGACGACGCTCGTCACGAATTGGGGTTGATTGTAGTTCTCGTGTGATGTTTCGCGCCGATGAGAGGCTTCGAAAGCCCCTGTCCGGTCACGACGAACGTGGGGCGAGAGCGCCGATCAGTCCGTCTCCGGAATCGCGTAGGACCCGGCGAGGAAGAACAACACGGCGAGGGCGGCGAGGACGACCAAGTCACCGCCGACGGCCCCGTGGGAGTACGTCAGGGTTCGGACGCCGCGTGCGAAGTAGGTCAGCGGCGAGATGTTCATGATGGGACGGAACCACGACGGCAGGAGGTCCGGCGTGACGAACGTGTCCGAGAGGAACAACAACGGCAGGGCGATGGCGTTGCTGGCGGCGATGACGCCGTCCGAGGACCCGGCGTAACTCCCCAGCAGCGAACCGAGACCGCAGAACAGCGCGACCGCCAGCGCGATGAAGACCGCGACGGCGGGCAACGTGGCGAGGGAGACGCCCGTGCTCGTCACGAGGGTCATTAGCACGAGGATGATGACGCCCGCGAGGCCGATGATGACGACGTTGACGAGGGTGTGTGCGAGCAGCCATTCGGCTCTGGTGAGCGGCGTGGTCGCCAACTTCTCGAAGCGGTTCGACTCGCGGTGCCGGGAGACCGAACTCCCGACGCGCGAGAGGGGCGTGAACAGCACGACGACGGCGAGGTAGCCCGGCAGGTAGTACGCCGGGGGTTTCGAGAACAGGCCGCCCGAGCCACCCGAACCCGGATTCGTCTGCACCAGCACCGCGAAGATGAGGATGAGGATGACCGGGAAGAAGAACGTGAAGAACACGGCGGTGCGACGGCGGAGGAACGACCGCCACGCCGCACCGGCCTCCGACCGGACGCGACCGAACGACGTCATTGGTCACCTCCGACGATGGCGGCCTCACCGGCACGACGCGTGGTTTCCGGCCCGAGCGGTGCGCCTGTCAGTCTGAGGTACACGTCCTCCAAGTCCGGTTCGGTCCACGTCAGGGCCTCGTACTCGACACCGCGGCTGTTCAAGTCCGTGACGACCTCCCCGATGTCGGCGGGGGTGACACCGTCGAACACCAGTCCGGATTCGGTCTCCTCGACGGTGTATCCCATCTCGACGGAGGACCGCGGGGTCGCGGTTTCCACGACGAGTCGGCTCTCGCCGCCGTACTCGCCGATGAGCGAGTCGGGCGTTCCGACGGCGACGATTTCGCCGTCCGCGAGGAGTCCGACCCGGTCGGCCAGTTGTTCCGCTTCGGCCATGTAGTGGGTCGTCAGAAAGACCGTCGTTCCGCCGTCCGCGAGGTCCTCGACGAGTCCCCAGAGCGCGCGGCGTCCGGCCGGGTCGATTCCGGTCGTTGGCTCGTCCAGAAAGAGGATGTCGGGGTCGTTGACCAGCGTCGCGGCCACACAGACCCGGCGTTGCTGTCCCCCGGAGAGGTTCTCGTACCACGTGTCACCCGTGTCGGTGAGACCGACGTCGGCGAGGGCATCGTCGGGGTCACGGGCACCGTCGTACAGGCCCGCGTAGTACGCGACGAGTTCGCGGGCCGAAAGCCGGGCCGGAGGGTCGAACGACTGCGGAAGCAGTCCCACCCGTGACTTGTCCACGTTACCGGGTGGTGCACCGAGGATGGAAACGCTCCCGCCGTCGGGAGTCATCGTCCCGGTCAATGACCGGATGAGTGTTGTCTTGCCCGCCCCGTTCGGCCCGATGAGCGCGAACACTTCGCCCGCGCCGACCGAGAGGGAGACACCGTTCAGTGCGACGGTGTCGCCGTATTCCTTCCGAACGTTCTCGGCGACGAGTGCGTCGGACATGCCCGGAACTTCTCGCCGTTGCTAAGTAAGGAGTTCGATTCGACCACCAAGCGGTCCGTCGACCGACATCACATCGAAAGCGGAACTGACTGAGCCAAGATAGTTTTGCCCGAATAATTATTCAGCATCGTCCACGTTCAGCCCATCGATCCGACCGATACCCGCTCCATCGACCACCCCAGTTCTCTCTCCATCGCCCGCCGCAGTCGCTCGATTCGTTTTTCGACGGCGGGTGGGATGCTATGAACTTTGTCGTCCCCACCGAATCGTCGGCCGCCAGTACAGCAACAGGACGGTGACGACGAACACGACCGTCGAGATGTCGTAGGAACCGGACGAAACCGTCGCGGCGAGTCCCGATCCCGCGCCAGCGACCCCCGTGATGAGCGACGCGACGATGGGCCACGAACAACTCACGCAGGAGAACAGACCGAGGAGCCCAGAAACCGCGGACCCCGCCGCGTCGAGGACGGTGGCGTAGACGAGATACGCGAGCGAGAGGTAGCCGATCAGTTTGAACGGCAGAATCTCGACGCGAAACACGCTGTTGTGATACAGCAGTGCGGGTCCCCATCCCGGCGGGAGCCACGAGATTCGAAACCCGTTCGCCAGCGAACCGGGGAGCGCACCGGTGCGGCCGAACAGGCCGCCGAAGTACGCGACGACGACGAAATACCCGATACCGATGGCGAGCGCGACCCACCGGTCGCGCTCGTTCGTTCGAACCGGGTTCGTCTTCCACACCGCGTACAGCCCGACGTTTATCCAGATGAAGGGGTAGAGCAGGTAACGGAAGCCATAGCCGTGGGACAGTCCCTTGACGGCGAGAAAGGCCAGCAGCGCGAACAACTCCGCGTTCAGCACGACCGCTCCCAACAGCAGCGATTCGTGGGACGGCCGATAGCGTGTGAATGCGGTGCTCATAGTACGAGTGAATCGACGACGATGGCGAGCAACAGCGCCCCGAGGTAGGCGTTCGACGCGTGGAACGAGCGGAACGCCGCCTTGTCGTCGCGTTCGCGGTGGAGTTGAACGACCGCGACCAGGAAGACCACCCCGAACACGATGGTCGTGAGCGCGTACAACCAACCGAGGGTCGTCACCGTGGCGAGGACCCCCGACGCGAGCAGCGTCGCACCCAACCACAGCAGGATGTGTTTTCGGGTTTCGGCCTCGCCGCGAACCACGGGCATCATCGGGAATCCACCGCGCGCATAGTCGTCCTTGTACGCCAGCGCGAGGTTGTAGAAGTGGGCGGGCGTCCACAGGAAGATGACGCCGGCCAGCACCAGCGCAGGCAGACCGACATCGTCGGAGACGGCGGCCCAGCCGATGAGCGCCGGAAGTGACCCGGCTAACCCGCCGATGACGGTGTTCTGCACCGTGTTCGGCTTCAGGATGAGCGTGTAGATCACGCTGTAGAACACGATGGCGAACAGGCCGAAGATGGCGACGAGCAGGTTCACCGAGAGGAAGACGGCCAGTGACGCGGCGGCCAGTAGGAAGCCGAAGGCGATGGCGTTCCGAAGCGGAATCTGTGCCGTCGCGGCGGGACGGTCAGCGGTGCGGTTCATCCGCTTGTCCACGTCGCGTTCGAGGACGTGGTTGAACGTCCCGCTCGCGCCGATGGAGAGGACACCACCGGTGAGCGTGGCGACGATGGTACTCACCTGCAACGTATCGGATCCGGCCGCGAGCGCCATCCCCGCCGAGGCGACGAGACAGAGCAACCACATCAAACGCGGTTTCATCAGGCGGAAGTAGGCGTACGCGGTCGCCGTGATGCCGACGAGGTCGCCGGTTTCGGTCGGTTCGTCGATGGGTTCCGGGTCGGTGAACGTCATACCGACCGCCCCGTCCGACTCTTCGGGTTCGAGCGTCCACGCGAGCGCGAGGACGACACCGGTGAAGATCGCCATGCCGACGACGAGGTGGATGTCGGCGAACGAGGTCGTCGTCGCGGAGGTGGCCGCATACGCGCCGAGGACGACCTGTATCGGGTAGAGTATCGCGGCGAATCCGATTCCCGCTTTCACGCGCGGTCTGGAGTTACGACGGAACGCCAGCACGGTCGTGGCGAACAACAGCAGGCCGACGACGAGCGCGACCACGCGATGGGTCCACGCGATGATGAGTTTCGGATCGTGGAACGGAACGATCCAATGGCCGTTGCAGGCGGGCCACGTCGGGCACGCGGAGACGGCGTTGACGAGCGAGGTCGTCGCACCGACGACGACCAGGAGATAGACGCCGACAACGGTCGCTGTCAGTGCACGTTCGAACCGTCCGGATGAGGAATCCTGCAATGGCACCGTTGTCTGACGAATTGTATCCCCGCGTACTTAGACCATCCGACTTTCGACGGCAGTGAAGTCAGCACATATTTATGGATCACTTCCGAAGGCTAGGCCAATATGGATTCCAAGCGGATGGGACTCATCGCGGCCCTCGGCGCGATGTTCCTCGCGGTCGCTGTCGACCCTGTAGCGGCCTACAATTCGACGACAGACTCCCTGATTCGGACGCTCAACAGCCAGTTGTTGTACGCGGCGATCCCCATCTCGATCCTCGTCGAGGGGATTCTCTTCTACACCGTCTGGAAGTTCCGCAACAACGACGACCCGAAACCGACGAAGGAGAACCGACGGCTCGAAATCACGTGGACGGTCGCAACCGCAATCGTCCTCCTCTTCGTCGGTGTCGCATCCTACGGTGTCATGGCGAACCAGTACGTCACGGTGACGCCGAAGGACACGATGAACAAGGAACCGAACGCGGTCACCGTCGACGTCATCGGTCAGCGTTACTTCTGGACCTACAACTACCCCGAGCACAACATCACGGGGTCGACGGACCTCTACATCCCGAAGGACAGACCGGTGTACTTCAACGTCACGTCGACCGACTGGATACACTCGTTCCACGTTCCCAAACTCGGATTGAAACAGGACGCGATACCGGGCGAGAACAACACCATCAAGACGAAAGTCACGAAGGAAGGCACGTATCAGGTGTACTGTGCTGAGTACTGTGGCTCCGGTCACTCGGTCATGCTGAGCAAGGTGCACGTCGTCTCGAACGCCAAGTACGAAAAGTGGCTGAAACAGCAGGAGAAGAAGAACTCCGGCGGAAGTTCGAGCGGCAACGGCGGGAACAACAGTTCGAGCAGCGGCGGTAACAACAGTACTGCGGGTGGCAACAACAGTTCGAGCGGTAACAGTACTGCAGGCGGCAACAACTCGTCGGCGTAATACCGATTTTTTCCGTTTCGATGATGATTCCGTAGTGATGACTCAGGCATACTGAAACCATCGCCGACAGTTCGTCCGACGAGCGCCTTTGGGTGCATTTTTAGTAGTCGGGCCGCAACCGTCTCTGTATGACGGTAACGGACGATTCGACAGAGGAGCACGGCCATCACCTCCCGGCCGTCGAAGACTGGCCGAAAGGCTTCGGCGAGGCGTCGTGGTGGCCGATCATCACGGTACTCGGCGCATCAGGGTTCTACGTCGGTGCCGCACTGTACATTCTGGGACACGGCGGGGACACCATGGTCGGGCCGAACGTCGGCCCCATCGTGTTCATCTGTGCCGCCGCGGTCTTCCTCAGCGGACTGTACGGGTGGGTGTATCACGCCTTCGTCAAGCACTTCTGGAGCAAGGAGTCATCCGGCTCGCCGAAGCTACGCTTCGGGATGATAATGTTCCTCTGCACCGAAATCGCGACGTTCGGTGCCGGGTTCGTCTACTACTTCTTCATCCGGGTCGGGACGTGGCCCCCGTCGATCGGAGAGGTTCCCGACGTCGTCAGTTCGATCGTGTTCATCAACACGATACTGCTACTGGCCAGCAGTGTCACGATTCACTGGGCGCACATCCAACTCAGAAAGAACAACAGGAGTGGATTCATCGCCGGTCTCGCAACGACGCTCGTGCTGGGTGTCATATTCCTTGGCGGGCAGGTGTACGAGTACTACGACTTCATCATCGAAAAGGGATTCACCTTCACCGGTGGCGTGTTCAACAGCGCGTTCTTCGGTCTGACCGGACTGCACGGGCTGCACGTGACGATGGGTGCGGTGCTCCTGGGCATCGTGTTGGTTCGTTCGCTGTACGGGCAGTACTCCGCGGATCGTCACGTCTCCGTGACGACCGTCTCGATGTACTGGCACTTCGTGGACGCGGTGTGGATCTTCCTCGTCGTCGTGATCTACTTCGGTTCGCAGATCGACTTCTGACCGCGAACTCGTTTTCCCGTTTTCCCCGCTCCCGAGCGCTCGCTGTCGAGCAGGTGCTCTCCAAGCGCCAGTTCGAACGCTCCCACCTCGATGCGGCGATCCGTGAACACGGAAACACGCGTTCGCAAGATTGAAACGCGAGAATGGAGAATTCAGTGGTATGGAACTGCGGGTTATCGAGAAGAGCGATACGGAACTCCGGATCGAAATCGGGGGCGAGGACCACACCTTCATGAACGTGTTGAAGGGTGCACTCCTCGAAACCGAGGGCGTCGCGGCGGCGACCTACGACCTGAACCCCGAGCAGTCGGGTGGACAGACTGACCCCCTCCTCACCGTCAAAACCGAGGACGGGGTCGATCCCATCGACGCCTTGGAGGCGGGTGCACAGAACGTCAAAGACAAAACGGGCGCGTTCCACGAAGCGTTCACGAGCGCCTGAGTTTTCGGGTTCGTATTTCGTTTCGGTCTTCGTGATGCACGACGAGTGACCGGAAAGTCACATCCGAACCGGCACGTCACGGTCCGCGAGGTACTCCTTTACCTCCCGAATCGAGTACTCGCCGAAGTGGAAGATGGACGCCGCGAGCGCCGCATCCGCGTTCGCGTCGGTGAACACCTCGTACGCGTCCTCCGGGCCGCCACACCCCGACGAAGCGATGACGGGCGTCGAAACCGAATCGCAGACGGCCTTCGTCAGCGGCACGTCGTAGCCGTCCTTCGTCCCGTCCGCGTCGATGGAGTTGACGAACAACTCGCCCGCGCCGCGCGACTCGGCTTCCTTCGCCCATTCGACCACGTCGATACCGGTCCCCTCGCGGCCGCCCTTGACCGTGCACTCGAACCAGCAGGACTCGCCGTCCACCTGTTCGTAGTGTTCACCCTCCTCGTCGAACCGCCTGCGGGCGTCGACGCTGATGACGATACACTGACTGCCGAACGCCGTCGCCCCCTCCGTCACGAGTTCCGGGCGCTCCAGCGCGGCGGTGTTGATGGACACCTTGTCCGCTCCGGCGCGCAGCGTCTCCTTGATGTCCTCGCGGGTTCGGATGCCGCCGCCGACGGTCAGCGGGATGAACACCTCGTCGGCGACAGAGGAGACCACGTTCAACATCGTCTCGCGGCCGTCCGCGCTGGCCGTGATGTCGAGGAAGACGAACTCGTCCGCGCCCGCCTCGTTGTACTGGCGCGCCATCTCGACGGGGTCGCCCGTGTACTGTAAGTCCTCGAAGTTGACGCCGGTGTACACCGCCGGGTTCCCGTCGTCGTCCAAGTCCACGTCGATACACGGGATGATCCGCTTGGTGAGAGTCATTGGGAGTGGGTTGGGAACCGGACGGCAAAAGGAGACGGGTTACGGGAAAGGTTGCGAATAGGGTGGTGAGAAAACAGAGTGTCGAGTGGAGTGGATTCCAACTACATTCGCTTCGCCTTCGTGATGCGGACAACAGAAGGTACGTAAACTTCGGCCCGATAGCACCGGTATGGCCGAAATCGACGTGGAACCCGTCGAGCAAATCGACGAGGACGTCGTCCCCGCGGGGATCGATGCACCTGAGTACGTGCTGTACGGCGGCAAAGGCGGCGTCGGAAAGACGACGATGGCCGCCGCGACGGCGCTGGCGAGCGCGCGCGATGGGACGCGAACGCTCGTCGTCTCGACCGACCCGGCACACTCCCTGTCGGACACGTTCGAGTACGACATTCCGGCGGAAGCGACGCGCATTCGGGAGGATATTCCCCTCTACGCGGCGAAGATCGATCCGGACGCCGCGCTGGAGGAACAGGCCGGAATGATGGGCGAAGGGAGTCCGCTCGGCGGCATGCTCGGCGACGAGGAGGATGGCCCGATGGCGTCGCTCCTCGGCGGGGCGATGCCCGGCGCGGACGAGGCCGCCGCGATGCAGAAGCTAATCGAGTTTCTGGACGACGAGCGGTTCGACCGCGTCGTCGTGGACACCGCGCCGACGGGCCACACCCTCCGGTTGCTGGAACTGCCCGAACTGATGGACACGATGGTGGGCCGGATGATGAGCCTGCGCCAGCGATTGAGCGGGATGATGGACGGCGTGAAGGACGTGTTCGGCGGCGGTGCGGACCCCGAGGAAGGAATGGAGAATCTCGACGTGCTCAAGGAACGAATTCAGGAACTCCGGACGACGCTGCGGGACCCGTCGCGGACCGACTTCCGCGTCGTCATGATTCCCGAGGAGATGAGCGTCTTCGAATCCAAGCGCCTGCTCGCGCGACTGGAGGAGTTCGGAATCCCGGTCGGAACCGTCGTCGTCAACCGCGTGATGGAGAACCTCACGGACGTGACCGATTCGGTCGATTCGGATCGGTTCGCCACCCCGAACCTCGACGACTGTGAGTTCTGCCAACAGCGCTGGGAGGTCCAACAGGGCGCGCTTCGGGAAGCACAGGACGTGTTCCGCGGGCACACCATCAAACGCGTCCCGCTGTTCGCCGACGAGGTTCGCGGCGAGGAGATGTTGCGCGTCGTCGCCGCCTGTTTGGACTGATTCGACGGGAACGCCAACATTTTACTGAGAACATAACTACCGCGACGACGACGTAGAAAGCCCCCGCTTGCTACGAGGTGTCTGTATTTTGAGACTGCAAGTACCGAGCCGCATGAATTACCGCATCCGCCCCGCAACCGCCCACACGCCTCCCCAGCCGATTCGCTCCGACGCTCCTTCCGTCGCGCGCCGTGCGGTTGAACCGTATCGTGCAGCCTATCCAACCGAGTGGCGCGCGGGCCAGCAGGCCCGAGGATAGCGGTCATCCGAGGGTCTGATTGGCTATCGCGCAAGGGATGACTGAGCGACTAAAAGGAGCGAAGGAATCGGCTGGGGAGGATTGTGGTGCGGGGCGGTGCGGTGGTGTGGGTGGGTTGAAAGGGGCCGCCCGCTCGCGTGTATCGTGGGCGTCTCGGCGACCTCTCTTGGTGAAGACGAGCGAAGCGAGTCGAACCAAGATGTCGGTCGAGCGGCCGCGAGCGGGCGGGGGCTTTCGAGGCGGTCTACGTCCCAGCAACTGCACTCGTAAAACAATCGAAAACAGCACAACGAAGCGAGCGGGGACTTTCGAGGTAATTATCTCCGGAACTGCAATCACAAAAGAATCAAACACGCCCACTCGTCGCGCTTCCCGAATCAGTCGAAGAACTTCTTGACCCAGTCATTGGTCGAGAGGTCGGAGAACGTCCCGTACAGTTTGTCGAGCCACGCGGCGGGAAGGATGCGCGCGTACTCGGTTATCCGCGCCATCGTCCCGACCTGATAGCGGGCGTTCGGGTGCTGAACGTTCGCCGCGTCGAGGATGGTGTCGGCGACTTCCTTGGGGTGGACCGCGCCGGGCATGCCGCCGTCGATGGCCTGCCGGTCGCCGTACATCTTGTAGAAACTTTCGTATCCACCGGAGCGCTCGACGCCTTCGACCTCGTCGCTCGCGCGGTCGTAGAACTCGGTGTCGACCGGGCCGGGTTCGACCAACACGACGTCCACGTCGTACTCGGAGACTTCGCCGCGAAGGGAGTCCGAGATACCTTCCAGCGCGAACTTCGACCCGCTGTAGATTCCCATGCCGGGCACCGCCACGCGGCCGACCGCGCTGGAGACGTTGATGATGGTCCCTTTTCCGCGCTCGCGCATGTGCTCCAATGCGGCGCGGGCCAGTCGAAGCGGCCCGTAGACGTTCACGTCGAACTGCGCGTGAACCTGTTCGATCGGCACGTCCTCGACGGGACCGGGCTGAGCGTAGCCCGCGTTGTTGACGAGGCAGTCGAGGTGGCCGTGCTCGTCGATGATCCTCCCGATGACGCGCTCCACATCCTCGTCCTCGGTGACGTCGAGCGTCGAAATGGTACAGCCCTTCTCCCCGAGCGTCTCGATATCGGCGGGGTTTCGAGCGGTCGCATACACTTCCCAGCCGTCCGCGAGAAACGAGAGCGCAGCCTCCCGACCGATTCCCGACGAACAGCCAGTTATCAGCACAGTCTCAGCCATGGGGTTTCCTTCGGACGGGGGTGGCTAAGTATCAACGGTTTCCTTCACGTCATCAGCGTAGGCATCCGCCCGCCGCGTCGGTTCGGGAAGTTTGTAACCCGCACAGAGCTGCCAGACCAAATCCGCGGTCGTCTCGGCGCTCACGCGATGGCCCGAACTAACGTACAACGGGTTGATGTGGCGCTTCTCGGGGTTCGGATACTGACGCGACTGGAGCGCGTACCCGATGACCGTTCCGTCGGGCGCGCTGACCCGCGAGTTCGCAACGACCGGCACGCGCTCGCCTGCGTCCATGTGCCCCTGCGGCGGGTCGCGCAACTCGCCACAGAGCAGGTTCTTGGCGACGCCGACGGTCGGCAGGTCCAGCATCACGCCGATGTGCGTGGCGATTCCGGCCTGCCGGAAGTGAATCCGTCCGCTTCCGTCCACCACGGCGAGGTCGGGCGAGACGGTCAACTTCTCGAAGGCGCGCAAAATTGCGGTTCCCTCCCGGAACGACAGCAGTCCGGGGATGTACGGAATCTCCGTCTCGACGGCGGCGTGGACGCGCTCCACGACCTCCCCGTCCCGCGACGCGACGAGCGCGCTCACGGCGAGGTCGTCGATGAAGGCTTGGTCCACGCCGACGACGATGGGGGAGTCATTGGTTGCGGGCGTCTCGTCACCGGTCGGCAAGTGCGTCTGCTCCTCGTCGGTCGCTTCCGCACGAACGCTCTCCGCGTCGAAGTCGAACGCGTCCTCGAAAATAGCCGTCTCCGCCACCTCGTACTGGAGCGCTTCCATCTCCTCGCGCGAGAGCGACGCGTCCGGAACGAATTCGGGGTGGGCGAGGTCGGTCATTTCATCAGAACCGGCGGCGGCCTCCGCCACCCATCCCGCCACGTCCACCGCCCCCGCCGATATCGAGTTCGGAGGGACCACCCGTACCGCGATTTTTCAACCAAGCGCCGTACAGCAGGCCGATTCCCAGCCCGGTCAGGTGGGCCAGTTGGGCGACGCCGTTCGCGCCTGGTCCGGCGGAGACGCTCACGAATCCGGAGTAGATGGCGAAGCCGATGGTCGCCACCCAGAGCGGCACCGGGAGGATGAAGTAGATGTAAATCTTCATGTTCGGGTTCAGAACCGTGAGGACCCCCATGACGGCCATGATAGCGCCGCTCGCGCCGAGAACTGCGGCGTTTCCGCCCATCAATCCGACGACGCCGACCTGTGCCAGTCCGGCGAGGATACCGCTCCCGAGGAACAACGCGGTGAACTTCTTGCTCCCGATGTACCGCTCCAGCACCTGTCCGAAGAAGTACAGCACGATACCGTTGAAGAGGATGTGGAAGAAACTGTATGGGTCGTGTGCGAAGATGGACGTGACCCACGTCCAGACGCGGGCGATGTGATTCGTCTGGAGGACGAACAGTTTGTCGAACAGCGCCACATCCCCCATCACGTTGAGGACGACGATTTCCGCGATAAACGTCCCAACCATCAGCGCGAGGAACACGAACGTCATATTCCCGCGGAAGTAGCTCAGCGGGCCGCCAGTGCGGGCGGCGGCGCTGAATCGACCGCCGCTGTTGTTCGCACTGTCATCGAAGCCACTGTCGAACACTCCCTCCGGGTCGTTCCACTTGTCCAACCCCGGACAGGAGTGATTCTCCGGGAGTCGGTGCTCGGCACAGAACGTCCCGCCGCACATCCGGCACTGGTACGGCATATTCTCGTTCTGCCCACACACGTCGCATTGCGCCATTGTTCCATGGTTTGAACCGACCGGTCAAATGGGTTTGGGTGCGTGGCGGACGTGGAAAATAGGGGACAAAATCGAGCGCCGAGAAACCGTCGAACGAGTCGGATTTCCGCGCACAGTAGACAGGGAAATTGTAGAACTGTCGGATGGTTGTCACCGGCCGAAGCCGGATTCCAGAAGCCACAGCAGTTGGTCGGTCAGCGTGTCCGGGTCGTCGTGGTCGTCGGCCGACCCCGAAAGTTCGGTCGGGTGATGTCCCGAGTACAGAGGGCAGGAAGCTTTTGACTGCTGGCCGAGGAGTATGGGATGTGAAGGAGTACGAACGAAAAGGACTGCTGGAGCGGGTCGAACGTGAAAGCGCGACCCTGGGCGCGTCGATTCCCGAGTCGATTTCGGTGCAGGGAGAGGAGATCGACCTCCGCGAGTTCGTCTTCGAAATCAAACGTCGGGAAACGATCCCGGAGGGCGAACGCGACCGCGTGGAGCGGGCGAAACGGAACCTGCGCCGCGAGCGCCTCCAGCGCAAGGAACGGCTGGAAGAAGCGGACATCACCAAGGAGGAGGGCGAACAGTTGGTCGAAAGCATCATCGGCATCGACCGCGCGCTGAACGCGCTCGAAAACCTCGGGCCGACGAATCTGGAAGCCGAAGGGAGTGCCAAGGAGGCCGCCGACCAGAAACGGTGGATGTCGTTCCTCCAGCAGGCGCTCGGCAACGAAAGCAGCGGGAAACGATCACGATTATGAGCCGAAACGAGGAAGTCGCGGCGTTGTTCGAGGAGTACGCCGACTTGGTCGAAGCGCAAGACGTCCAGTACAAACCGCAGGCCTACCGTCGGGCGGCGGACAATATCCGCGACTACCCGGAGGACATCGCGGAGTTGGCCGAGCAGGGACCCGACGCAGTCGGGGAAATCCCGCAGGTCGGCGACTCGATTGCGAGCAAAGTCATCGAATACTTCGAGACCGGCGAAATCGAGGAACTGGAGGAGGAACGCGCGAACCTCCCCGTCGAGATGGTCGAACTGACGCGCGTCGAGGGCGTCGGCCCGAAGACGGTCGGCAGCCTCTACGAGGAACTCGGTATTCGAACGCTGGACGACCTGGAGGAAGCGGCCCGCGAGGGGAAGATCCAGGAGATCAAGGGCTACGGTCCCAAGACGGAGGAGAACATCCTCGACGGTATCGAGTTCGCTCGGACGGTACGGGGGCGGGAACTGCTCGGCGACGCTCGGCCGGTCGGGGACCAAGTGCTCGCCTTCTTCGACGGGATTCCGTCCGTCGGGCGGCACGAACTCGCCGGGTCGCTTCGGCGCTGGCGCGAGACCATCGGAGATATCGACGTGCTCGCAGAGAGCGAGGAAGACGAGAAGGAGGCGGTCATCGAAGCGTTCACAGATTGGGAGCGGGCGACGGAGGTCATCGAGTCGGGGACCGACAAGGCCGCTATCCGCGTCTCGGACATGCGCATCGACCTCCGCGTCGTCGTCCCCGAGGAGTTCGGCAGCGCGCTCCAGTACTTCACCGGAAGCAAGAACCACAACATCACCCTGCGGAACTACGCCATCGAACAGGGGTACAAGGTGAACGAGTACGGCGTGTTCGACGTGAGTGATGTCGAGAACCCCGACGCAGGCCAGCGCGTCGGCGAGAAGGTCGCGAGCGAGACGGAAGCCAGCATGTACGAGGCGCTCGGCCTGCCGCTCATCGCACCGGAGATGCGCGAGGACAACGGAGAAATCGACGCCGCGTTGAACGACGACCTCCCCGACCTCATCGAGGAGGGCGACGTGCGCGGCGACCTCCACCTGCACACGAACTGGTCGGACGGGAACAACACCATCGCGGAGATGATCGAGGGTGCGGCCGAGTTCGGCCACGACTACATCGTCATCTCCGACCACGCGACGGGGTCCGGGATGGTCGGCGGCGTCGGATTGGACGACGAGGAACTCGAAGAACAGATAGCCGAGGTACGTGCGGCCGCCGAGGACGCCCCCATCGACGTGTTCACCGGCGTCGAGGCGAACATCGATCCGGACGGCGGAATCAGCGTCGGTGACGACGTGCTCGCCGAACTGGACATCGTCGTCGCCTCGCCGCACAGCAGCCTGGACGGTGACGCCACCGACCGGCTGATTCGGGCGATCGAACATCCGAGCGTCGATATTCTCGGCCACCCGAGCGGCCGACTCATCAATCGACGACCGGGCCACGATTTCGACGTGCGCGAAGTGGCGAGCGCCGCCGCGGACAACGGCGTCGCACTGGAAATCAACAGCAACACGCACCGTCTCGACCTCTGGGGTGCGGCGGTGCAGGTCGCGGTCGAGGAGGGCGCGACCATCGCCATCGACACCGACGCTCACAGCCCCGGTGAGTACGGGAACATCAGGTACGGGATTCACACCGCGCGGCGCGGTTGGGCCGAGGCGCGCGACGTGCTCAACACCCGCGACGCCGCGGGCGTCCGCGAGTTCCTGCACTGATGGACCGCCTCTTTCTCGACGTGATGTTGGGAAAGCTCGCGACGTATCTACGGATGTGTGGCTACGACGCCGCGTACGCGCTGGACAGGGGTGTCGAGGACGACGACGTGATTCTCGAACTGGCCGAATCGGAGGACAGGACGCTCCTCACGCGGGACGTGGAACTCGCGGGGCGTTCCGAGGACGCGATTTGCATCGAGTCGCTCGACGTGGAGGACCAATTGGAAGAACTGCGGGAGCACGGATTTTCACTCTCGCTCTCCGAACCCGCTCGTTGTTCGGACTGTAACGGGCGACTGGTTCGAGAGCGTGAGGGAAAGGAGATACCGGAACACGTCCCCGACGGAAAGAGGGTATGGCGGTGTCGGGACTGTGGAAAGCTATTCTGGAAGGGAAGCCACTGGGAGTCGGTCGAAGAAACGCTATCGAAACTCTAGCGGTTGGACTGCCAGCGGTCGCAGGCGTCCATGTCGGTCATTCGCCGGTCGTGGAGTCCGCAGTACGGTGTCATCCCGGTGTCAGTACGGACGTAATCGAAGTGGACGCAGTTGCCGCAGTACGCGTCCGTCGGGCCCACCGGGGACGAAGCGGACGGCCGGTCGGTATCCATCGGCGAGGTAATGTCGTCGCTCGCCGCGCCGCCGTCACTAACGGGGGCGGTGGGGGTCGCTTTCGCGCTGGGCGATTCCATGCCGGTCGGGTCGTCGCCGAAGACGCCGATGCCGCCAAACCCGCGCGGTTTCTCGACTTCGACGATTTTCGTCTCGCCCTTTCGCGTGACTTCCATCGTGACGGTCCCGCCGGGGTCGTTCCGCGTCTTGAAGTTGACGACGGCAGTGAACAGACACCAAAACGTCGTCATGAGGCCGACGAAGTAGACGGCGACGACGGGCAGCGTGAGGTGTTGGCCGTGTCCGGCCCAGTGATGCGGGTAGGCGTACCAGAACATGGCGACGCCGAGAACCGTGATGCTGGACCCGATGGCCGCCGCCGCGCGCACGCGGTCGCTCGTCGCCGGGAGGACGACGAACACACCGACGAAAACGGCGGGGACGCCCAGTCCGGCGGAGATACCCGCGAACTTCCGTGCGCCGTACATGTCCAACCCGACGGCCGAGAACAGGTTCGTCGTCGCCGCGAGGATTCCCACGACGACGAGCAACGACCCGACGAGAAACAGGCCGACGCCGAGATAGAGACGCCGGGGGCGCTTTTTCACGCCGCCGTGCCCTTCGTACGTTTCCCCGAGGCTTGTCATGTGTCTGCCATTGGAGTCCTCCTACTAAACTACTACGTCAGACAGCCATCAGAATTATTATACATAGATTCGATAGTGCGTCGGAAATCGGATACTGAGACGACTATCTCTCTTTCTACTTTACCGACTGTTCTACGACCTCCCGGAAACGACTACGATCTGATTGGTCCAGAAGACGATGAGTCTCGAGCGACCGAAGGGAGCGGTAGGCTGGTGACGCAACCGCCCAGAAATCTCGCATTGACACAACCGCCAGAGTCAGCAACCGACACAGCCGCCAATCGCCAGAAATTCCATCGAAAGACCGCAGGTCTTTCGAGCCATCAAAATCGCACCACGATTTTGAGACTCCGGAAAATCGAAGATTTTCCGGGCCGACGACCGACCACCGGGAGGGAGGAGTGCTTTTGGTCCAGCTTTTACAGGGAAGCGACGGCGGTTTCGTGTCGTTTACGAAACCGCCGTCAACTTCCCGTCGTAAAAGGTGGGTTCGAAAAGCATAATCCGCGCCCTCGCAAACCCCACGGTATGGCCGACGATAACGAAGACGAGGGACCCGCCGTCGAACTCGGCGACGGTGAACCCGTCGATGGCGCACCTATCGCGCGAATCTCTTCGCGGCTGTTCTGGCCCATTCAGAAGAGCGAAATCGCGCGCCGGGAAGGAAGCGAGACGATTCGAACGCCGGACGGACCACAGCAACTCGACGCCATTCTGGAGGAAGTCGAGATGACGTACTTCCAGACCGAACAGGCGTTTACCGGCGCAGTTCGCGACGTTATCGGCACGGGTCCGGTCCCGACCGCCGACGATTCGTGAACTTCTCCCGAAACGTCGAGGACGGGTCGTTCGGCCTCTCGTGGGTACAGTTAACGTTCCTCGTCGGCGGGATCATCACGGTTTCGTGGTCGTACCTACCGAGCACGGGAGGCAGCCTGAACCTACGCGTCATCCGCGACACGACGCTGTACATCCTGATTCCCGGCGTACTGGCGATAACGCACGGCCGTCACCTTGGCTATCGGGTGGATCGAAAGGCGATACGCAACACGTTGATTCTCGCGGCGTTCGTGATTCCGATTTACGTCGTCGGGTCGTCGCTGCCGACCATTCGGACGTACTACCCGATGTGGGAGACGAGCGCGGCGCTCGGGAGCTTTCTCCCGCACTCGGTAAAGCAGTTCATCGTCGTGCTCGCGGCTGAGACCTACTACCGCGGGTTTCTCTGCGTCGGCCTGCGAAAGATCGGATACAAGAGCGCCTTCGTGAGTCCGGTGATCTATGCGTTCCATCACCTCGGAAAACCGCCCATCGAAGTCGTGCTGTCGGCACCGACGGACGTGCTGTTCGGCGTGGTGGATTTCAACTGCGATTCGTTGCTTCCGTCCGTCGTGGCCCACGGCGTCGGACTGATGCTTCTTGACTGGTTGGTGCTTCACAAGCCGCTCATTCCGCCCGAGAGGGTCGTCCACTGGCTCTCGTGGATTCCGGTGCACATGTGATGGTGGTCGATTTCCCGCAGTTCGTCGCTTTCCTCGTTCGGAACGTTCAACCGGCCCGCGGCGGAACCCCCACGTAATGTTCGGGATGGTCGAGCGCGTGGAGGACGAGGTGTCCCCGATGGCGGCCCTCGCGGTCGCCATCGTCGCGGTCAGCACGAGCGCCATCCTCATCGAACTCAGTCACGCGCCGAGTATCATCAAGGCGTTTTATCGGTCGCTGTTCACGACGCTCCTTCTCGCGCCGCTCGCGGTCACGCGGTATCGGGACGACCTGCGAACCTTCTCGGGGCGGGATCTGTTCATCGCCGTCGTCACGGGGTGTGCCCTCGCCGCACACTTCATCGCGTGGTTCGCGAGTCTGGACTGGACGACTGTCGCGGCGTCCGTGACGCTGGTCCAATCCCAACCCCTGTTCGTCATGGTCGGCGCGTGGGCGCTGCTCGACGAACGCGTCACCCGACGAACGATGATCGGAATTTTCGTCGCACTGCTCGGGATGGTGGCGATGTCGCTGAGCGGCCTGCTCTCGAACGCCGTCGTCGCCGGGGCGCGGCCGCTGTACGGAAACGGACTCGCGATCGTCGGGGCGATAGCGGCGGCGGGATACGTCCTCGCCGGGCGGTCGCTCCGCCAGCGCGTGTCGCTGATTCCGTACGTGACGGTCGTGTACAGCGTGACCACCGTCGTCCTGTTCGGTGCCGCACTGACCAGCGACGCGACGGTCGCCCTTACGGCCTACCGACCGACGGAGTGGTTCCTCTTTCTCGGGATGGCCGTCGGGCCGGGAATCTTCGGCCACACGATAATCAACTGGGCGCTGAAGTACGTCGAATCGAGCGTCGTGAGCGTCACACTCCTCGGCGAACCCGTGGGGAGCACGATCCTCGCGTTACTCATCCTCGGGCAGACGCCGGGGCTCGCGACCATCATCGGCGGAACCGTCGTGCTCGCCGGGATCTACGTCGCTTCGACCGGGGGAAAAAGCGCGGCGTCCCAGTAGTCAGTACTCGGTAATCAGTACTCGGTACTCGGTAGTCGGTACTCAGTACTCCGGTCGTTCCTCGTACTCGATCGGGTCGCGCACGCCGACGTTTCGGAACGCCTGCAAGCGAAGCGCACACGAGTCACAGGTTCCGCAGGCCGGTTCCTCCGCGCGGTAGCAACTCCACGTCAGTTCGTACGGAACGTCGAGTTCGACGCCGCGCTCCGCGATGTCCGTTTTGCGGAACTCGACGAACGGCGCGACGAGTTCGATGTTCGTCTCGTCCTTCGTGCCGGTGTCCACCACGGCCTGGAACGCCTCGAAGAACTGTGGGCGGCAGTCGGGATACCCCGAAAAGTCCTCGCTGTGTGCGCCGATGAAGACGGCATCGCAGTCGTTCGCTTCCGCACAGGAGACCGCCATCGAGAGCAGGTTCGCGTTCCGGAACGGGACGTAGGTGTCCGGCACTTCGTCGCTCTCCAAATCGGCGTCCTCGACGTCCATCTCGTCGTCGGTCAGGCTCGATCCACCGATCGTGGCGAGGTGGCTCGTCTCGACGTGCAGGAATCCGGCGTCGAGTTCCTCGGCCTGTCGCTTCGCGCAGTCGAACTCCTTCATCTCGGTTCGTTGACCGTAGGACGTGTGCAGGAAGTACGGTTCGTACCCGCGTTCGCGTGCTTCGTAGGCCACGGTCGCGCTGTCCATCCCGCCGGAGGCGAGGATGACGGCGCGTTTTTCGGTCTGTTCGTCCGTCGCAGTCGAGTCGTCCGATGAATCGTTCGATGTCATGAATATCGTGTTTCGTCTTTCGCGTTCAGGTTCCGGGGGCGTCGTTCCACAGGTCCACGTGCAGGCGCGGCGTATATCGATAGCCGTACTCCATCGCCAGTTCGGCGACCCGTTCACGGTTCTCGTCCAACCCGTCGCGGGTCGCTCCCTCGGGCATCAGGAGAACGTCCGTGTCGGCTAGCGGTTCGTCGGCGGCATCACGAACGGCCGAAACCAGGTCCTCTATCTCTTCCAGGTCGGCGTCGTCGGTGACGACGAACTTCAGTTGGGTTTCGTACGCGTCCACGAGCCCCGCGAGCGTCCCGACATCGATCCGTCGTTCCTCGTGTCGTTCCGCCCACTCGCCGTCGCCCTTCGGGTCGTTCTCCGGCGTCGGCGTCGAGGAGGCGAGTTTCGGGCTGACGCTCGCCAGATCGATCGGTGCGTCGGGGAGGAACGTCCCGTTCGTCTCGACGGTCGTGTGATACCCCAGTTCCGAAAGCCGGTTGAGCAGGGTGACGGACTCCCCGTGAACCAGCGGTTCGCCGCCCGTGAGGACGACGTGGTTCGCGTCGTAGGACTCGACCTCCGCGACGATGTCGTCCAGCGTCATCCGGGCGTGTGTCGGTTCCCACGAGGTGTGATACGAATCGCAGAACCAGCACCGAAGGTTACAGCCGCTCGTCCGGACGAACACGCTCGGAACGCCCGCAAGCTTACCCTCGCCCTGCAACGAGTAGAACAACTCGTTGATGGGAAGCGACGGTTCGTCCGAGCCAGTTTCCTCATCGCGTTCGGTTTCTTCCGGACCGGTTGCGTTCACTGGCATGATCAGACCGGTGCACCACAGAGTTCGGACGTCTCGTTCACCTGTACCCCGACTTTGGAGACGTTGTCGGGCAACTCCTCCATGAACCGGCGTTCCAGTTCGAGGCTCATCACCTCGGCGGTCGGCGGGTCCTCGAAGAGGACGACGGCCGCCCCGTCACCGCTCTCCTCGAACGCCTCCACTAGCGGGTCGCCGTCCTCCAGCAGGAACATGTGATCCCATTCCAAGATTATCGACGTGATATCCCCCTTGTCCACGACCCACCCTTCCTCGGTGAGTTCGCCGACCACGGTCACCTCGATTTCGTAGTTGTGGCCGTGCGGTCGGCTACATTTCCCGTCGTGATGCAGCAGTCGATGTCCGGCGCTGATGCGAATCGGACGGTCGCGTCCGATATGCAGCGTTCGTTCCGGGGATGATTCGAGTAGCGAGTCAGTCATATCCGAAGATTATCGAGAGAATACTTAAACGCCACTACTCCGAGCCGTGGTACAAATGGTGACCGTCGATTACCCGCTGCTGAACGATATCGGCGAGGAGGAGTCACCTGTTATTCATCGCAACCGTAATATCTATATTAATTATCTTCATCTCCACCAACATGAAAAGCCCTCTCGAAACGTTGCAGAACTTCGGCGAATTGGAAGACCACGAGAAAGTTCGATTCCTCATCAGGGGAAGCGGGGTGATGATCGTCCTCCTCGGTGTCCTGCTGTTTTTCACGCTCGACGGGATGTTCGTCCCGGCGATTTTCGTCGTGGTCGGTCCCCTCGACGTCACCGTCATCTCGACGTTCATCGCGAACCAACAGAAGAAATCGAACGAGAGCGTCTGAGCGGATTTCGGTAATTTCCGGATGAAGGGTGTCGTCCCGGAGTCATCCTGTCCGAAGGAACGACTGTGAGAAAAATCATTCCACGACGACGCGAATCTTCGTGGGCTCCCGGACCGCCGGCCAGTCTCGCGTCCAATAAAGCAGTCGCCGGTGGTACGCGAGTTCGTTGTTTTCCACTTCTGGACTCACCTGACTCCGGACGTTCACCGACACCGTTCTATCGTGAATATTCAACGAATCGATGAGGATTCGACTCCTGTTGGGGAGTACCACAACGACCACCGTTAGAAACTCGACACCCTGTTTGTCGGCATACTGTTGAAGAATCGGTGAATCACCTGTGACGTGTGATCGAAGTTCCGAGCGCGAGTTCGCTATGAACGCCGCTGTACTGCCCCGAGTAAGCGGGAGCTCCTCTTCGATATCAAAAATCGGGTCACGACTTGGAAGCTCATCGCTCGAATAGCGCGCGGAAAATGCCTCCCGGTCGAGGACATCAGAACACATCGGGATGCTCGCCGCAGTAAGAAGACCTGCACCGAGGAGGAGTTCTCTTCGTCTTATCATTGATTCATCTCTACATTCACACTCTCGCGTTACTCCTCATAAAGTATCTGAACGTCGCCATCTAGGCGACCTCGGTTCGTCGGATTATTCCAGAATTGTCCTTCTTTCCAAAACCCCCACACCCCTCGATTCGACTTCGGAACTTTGTCGGATGTATGTCGGACACGGTTCGACTCCCTCCCGAAGACTATCACGGAATGTAGAAGATGGCATAACGGGGAGGGGACAAACGCGTCCGGGGCGTCCGGCGGTAACCGAACCCATTTGTCCACATTATGATTTGTTCGAGACGATGAACTACCTGCGTGTGTCTTCTCACCTTCGCGCCGCGGCGCGGGTCGCCCTCGACTGCCCCCGCGTCGTCGGCCTCGTCCTCGCCGTCGTCGTCGCCGAAACCGCCCTCCGCCTCGCCCTCGGCGTGACCGAACCGCTTGCAATCGTTCTCTGTCCACCCATCGTCGCCGTCCCGCTTCTCGGGGCGGCGGCCCCGGCGATTCGCGCTGTCGTCTGCGACCCGGAAGTCGCGCCCGACTGGCACCTCGCCGCCCACCTCCGCGCCGTCGGTCCGCGTCTCTTCGTCGCCGCCGTCCTCGGCCATATTGTTGCAGTTGCGCTCGGCGCGGCGCTATTCATCCTCATTGATACGCCGGTCCGCTTCGCCGTCTACGCGCTCGGCGGGTCGGTTCCAAGCGTCATCGTCGTCTTCACGCCACTCGTCGGCGTCGTTCTTGTTGGCGAGGTCGTCGTGACCATCGCTAGCGTCGTGAGCCTCGTTTATACCATCGGGATCCCGCTCGTCGTTTTCCTCCTCGTCGTCGGTGGCCTATTCCTCCTCGCGAGCGTGTTCGTCGCACCGTTCTGCTACGCGGCAGTCGTGGCCCTCGTCGATTGTACGACGACAGGAGTGACGGGAACGGACGACGGACTGTCCAGTTCGCCTCGCATCCCGGTTCGACGTGCGGTCGCCGCCTGCGTAATCGTCCTCGCTCTCGTTGCCGGCGCGAGTGCGGTCTGGGTGACCGAGACGCGGCCGATGCCGAACGCGACGACGCCGCTTCCGAGCGACCCCACGGCGGCGTACGCGACGGCCGTCTCGAACACCGTCGCGTCGAACAATCGCATCGAGTATCACCTCTCCAATGGGAACGGGAACCCATCGGACACCACGCGCGTCCTCGACCGCACGGATCGGCGCTTCCGCACGTCGTACCGAACGAAGAACGAAAACAACACCCGCTACGCCGACGCTGGCGTCGGATACCTCGGCGATCACTCCTTCGCGCTTGGCACCCGGCGTATCGGCCGCCACACTGTGTGGGTGAAGCCGGGCTACTGGACCATCTGCCGGAACTACAATCCAACGGGGTCGTTTGGCATCCCGAAGCCGAACACCGGAACGTGGAAAGTAATCTCACGAGGCAACGGCACCGAGACGCTCGAACTCGACGGTCCCGCGTCGTTCCGGGCGTGCGACTCGTCTGCTCGAATCCCTTCCGTGTGCGCTCTTTCTCGTCACACGGGAAGACAAATCGCGTCGTCCCTGCTCTCGTTCGCTTCGTCGCCGGCGCGAAGCGCCGGCTTCCAGCGGAACCTTCGGTCCCGCTCGGCTCACGCGAGCTTCGTTCCTCAAAAGAGTGCTCCGTCAGGGATTCGAACCCTGGTCCTTGCCGTGAGAGGGCAAGATGATTGGCCGGACTACACCAACGGAGCGTGTGTACTCAATCGTAATCGCACGGACTGTTTAACAGTTGCGTTTCGGAAGCGCCGTGGCGCGGTATGACACATTCTGAAGCGGGAACACGCATCGCTCTCGATACAGTTCGCACCGAAAAATCGATGGTCCTCAACGGTCGAGCGGCGACCCGGCGGCGTCCGGTTCGTGCCCGTCGAGGCTGATGATGTTCTCACGACCGACGCGGAGCTTACTGATATCGCCCTCTTCCTCCATCTCCGAGAGGAGCATGCTGACCTTGGATTTCGACCAGCCGGTCTCGTCCACGATGTTGACCTGCTTCATCCGGCCGCCGTTCTCGCGGAGGAGTTTCTTCACCCGTGCCTCGTCGGTCAGCAGTTCCTCGTCGCTGACTGCGGGTTCGGCAGGCGGAGTGTTCGACTCGCGAGCGACCGTGCCGCCGCCAGCACCACCACCGCCACCACCAGGTGTACTTCGACCGGACGATAGGGAGCCGAGGCTTCCCTGCCGCCACATGAACACCGCGACCAGTCCGATGAGGACCAGGACGGCGGCGATGAACAACATCATCGGTGACCGTGAATCGGAACCTTGGTTCCCACCGCCGGGTGGAACGCTGCTGTTGTTCGTGGTCGTCGTGGTCATCGTGCTGCTCGACTGGGGTGGTGAGGAGAACTTCACCATCGGATGCTGGTCGGTGAACTCCCGCGGACCGGTCCAGGACACGGAACTGCTTTCCGCTAACGTGTCTCCGGACATGTTCACTCCCTTCGTCGGGCGAACTTTCTCGAAGGTCATCCCGTCCGCGTGGTTGATGACGAGCGTCTGGTCTTTCCCGAGATAGAGGCCGCCCTTGAACACGTCGCCGATGTTCGTGACGTTGCCGCTACCGTACGCGAACGAGGACCACGTAAACGACATCTCGACGACGCCTCGGGTCGTATCTCCGTCGATCCCTTCCTGATTGATGTAGGCGTTCTTCGAGAAGTTGCTGGCGGCCATCTTCCGTTTCGTTCGGTTGTTCGCCGTCCTCGTGAGGTTGACGGCGTTTTCCCTGAAGCTCTTGTACATCTCGGTGTCAGAAGAGTTGAACCGGTTTGAAAATTCCTTGAACTGTTCGCGTTCCTGTTTGTTATTCAACGTTTTCTCGTAGCGAAATGTCCAGAGAGCGTCGGCACTGTTCTTATAGACGAAAATATGAAATTCGACATCATCGAACTCCTGGGAAGTGGTAATCTTTTGCGGAGTCGTCGGAGCATTGCTCTGTGCTGTCCCGGAAGCGGGAATCAGCGCGACGAGCAGCACCGTGATGAGGCCGACAGCCAGGAGCCGTCTCATGTACCTTATCGTCCATGGCCGGATATAAAAGACCTTGTGACGTGAGGACGTCACCGAACTATGCTACCATTGCTCATGATTTTTGCCGGGGATTGCCACGTTCGTTCGTCCTCACGGGGGTCGGAATCGAGGATGACGAGGTCCGCACGATAACCCTCCTCGACCAGTCCGACGTCCGACAACCCGAGGAGGTCGGCCGCGTTGACAGTCGCCGCCTCCAGCGCCGCTTCGGGTGACATCCCGTACTCGACCATCAGTTCGAGTTCCTCGGGAATATCGGCGTGGAAGTTGAACGGCGTTCCGGCGTCGGTTCCCATCGCGATGGGGACCTCGGCGTCCATCGCATACTCGAAGGCGTCCGCGACCGAGTCGATGGCGTCTTCGGCCTTCTCGACCGCGTATTCGGGGATACCCGCTTCCGTCCCGTGTTCGACGATACCGGCGGACGCCTTCGCGGTCGGCACCCAGTACGTTCCCCGCTCGGCCATCATCTTCGCCGCTTCGCGGTCCATGAACGTCCCGTGTTCGATGCTCGAAATTCCGGCACGAACCGCGTTCTTGATGCCTTCCGTCCCGTGTGCGTGGGCCGCCGTCGGCACGTGTTTCGCGGCGGCCGTCTCCACCAGCGTCGTCAACTCGGCTTCGTCCAGTTCGGGAGAACCGGTGATCGCACCGTCGGTCAGAACGCCGCCGGTCGCCATGCACTTGACGACGTCCGCACCGCGCTTGAGTTGCTCGCGGACCGCCTTTTTCACCTCCGCTTCACCGTCCGCCTCGCGCCCGTGCCAGTGGCCGTGTCCGCCGGTCATGACGACGTTTTGGCCGCAGGCGACGATTCGGGGTCCCTCGATGAGTCCGGCGTCGATCGCGTCCGCGGCGTCGAGCGCGAGCGTCGTCGGCGAACCGAGGTCGCGAACCGTCGTCACACCCGCACGAAGGGCGTCGCGGAGGTTCGATACCGCACGATAGGAGAGCATCATGTCGCTGTCGCCGAACACCGACGTGACGTCCGGCCGACCGTCCATCGACGAGTGGATGTGTGCATCGATGAGGCCCGGGGCGACGAACTTCCCGCTCACGTCGAGTTCCTCGTCGGCATCCGATACGTCCCCCACCGAGACTATCTCGCCGTCCTCGATGGCGACATCCGCCTCCCTGATCCCGTTTGCATCTACGACATCCGCACCGCGAAGTACGAGCATGAGCGGTGTGAGACGCGGTGACGAGATAACCGTCAGGGTCCCGGCAGGGTGGGTGGAAGTTCTCAGTTCGTTGGGGAAAGAGCGAATTCGTTCGACGTGAAACGGAGGAGTATGACGGAGACGACAACGACGAGAACGGCGCTGATAACCGGTGCGAGTTCAGGAATCGGGCAGGCGACGGCTCACGCCCTCGCCAGCGACGGAATGAACGTCGCGCTCGCGGCGAGGCGCGAGTCGGAACTGGCCGACATCGCGGAAGGAGTAGAATCCGAGTACGGCGTCGAGACGACGGTCTGCCCGACCGACGTGCGCGACGAGGAAGCCGTCGCGTCGATGGTCGAGGGGACGGTTTCGGCCTTCGGCGGTCTCGACGTGCTCGTGAACAACGCCGGACTGGCACGGGGCCAGCAGGTCGAGAATCTCTCGACCGAGGAGTTTCGAACCATGCAGGACACGAACGTGGATGGCGTCTTCTTCGCCACACGGGCCGCACTCCCGTACCTCCGCGAGTCGTCCGGCAACCTGATCTTCGTCGGGAGTTTCGCGGGGCGGTTCCCCCGACCGTTCAATCCGGTCTACGCCGCGACGAAGTGGTGGGTGCGCGGGTTCGCACACAGCCTCGAAGGACAAGTCGGCGAGGACGGTGTGGCCGTTACGGTGGTCAATCCCTCGGAAGTCCGGACGGAGTTCGGGTCCGAAGAGGGCGAGTCGTTCGAAGAACGGTTCGAACCCGGCAGCGTCACCGAACCGGAAGAGATAGCCGACGCTATCGCGTTCGCGGCGGGAATGAGAAATTCGACCGTCAGCGAAATCGACGTCTACCGCCGGGACAAGTTCTCGAACTTCTGACTATCCGTACCCTTCGTACTGGAGATGGTCCTCGGGGACTCCGAGGTCCTTCGCCGCGCTGGCGAGCATCGACACCATCGCGTTGACGCCGCAGGCGTACACTTCGAGGTTGTCGGGATCGATTTCGGCGTCGATGTCATTGGCCGGTTCGGTCACGTACTCCGCGAGGTCCTCCGAGAGGTTCTCCTCTGCGCCATCGACGAGGTACTTGACGAGCGTCTGCTGGACGTAGTCGGTTTCGCCGTCCCAGTCCGTGAGGTACTCCTCGCGCGAACAGGTCGGGATGAAGTGGAAGTTCTCGTGTTCCTCGTCCAGTCGCCGGAACTCCTCGAAGTGCGCCAAGTCGTCCTTCCACGACGCGCCGAGGAACAACCAGAGGTCCCGTTGTTCGCCCTCGTACTCGTCGCGCCCCTCCTCGAACGTGTACTGTATCATGCTCCGAAGCGGCGCGACGCCGGTTCCGGTGGCGAGGAAGGCCATGTCCCGACCGGACGGCTCTTCGAGGACGAAATCACCGTTCGGGCCGCGAATCGTCACCGTCTCGCCTTCCTCGATGTCCTCGAACAGTTTCGACGTGAGATGCCCGTGCGGGACCCGCCGAATACAGAGCTCGATACCGTCGTCGTTCGGCGAACTGGCGATGGAATAGACGCGGGGCGTATGTTCGTATCGCATCGTGGTGTACTGGCCGGGGACGAAATCGAACTCCTCGTCCATCTCGATGCGAAGGCTCATCAACGACGGGTAGGGTCGCTGATACCGGTCCTTCAGCGACGAGAGCTCCGTCAGCAAGTTCTCGTGCTGGTGCTCGTCCTCCTCCAACGTCGAAATCATCTCGTCCCAGTCCGGGTCGCCCGATTCGACCTCGTCCGCCCAGTCGTCGTGTCCGTCCACCCGAAGCAACTCGGCGGTCCGCTCGACGACACGGTCGGTGCGGTCCTCGTCGAGGTGATTCCGTTCGGCTATCGTCGCCGAGTCCGTCACCAGCGGAAGCTCCTCGGCTCGTCTGTGTTGTGAATGCTGTGATGGTATCTCCATAGCCGCGCTGGTTACGAAGATGTGTGCGAGCGACAAAACGCTTCTCGCTATTTCCCGACCCGCTAATCCTATCCGACGATTTTCCGGACGTTAGTCGAGCGCGTCGGCGACCTTCTGGATCGGGTGTGGCGGTTCCTCACCCTGCCAGTCGCCGAGTTGTGTCCGACAGGACGCGCCCGGCGCGACGACCTCGTTTCCGTCGCTCTCCTCGACCTGTTCGAACAGGATCGATCCGACCGCCTTGCTCATCGAGTAGTGTTCGGCTTCGTAGCCGAAACTGCCCGCCATGCCACAGCAACCGCTGTCGAGCGCGTCGACTTCGTAGCCCGCGTTGCGGAGGACGGCCACGGCGTGGCCGTCCTTCTTCGTCGCCTTCTGATGGCAGTGGCCGTGGTAGGTCAACGACCCGTCGCCCGACGCCGGGAGGTCGAACTCGAACGCGTCGAGGTACTCGCAGACGCCGTAGGAGTTCGCGGCGAGTCGCTCGGCCTCTGTTCGGAGGCCACCGGCCTCGGGGTCGGCGGAACGGGGTTCGGTGTACTGGCCGCTCGACGATCCGGATTCCTCGGTTGCCGGTAGCAGGTCGAGGTAGTCCGACTGGAACATCACCGCGTCGGACGGTTCGACCACGACCACGTCCCAACCGTCGCGCACGAACGGACTGAGTGCCTCGACGTTCGTCTCGGCCTGCTTCCGCGCCGTATCGAGCATGCCTTTCGAATGGGCCGGTCTGCCGCTCCCGGCGACGTCGGACGGAATTCGGACGTGGACGCCCGCCGCTTCGAGCACCCGAACCGCCGCCTTCCCGGCCTCCGGGTGGTTGTAGTTCGTGTAGGTGTCCGGGAAGAGCAGGACGCGGCGGGTAGCGTCGTCCTCCGAGACGCGCGTCCCCCGCTCGGCGAACCAGTCTTCGAGCGTCTCGCGGTGGAACGTCGGGAGGGTTCGGTCGCTGGCGATACCGAACAGTTCCTCGGCGACGAACCGAGCGCCCGGCAGTTCCGTCGCCCAGTTCGAGAGCGGCGCGAACGCGCTTCCCAGCGCCGAGAGCCGACCGATGTTGCCGAAGAGACGGTCCCGAACGCTCGTCCCGTGTCGCTGGTGGTACTCGTGTTCGACTTCGGCTTTCAGCTTCGCCATGTCCACGCCGGACGGACAGTCACGGGCACAGCCCTTACAGCCGATACAGAGGTCCATCACCTCGTGCATGAACTCCACGTCGAACTGCTCCTCGTCGGAAAGGGAACCGCTCATCGCCTGCCTGAGCATGTTCGCCCGTCCACGGGTGCTCGTGATCTCCTCGTCGGCCGCCCGGTAGGTCGGGCACATCACACCGCCGGTGACCTCCTGCCCACCGCGACAACCGCCACAGCCGTGACAGAGTTCGACCATCCCCTCGAAGCCGTTCTCGTTCTCCCAGTCGAGCACTGGGTCGAACCCGGCGTCGAACTCGTAGCTGGAGTCGAATCGCAGGTTTTCAGTCATGTCCACGTCGCCACAGACCTGCCCGGGGTTGAGCAACCAGTCCGGGTCGAAGGCGGATTTCAGGTCGCGGAAGACGCCCCAGACGTGGTCGCCGTACAGTTTCCGGTTCCACTGCGTGCGGGCGCGGCCGTCGCCGTGTTCGCCCGAGACGCTGCCGCCGTACTCGACCACGAGGTCGGTGACGGCGTCCGCGATGGATTCCATCTGATTCACCCCGGCCGGACTCTTCGTGTTGACGAGCGGCCGGATGTGCAGACAACCCGGCCCGGCGTGGGCGTAGATGCTGGCGAACGTGTCGTTGTCCTCCAGCACCTGTTGGAAGTCGGCGACGTATTCGGGCAGGTTCTCCGGCGGAACGGCCGCGTCCTCGATGAACGAGATGTGCTTCGCGTCCGTCGTGCGCGAGAGCAGGATCGGCAGGCCGGACTTCCGTAGTTTCCAGAAGCGGGCGCGTTCCTTCTCTTCGTGTGCCTCCAGCAGGGAGAACGCACGTTCCCCTTCGCGGGCCTCCCGCAGCGCCGCGACTTTCTCCCGGCCGTCCTCGTCGTCGGTCGCGTAGAACTCCACGAGCAGGACCGAGTCGGTTCCCTCCGGCAACATCTCCACCACGTCGTGGAACTCTTCGGTGTCGCTGGCGAGATCGATGAGCACGTCGTCCAGCACTTCGACGGCCGCCGGGCCGTGGTCGAGGATCGGCGACACGTCCTCCATGGCGTCGTTCAGGCTGTCGTAGGTCAACAGCGCCATCGCCTTCGTCTCGGGCACGGGTTCGAGACTCACCGTCGCCTCCGTCACGATGGCCAGCGTCCCCTCGCTTCCGGCGAGCAAGCGCGCGAGGTTGACGTGTCCCTCCTCGGCTTCCTCCGCCAGCCTGTCGAGGTTGTATCCCGACACGTTACGTTTGAGTTGCGGGAACACCTCCTCGATGGCGTCCGATTCCTCCTCCACAATTCGGAGCACCTCGGCGTAGATCTGGCCTTCGAGGGAATCCGCTTTCGCACCCTCTCGAAGCTCCTCCAGCGTCACGTCGCCGAAGCGCGTCACGGTGCCGTCGGCGAGGACGACCTCACACTCCTCGATATAGGCGTCCGTCTTCCCGTACTTCAGCGAGTGGGCACCCGTCGAGTTGTTGCCGATCGCACCGCCGATTGCGCTCTTGTCCCGCCACGCCGGGTCGGGCGCGAACTTCAAGTCGTACTCGGCGAGTTCCGCGTTCAACTCCCCGAGGATGGTGCCGGGTTGTGCGCGGGCGGTCCGTTCCTCCACGTCGAACTCCAGCAGGTCGCCCATGTGCCGGGTGAAGTCCAGCACGACGGCCTCGTTGACCGACTGTCCGGCGAGGCTCGTGCCGCCGCCGCGCGGGAGGACCGGGATTTCGCGTTCGGCGCAGTACTCCATCACCGCCGCCACGTCGTCCGTCGACGTCGGGAAGACGACGCCGATGGGTGTCACCTCGTAGGCGCTCGCGTCCGTGGCGTACAACTGCCGGGAGTACTCGTCGAACCGAACCTCCCCGTCCACCAGTTTCACGAGGTCAGAGACCAATCCATTGCGCGCGGTAGAATCCGAATGATAATCGTAATTCGCGTGTTCGTCGCGGGCCGGGTCTCCCGCGTCACGTGTTGCCATAGTAGGCCGTATGGAAGGGGGACCGAAAAGTCATGTGGGCCACGGCAACGACGGCGGGGAACACGGCGAAGACGGAAGAGGGTCAAATTTGGTTTCGAGAGTGCGGCTTCGGTTACAGAGAAGCAGACTGCCTCGAAAGCCCCACCCGCTCACTACGAGAAGTCTCTGCACCTACTTCGACTGAAACTACTGAGAAGACTACCTCGAAAGCCCCCGCCCGCTCGCGGTCCTCCGGAAGACGTTCCGGCTCACATTCGTTCGCGGGCTGCGACTTCCGTGGTCACCCTCACTGCATTCACGTGACGCTCGACCGACATCTCTCCGTCGGCACTTCGTGCCTTGGCAAGAGCAAAGCTCTTGCCTGCTCTCGTGCGCTCCTCTGTCGCTCACGAGAACTCCTCCGAGAGGGGTCACTGAGACGACCATGTAAACGCGAGCGCGCGGCCCCTTTCAACCCGCCGTCGGAGACAAGCTCCGACGAGCTCCCGTTCGCTTCACTCACGGGAACACCCAGACCACCGCAACAGCCCCACTTCCGCACCGCGCCACACCCACCCCAGCCGACTGCGTTTCTCGTTCGCGTTGCTCACTGCGATACTCATCCCTCGCACGAGCCTTCCGAGGCGGTTCGACCATCGCTCGGTCGAACCGCCTCTCCAGCGCGCGCCACTTGGTTGAATAGGTTGCGAGATACGAAACCAACAACACGGCGCGCGAAGGCGCACAGCAGTGCGTCCGCGCGAGGGACGACGAGCGTTCGCGCTTGCTTTAGTCGCCTGCACGGGCTACTATTTTGGTCGGGCGGTGTCGCCGTGAGTGAAGCGAGGGGCGGCTCGGGAGAGCTTCGCTCTCCCGTGCTGAGAGACCAAAATATCCCGTGCAGCGACCGCGAACGGTCGGGGGCTTTCTGGGACTTCTTCGGAACGACGGTTGTAGAAAGACCAGAGCAGGAGTCGTCTCGGGGCAAATTCAGTCAGAACCAGGATCCGTCAATGTCACGCACTCGTCGTCGCCCTCATCGTGCTAGCGGATGATGTTGGATTCCAGATCACGCGGGAAGTAGGTCAGCATCTCCGTCCCGTTCTCGGTAATGGCAACCGTGTCCGAATGCCGATAGCCGTACGTGTCGGTGTACAGGCCGGGTTCGATGGTGTAAACGTGACCGGGTTCCATCTCGGCGTCGTCCGCCTCGACGTGGTCGGTCCACCCGTGGTCGATATACGGCGGTTCGTGACCGCCCATGCCGATGTTGTGGCCGACGTGGTGGCGCGCGAGGTCGGAGACGCCCTGCTCCTCGAAGTAGTCGGACACCTGCTCGTCCACGGACGCCAGCGGGACGCCGGGGCCGAGGGCGTCGATGGCGATGGTCTGGGCTTCGAGCATCAACTCGAAGTAGTGGACCTGCTCGTCGTTCGGTTCGCCGACGAACATCGTGCGCTCCAGTTCGGAGTGGTAGCCATCGACGTTGGCCGCGGCACCCGTGATGAGCACGTCCCCCTCCTCGATTCGGCGGTTGGCGGTGTGGCCGTGGGGCAGGGCGGTCTGTGGACCGGTGATGTAGCCCGCGTGGGCCGGGCCGCTCCCGCGTGTGCGTGCGACGTACGTGTCCCCGAGTGTGTCGAGCATGGCGCGGGAGGCGTCCGTGGACGCGCGCTGGCTGACGGTCGCGGGATGAGCGCCCGGTTCGGTGTAGTCCGCGAGGTACTGGTGGGCGAGATTACCCCACTTCGCCGATTCCCGGATCAGGTCGATTTCGGCGTCCGACTTCGCCCAGCGCATGCGGTCCACCCACGCCTGTGACTCGACTTCGACGTGTTGTGAGAGTGCGGGACCGCTGTAACCCATCACACCCGGCGCGCCGTCGGCGTCCGCCACGACGGATTCGGCTCCGAGTTCCGACAACATCTCGGCGGCCACCTCGATCGGTTTCCCACCGGGATAGTCGAAGTAGTGGTGGACCGCGTCGATATGGGGATTGGGCTGGACACGCTCGACTTCGAGGCGCGGCACCGTGATCTCCACGCGGTCGTCGGTGACCGCGAGGACGACCGGGCGCTCGGTCTGGATGTGGTCGAAGCCGGTGAGGTATTCGATGCTCGTCGCGCCGAACCAGACGCCAGCATCTGCACCACGGTCGCGTATTCGTTCGCGCACGTCCGAGAGACGCGCTTCGAACTCGGAATCGGGAAGCCGTGTCGACATGCGATGTCGTTCACAGGAACGGCCTAAAAGCGTTGACGTGCCGGAAACCGAGGAAAATCCGAAAGGAGCCGTTTCCAGTCGGTTAGTGGCTACTTAACTCGATTTCGAGTGAGAATTTTTCACTATCCAGTAGGCGTGAGTATGTCGAACGACGCCGCTCTGCCCGGTCGAATTTTGAGAGAAGTCCACCCTCACCGATTTTGTAAAACAAATCCGCCCTCCCCGATTTGAACAGCACGAGACGTTCCTGCTCGCTACGCTCGCGGGCATGCGACTCGTTGGCCCAAATCGATCGGTTGGACGTTCCACTGTTTACGTTGTTCGCAGGAAAAGTCCGCCCTCCCCGATTTGAACGGGGGACAAGTCGATCTACAGTCGACTGCTCTACCAATCTGAGCTAAGGGCGGGCACGCACTTTCACCTATCCGCGTTGCGGACTTAAGAATTATTATTCGGCTTGGCGCGTCCGACGGACGGAAGGTTCAAGTATGATAGACACAGTGTATCCGGAAACGGATCTATACGAGTGATCGAGATGAGTAAAATTACATTTCGCGCGGACGACGACCTCGTCAAGCAGATCGAATCGCTCGACGCTTCGAAGAGCGAAGTGATGCGCGAGGCGCTCCGCGAGTATCTCGACGGTTCCGGAAGCGAGGGCGAGGAGCCGACGCTCGATGCAGTAGTCGCCGACCGCGTGGACGAACTCGTCGACCAGCGACTCGCCACGGACAGAACACCTCGTGGCGACGGACGGGACATCAACGTCAACGTCACGCTCGAAGGCGCGGGCGCGGGAACGGCAAGCGCGCACCAGGAAGAAGAATCGTCGACGGTCAAGACGGAAGAACACGTCCGTTCGACGCCCACCGACGCGGCCCACGCCGAAAACACGTGCCAGCAATGTGGCGAATCGCTGGACACGAACCACGTATACTGCCCGAACTGTGGCGAGAAAGCCACACATCGCGTGTTCTGTGACTGCGGTGACGAGCTGCGCTCCGATTGGGCGTTCTGCCCCGGTTGTGGCCGACGAACGCCATCCGCGGACGTTTTAGACTCGTCGTAAAACGATTGTTTTACAAACGCCGTTAATTATATATGCCGTGGCTATGTGGATACTTCTACGTAAGACGATTGTCTTACGCCATCTGAATACGGTCGAAGCCGGGTGTCTCGACCGCTAAAACGGCGTAAGACGGACGAAACAAAACCACCGCGTGTCGTCTTACCAAACAAGGGGAACCAACTATGGAGCGCGTGACACTACGAATCCCAAAGCAACAAATCGAAGAAGTCGAACAGATGGTCGAAACCGGCGAATTCCCGAACCGCAGTGAAGCGATTCGGGCAGCAGTGCGGGATATGCTCAACGAGCATGAGAACGCCGGGACCGAGACCACGAACAAGCGCACGTGGGCCAAGGTATAATCGATGCAGGATATCGTTCAAGAAGCGCTGGAAAACGCCGAAAGCGAGCAGCGTGAGATGGAAGCAGTGGACACGGGCGACGAGTTCGGCGACCCACGAATCGTCATCGTCGGCTGTGGTGGTGCGGGCAACAACACCATCAACCGACTGTATAACATCGGCGTCGATGGCGCTGACACGGTTGCCATCAACACCGACAAACAGCACTTGAAGATGATCGAAGCCGACACGAAAATCCTCGTCGGCAAATCCCTCACGTCCGGTCTCGGCGCGGGTGGCGACCCTTCGATGGGCGAGCGTGCGACCGAGATGGCACAGGGAACGGTCAAGGAAGTGCTCGGTGACGCCGACCTCGTCTTCGTGACCGCAGGTATGGGTGGCGGCACCGGTACTGGCGCCGCGCCAGTCGTCGCAAAGATCGCCAAAGAACAGGGCGCAATCGTCGTGGGGATGGTCTCCACGCCGTTCAACGTCGAGCGTGCCCGCACGGTGAAAGCCGAGGAAGGGCTGGAGAAGCTCCGCAACGAAGCGGACTCCATCATCGTCCTCGACAACAACCGACTGCTCGATTACGTCCCGAACCTCCCGATCGGCAAGGCGTTCTCGGTCATGGACCAGATCATCGCCGAAACCGTCAAGGGGATTTCGGAGACGATCACACAGCCGTCGCTCATCAACCTCGACTACGCGGACATGTCCACCATCATGAATCAGGGTGGCGTCGCCGTGATGCTCGTCGGTGAGACACAGGACAAGAACAAGAGCGACGAAGTGGTGCGCGACGCGATGAACCACCCGCTCCTCGACGTGGACTACCGCGGCGCGTCCGGCGGTCTCGTCCACATCACGGGCGGTCCCGACCTGACGCTCAAAGAGGCGGAGGGCATCGCGGCCAACATCACCGAACGGCTCGAAGCGGACGCCAACGTCATCTGGGGCGCTCGCATTCAGGAGAACTACAAGAACAAGGTTCGTGTCATGGCCATCATGACCGGCGTCCAGAGCGCACAGGTGCTCGGCCCGACGACACAGAAACAGGCCGACCGCTCCCGACAGAAGATGCGCGACGTCGACGCACAGTCGTACGACAGCGGTAACGAACAGTCCGAAGGGCGCAAAACGTTCGGCGCTCAGAGCGACGGCGGCCGGAGCGAATTGGAGAAGAACAACGGCCTCGACGTTATCCGATAACTGCTTCGCCTCATTTATTCTCGTTTTCTTCTGTTCTCAGTGCAACGCCAGCAAGTGGTACGATTCTTCCCCCGTCTGCGCGACGACGTACAACACGCCGTCATCGAGCACGGGACCGGGACCCACACGACCATGGAACGATTTCTCGAACCTGAGTGCGGGGCCGCCCGAGAGAGGCCCCGTCGATGGCGTCGGGTCGAAAGCGAACAGTTTGTCGCCGCCGACGAAGAGCGTATCACGACCGAGAACGGGCGCAGTGTAGCGCCAGTTACCCGTATCGCGTTTCCAGAGTTGGTCGCCGGATTCGAGGTCGATGGCACGTAATCCGCCAGTTCCCGACGCGTAGAGATGTTTCCCGACTGCGAGTCCGCCGTTCGCCCACCCGGTCTCGACATGCCAATCGACGTTCAACCGTGGCGTGCGCTCGGTTCGGATTCCGTACGTCTTACTATCGAGACAGTTGACGTAGATGCCGTCCGTATCGGCCGTTGGCGGTGCCTGTGGTTTCGAAGGCAGTTTCCACTCCGCGTACCCGGTTCCGTCTCTGTCGAGCGAGTACAGTTTCCCGGCCTCGGTCGTGACCGTCAAGCCCGTCATACTGCACAGTGGCGACCCGAGAATGGTACCGAACAGGCGACGGGACCACGCGATATCACCCGTCTTCGCATCTACTCGGTAGACGGTTTCACCGACCGGGACGTAGAGATGTTCACCGCCAGCGGTCGCCGGTGACAGAACCACTCCGCGGGCGTCGAACGTCCGTTTCCATTTCGCCTCCCCGGTTTTCGCGTCGAGTGCGAGAAGACGGTCACTGTCTCCCACATACACCGTTCCGTCCCGGACGAGTGGCGTCGAATACGGTTCGATTTTCTTCGTCCACAGTTCGCTGCCGTCTCGAACGTCGTACACGTCGAGTCGGTCCGGAATCGAAAGGAAGAGCCGACCGTTCGAAACGATCGGTTCGTCGTACATCGACTGCGGCACTTCGACACGCCACCGCTCGGAGACACCATCGACGGGGGCCTTTCCGTCGCTGATGCTTCGGGTATTACTGGCATTACAGCCGAAACTCGACCACTCGCCGTTCGCTCCGTAAATGTGTCTCGTGGGGTCTGGTTGTTCGTCCACACCCGCTTTCGGCGGGTCGTCGGCTTTCGTCATACATCCGGTAAACATCGTGGTTACACCGAGGGCAAGAAACGTCCGTCGGGAGGGCATATCCTCCGTGTTGATCGATGACATAATAAGTTTTCTCTGGCGTCACGACGGATCGAAACTGAATATCGTCGGTCGCCTCTCGATCGTCAACTTCCACCGCATCCAATGACAATAGGTTGGTATGAGATCCCGTAACATCGTTCACCGACGGTCACCGAAGCGTGTACGACACACGGGAGACGGAGTGAAAACATGGAACTGAGAACCGGACTCGCCCCGTGTCAACCACCCCGTTTGGGAAGGGAGGTCGAGATGAGGTCGAATTACGCCGCGTGAATCGCATCCACGAGTGCACATTTCCGACAGACGTCCCGCGTCGTGGCCGCACCACAGCGTTCACACTCGTTGAGTTCGCGCTTTCCTTCACCCGCACCGAACTCGTCCGCCGCGAGTTTGGCGAGTTCCTCGTAGCCAGCCATGATGGAATGGCGCGTCCCCGGGTGATTCTCCTCAAGTGAGAGCATCAATTTCTGAATCTCGCCGCGGTACGCCTCGCTGGAGTGGGGACATTCGGTGATGTGTGCCGGGAGGTTTTCGAGGTGTGCGTACAGGGCGACTTCCTTTTCCGGCACGTCACGCAGCGGTTTCGCTCGGGGGACGAACTCGTCCTGTTCGCTTCGCTCGTCGAACCCCGCCAGACTCGCGTCGAAATGCTTTGCGACCTGTGCGACGTCCCCTTCGAGGAAGTTCATCAGTGCGGTTTCGGCTTCGTCGTCGAGGTTGTGCCCGGTGAGGAGTTTGTCCGCACCGTACTCCTCGGCGTACTTCGAGAGCAGGTCGCGGCGGAAGACGCCACAGTACGCACAGGCGGCCATGCTTTCCGGGTCCTTTTGAACCACGTCGTCCATCCGGAGGTCGAACTCCTCCTCGTAGGAGACGACCTCGTGGCGGATGTCGAGGTCGTCGGTGAGTTCGAGACAGGCATCCAAGCTCTTGTCCCGATATCCCTCGATCCCCTCGTGAATCGTCAGCGCCAGGAGTTCGATCCGCGGGTCCTCGGTGAACGTGTCGTGGAGAATCTTCGTGAGGACGACGCTGTCCTTGCCACCCGACAATCCGATGAGCCACACTTGGGGGTCGTCCGGTGTCGCCGAAGCGGGCAAGAGGTCGTCGTCACGGATGCGTCGGCGGAGTCGTTTCTCGACCGACCGACAGAAGTGGTCGTCACAGAGGTGAAGCCCCGAATACGCGGCGTGCATCACCGCCTCTCGGTCGCACTTATCGCAGTCCATTACGTGTCGCTTTCGTCGCGGGCCGTTTCACGGTTTCGCTCCGGTATAAATCGAATACTGCGATAGTAAATCGGCTTGTTCGTCGTCGATCTACGACGAAATCGGAGAGGTGGACGCTACTCGCCGCCCAAAGGCAAGTTCCCCCAGTGATCATCCACCACGCCGTTTTCAGTGGTATCAATGCGGAATTAAGTAGTGAGGTACCAATTTATTTCTAGCGAATAAATATAAATTTATATTCTGTATAGCTGTATCTGGGTCAAAATACCGATGACGGATACCAACCGTACTGACCGACGATCGAGTTTCAATCGACGTTCGTACCTGAAGGCGGTCGGAGCGACGGGCGCTCTGTCGTTCGGAAGTGGAGTGGCCGGCGCCATGTCGTCACCGACGGACTATGTGTACGTCCCGCACGGGAAGAGAGTGCGGACGGAGAAGGTAGTCGCGCACGAGGACACGAATCGAATGGTGTCTCCGGCCGACGTTGCAACGATGCAATCGAAGCCGGAAGTGACGTCACAGCAAAATCCCGAAGTTCCCGACGTTCACGAGTGGCTCGCGTACACGCTCGGAACGTACGACTCCAACGATGGAAACGGGTTCAAGCGATACCAGGGATACCTCGTCGTTCCCACATCGCCGCCCACCTCGGGCGACGTCGACTTCCTCTTCCCGGCGTTCGAGGACGCCGATTACACGACCATCGTGCAACCGGTCCTTCAGTGGGACTGGGGTTCCTACACCGACCAGTGGACGTACTCGGCGTGGTGGGGTCCGGACAGCAGCGGCGCGTACCACCACGGACCGGTCAAGGCGGCCGACCCCGGAGATACACTGTACGGTTACATGAACGTCGACAGTTCGAGCGGCGGTCAGTGGTACATCGAGATGCAGAACATGGACAAAGGCACCTCGTCCAGCGTTTACTCGGACTACCTCACGCTCGACTTCACGCACGCGTTCACAACACTGGAAGTCGCAGCCTACAACTGGGGGCGCTGTGACCAGCTTCCGGGATACACGACGTTCTACAACCAGGCCTTCGAGAACTTCGCGGGACAGAGCGTGGGCGTCAATTGGAGCGGGATCGTCAACTCGAACGCGCAGTGTGACGTCAATGCGACGGCGAGTTCGTCGAGCGAGACGACGATCCACACACCGAACTGATCTGCGAAGGATACAGTTCGAACTGCGAACGTATTTTTGTGGTCCAAAGACATCTGGGACAAGTATTTTTCGATACGATTCCAGCTCCATGGCAAAACAGGCAAGTAAATGCGACCAATACGCTTAGATAACGTCACAGAACCGGCACTGAGAAGGGGCTCGAATGGCACCGTTCCGGTACGTGTCACTCGATAGCCGTTTGCTGATAGTAAACCATGAAAATTGAACGCGAAACAATAATCATCCTGCTGCTAATAGCCCTGGTGCTTGCACCGGTTTGGTATTTCTCGCTCGCAGCTGGCGAGGAGAAATCCCCGGTCGTCCTTAGCAGCAACAAGGGAAGTATTGCACCAAACGAAACGTTCCTGCCGACACCAGTAGAGGTCGGCGAGTTCGCTGCCGGTGTGGTCTCTTGGGCCGCACTGTTCGTCCTCGTCGGGATGTTATATTACACGAATCAATTCATCCGAGTTATCGGTCGGTCGAGCGGTTCGATAGCGACGGATGGGGGAATAAATCTCAACCTCCCATCGTACTTGACCAGCGATGGCCGATGGATAGCGGACTTCTGGCCCGCGGAGTATAGCACTCCCGGCATCATCGGGATAGCACTCACGGCGTGGTCCACGGTCGTGTTTGCCGCTCTCTTCGGACTGGAAACGTTCGGCTATGCGCGGACACAGTTCCTCGGCATCTACGCTGGTATGATGTTTCTCTCGATCGGCGCGATGACTGCTATCTACACGACGTGGTTCATTCCGGATATGGTCGTGGTCGAGGACCGCAGTCACTGAATGGAACAAAACAGGAAATCTGAACAATGACCAACGACGATTCCAACAAACCAACGGATGGATCGAACGAAGAAAACGAGGTGCCCGACGAGCGGAAAGGAAAGCTCGTCGAGCGAGAGGAGGGCGGATACGAATACCAACCTCCGGAAATGTCCCGACGAGCCGTTGCGACGTGGCTCGCAGGTATCGGTGGTGCTGCCGCAGTCGGCAGCATCGCCGTGAGCGCCGTCGCAGCGCTGTCGGATGCCGGTGTCGGTGCTTCGCGTGAGAACGTCTACGTAAAGGGAACCCACCTCGTGGACGAAAACGGCAAACGAATCGGCATCGATACCCTCAAGGAAGGATCCGGGGACGAAAAAGTCGTACTTCCGGAAGCCGAGAAGGGTAAGCCGCTCGAAACGGGTGACGCACCGACCCTACTGGTCCGGTTCTCCGAGTCGAAGTACAAAAAACCGACCAATATCGACGGAACGGTCAAGGGATACGTCGCGTATTCCATGGTCTGTACCCACGAGGGATGTCTCGTCTCGCAACGGGAAGGGGACGGTTTCAAATGTCCGTGCCACAACAGCGTGTACGACCCGCTCAAGGGTGCGGAAGTCACTGGCGGTCCCGCACCGCGAGCGCTACCACAACTTCCGCTCGGAGTCAGTAAAGACGGAAAGCTACTCGTCGCCACCGGGCCGTTCGACGGCCCAATCGGACCACAGTAACGGAGAAAGCAATGTTAGATCCATGGAAAAAACGAGACCGGAAATCGGCTAACGATCAATACGCGGGTAGTCGCGTCTACACCTGGTTGGACGACCGACTCGACCTGCAGGACGGCATGTTGGGTAAGGCCTTCCCCGAGGACAAGTACGGGTCGTTCCTCCTCGGAGAGGTCGCGTTGTTTTCGTTCGTTCTCCTCTCGCTGACCGGGACGTTCCTCGGACTTCTGTACGCGCCCGTGGCAACTAAGGGAATGGAGTACTCGGGACAGGTACAGTCCTATACCGGAAAAACCCTCCCCGGTGCGTTCGCATCCGTCCTCCGAATCAGCTACGACATCCGTCTCGGGATGTACTTCCGGATGATGCACCACTGGGCCGCGTACCTGTTCATCGCGGCCATCGCGCTCCACATGTTCCGGGTCTTCTTCAGCGGCGTCTACCGCAACCCGCGCGAACTGAACTGGATGGTCGGTAGCGTCCTGCTCCTGTTGGCGTTGGGTGAAGGGTTCCTCGGTTACTCGCTCCCGTACGACAACTTCAGCAAGACGGCGACTTCGATCGGGTTCGAAATCACTAACACTATACCGGTCATCGGTGGACAGTTAGTGAAGTTGCTCTTCGGTGGGGGCTTCCCCAGCAACGCGGACGTCGTGTTACCGCGGATATTCTTCCTCCACGTGTTCCTGCTTCCGGCGGCCATCGCCGCGCTCATCGCGGTGCACATGGGACTGCTGATCCGCCAGAAGCACACGGAACAACGTAGCGCGAGGGACGAAGTCGACGAGATCGAGGACAAGGACGACAAGAGCATCGTCGCCGGCGTCCCGCTCGTTCCGAATCAGGCCGCGATGACGGTGATCGTCTTCTCGTTCACCACGGCGGTCATCTCGTTCATGGCGGCATTGTTCCCCATCCAGCGGATCGCCATCACCGGTCCGGCGGACCCGCTCTCCACCCCGCCCGGTGTGGTTCCGGCGTGGTTCCTGATGTGGGTGTACGGTATCCTCAAGGTCGTCCCGAGCGGCTTGGGGTCGCTCGGCCGGTTCCTCGGCGGGGTCATCATCCCGACTATCGTCATCGGCGTCCTGGTGATCTGGCCGTTCATCGACCGGAGCGATGAACCCATCACCTTCGCAGTGAACCCACTCGACCGTCCGGCACCGACAGCGGTCGGCGTCGCGGCGATCACCTTCATCAACCTGACGTCGCTGGCCGGGATGAACTCGCAGATCGCGGAGACGTTCGATACCACGATCGGCGCGCTCGGAACGCCGCTCCTCGTCCTCGTCGTCGTGGTGCCGATCCTGTACGGACTCATCGTCTACTTCATGCTCCGTCGCCGACTGGAGCGAAAGGGTAAGACGACGGCAGCACAGATACAGCCCGGAGATTAACCGATGGCAGTCGCTCTCCCACCACGGCAGTATCGCGTGGTCGATTGGGGGTCGAAACTGGTCGGTATCATCGCCCTCGCGGCGGGGTTAGAACATCTCTTCGGGTCGCTCTCGATACCGGTTGCGGTACTGGGTCTCATCATCGGCATTGCAACCGTCTTCATCGACGTCGACGGAACCGACGCGTAACTATTCAGCTGTTTTCGGAAACGGACAACACTTGTCGAATACGAACGCCCACGAGCCACAGCACACAGCAGCCGAGAATGAGGATACCGACGATTCCGGTGAGGCTCGACACGAAGAACAACTGTGCGCTGAGGATCGCTTTCCCGGTGTATTCGATAGCGACGCCCGATGCCGCGATGAGAAACGAGACTCCCCAAAGCGCGATACCGGCGATAGCTATCGCCGCGATTCGTGGATGGACGAACCGATCCAGAAACGAGTCCGGATTCGATTCCGCGGAGTCGTCATCAGCAGACATTTGCAGTCGACTACGAATGGAATCGATAACACGATTGCGGTCGTGCGATGAACGGAAACGAGTAAATGCCCCCAGTCCAAGGGTTTTACTGAGAGATGGGTCGAGAACGGACGGTCACCGTCTACACGCGCGAGGGATGTCATCTCTGCGGGGATGCCATCGAAACTGTTCGCCGCGTCTCCGACTCGGTGAACCACGACGTCAGCCTCGACATCGTTGACGTGGATACGGACCCGGAACTACAGGAGCGCTACGGCGAACGTGTTCCGTACGTTCTGGTCGACGGTCGTCCACGGTTCAAATACCGTGTCGACGAGGACGAGTTCAGAGACCACCTAACAGGAGAGTAATACAAATGGTTGAACCGATGTCGGAAAGTACAGTACCCCGGACCACAAAGACCGAACCAACTAGCTAGATTGAGGGAAATTCGATGCATAGGAGATCATTTCTGACAGGAGTAGCGGCCACCACGGTGGGTAGTACTGCTATCGTTAGCGGTCAGAAGGGCGGTGGAAAAACACACACCGTCAAGATGGCCAACAAAGCAGGAGAGTACGTTTTCGACCCAATCGGCTTGTACGTCGAGCCGGGAGATACGGTGAAATGGGTCATCGACAGTGGCAAGCACTCGACGACATCCTACAGCAAAGGGAACCCGAGCGCCAACAACACGCTCATCCCGAAAGGGGCGAAGTCGTGGGACAGCGGCACGATCGGTAGTGGTAAGTCCTTCTCGTACACGTTCGAGAAGAAGGGGACCTACGACTACTACTGTATCCCGCACAAGACGCTCGGGATGGTCGGTCGAATCGTCTGTGGAGAACCGGGCGGACCGGCGGAAAAATCGGAAATCCCCGACAAGCCGGGCAGCGGAGTGATACCGCCGTCGGACGAAATCGTGAAGGAGAAATCCCTCTCGTACCCGTACATCCCGAACACGGGTCACGGCGGGCCACCGGCCCTCTTCTGGGGTGGGTTTAGCATCTTCTCCCTGACGAGCGTGTATCTGTTTTCGGTCTACGACCGAAAAACGGGGCGGTACGACCAGGCTTCGAACGCGGAAACCATCCTCAACGACGAGCACGACCGACCAGCGAACGACTGATCCGATTCGAGGATTCCGTTCGCGGTAAATGATCCTTATTTGATAGAACCAGTCATAGACGCCTGCAACTGTTGTTCAGAAGGCCACAGCGGTCAGTTACAGGTGATTTAATTGCTGAATAATAATCTTAGTGGTACTCCTATATTCTTTTCATGGTCGACCCCTCCGACGAGACACGACGGACTTTTCTCAAACTGACCGGTGCTGCTATCGGGACGACAGGATTTGTGGGGATTGCAGCGTCCGACACGGCAACGACCACGAATCATGCGTGGTCGTCGTTCCAAAACGATACGGGGAACACGGGGAGTAGTTCCGATGGGAATGATCCCGGTCCAGGAGCATGGGTCGATTGGAGCGAACAGGTGAGTGATCGGGGTCTCTATTCCCCGACCGTAGTTGACGGAATCGCCTACGTTTCCGATTCGTCCGGAGGAATAACGGCGTTCGACGTCGACTCGCGGAACGCGTGCTGGACGACGCATATCCGAGGACTGGACTACGCACCGACCGTCGTCGGGGATATCGTTTACGTGGCCGGAACCGACCTCGTCGCCCTCTCCGCCGAGGACGGGAGCGAACGGTGGCGGTTCGAAATCGGCATCATCGAGTCGTCCCCCGTGACCGTTGCCGATGGCATCGCCTTCTTCAAGACCAGCGACGTGAACGGGCAGGGTGCCTGCTGGGCGATCGATACCGAGACCGGAACGAAACAGTGGCAGGTCCGTCTCCCGTCCGGAAAGGACGGCGAGACACCGAGCGCCGAGAACGTGCCACCGGCAGTCGTCGACGGAACGGCGTACTTCGCCGACAAGAAAACGGTGTATGCCCTCGATGCGACCGACGGACAGCCACAGTGGCAGGCCAGCACCGACGGGATGATCGACCACGCGCCGACCGTCGCAAACGACACCGTCTACGTCTCCGGACGGAAGACGTTCGCACTCTCGACGGAGGACGGAGCGGCACGGTGGACGACGGACCTCGGCGATTCGACGCGACTCAGCCAATCACCCGCAGTCACCGACGACACGGTCGTCGTGACCGACGGCGCTCGGGCACGGATTTGGGCACTCGCTGCCGACGATGGAACCGTACGGTGGACGGTCGGAACTCTCGATGGATCGGCCGGAACCCCATCGATCGCCGACGGAACGACCTACGTCCCCATCACACGGGATAGCGGCGATGGACTCGGCGCGTTCGACCTTCGGAGCGGCGACCAGAAGTGGTGGGTTCCGGTACGTAATCTCGATACCTCGTCGTTGCCGCCCGCTATCGACGACGGGATATACATCGCTGACCGGGAGGGCTTTCTCTACTCCGTCGCGGACCCCGAATGGCTCGACTGGCGAGCGAACGGGATCGGTTCGATGGACGTTGGAGAAAACGTCTACCTTCAGAACGACGCACTGCGCGCGCTCGACACTGAAACCGGAAAGAAACGATGGCGCGAAGAAGGCGATACGCCACCGGTTTCCGCGAACGGTATGGTGTACGAGACGGATTGGTCGGCGGTCGTCGCGTACTCACCGGACGGAACCCAACAGTGGCGTTCCGAATGTGACGGCGGAGTCACGACCGTTCCGGCCGTCACCGATGACCGCGTCGTCGTTGGCGGCGACGGATGGGTGACCGCGTTCGACGCAACGACCGGCGTGCACGCATGGACGAGTACCGGCGACTGTGGCGGACTCGGGTCGGTCGATACGGTTGCTACCCACGACAAAACGGCATTTGCACTCGTGAACGGTCGGGTCGTGGCGCTCGATGCCGAGGGAGAGCGGTGGTCCGCCGGGGATGGTGTGCGAGCCGTCGCAGTCGATGATGCGGTGTACACCGGTACCGATTGTAACGAAGTCGTCGCCTACGATTTCGACGGAACCGAACTGTGGCGTGTAACCCTCGAAGACGGAGACACAGTGACGAGTCTCGTCCCGGATGACGGTCTCTACGCCGTGACGAGTGACGTGACGAGCACCGGAACCGATAGTCGCGACTGGCTGGTTTCGCTCGACGACGGGAGTGTTTCGTGGACGTTCCACCCGAAATTCCTCCCGTTCGGGTCGCTCTGTGAACCGGTCGTCGCCGACGAAACGGTGTACGTCGGCGCCAGCGACCGCCGAGTGTACGCGCTCTCGGCGAGCGACGGAGCGGAACGACGACGGTTCGAAACCGGTGACGAAGTCGAGTCCGTCGCGGTGGACGACGAACGCACCTACGCGACGAGCGACGGTACCTACGCGTTTAGATAGCGGGCGTCTTACGGTGCGGAACAGCGGTTCGGCCCCAGTTCGAGTTCCGTCGCCTCGTCTTCGTCTTCGGGTTCGTCCTTGCCACGGTTGATGGCGATGACCGTTTCGTAGTTCGGCGGTTTTTCGGGCACGTCGTCCGAAAGACGGGAAACGAATTCGTCCTCGTCCAACTGGAGTACGTCGAGATTACGGCGGAGGTCACCGACCGTCGACCGAATCGGTTCGCCGGGATTGCCGTGAGCGAACCGTCCGTCTTCGGTGACGGTAACGTGTCCCGGCAGGACGACGACGCTGTCCGGGTCGCTCATCAACACCTTGTGAAGGGAATCGTACTGCATCTTTGCTCCCTCTGCTGCGCCTTCGTCACCGAACTCCAGTTCCGTGCGACCGATGGAGTCCACGAACAGGGTGTCCCCGGTGATGACGGCTTCGTCGTTGACGAGATAGCTGGTGATCTCGGAGGTGTGACCGGGCGTGGGAACGGCCTTGATATCGGCGTTTCCGACGCGAACTACCTCGTTTCTGTCGAGGGCATCGTACTCGTATTCGACGCCGCGTTTGCGGGCGCGTTCGCTGAGGTGGTACGGGACACCGAGTTCGTCGGCGAGCGTGCGCCCGCCGGAGATGTGGTCGGCGTGGACGTGGGTGTCGAACACGTGAGTGATTTCGTATCCACGGTCGTCGGCCGCTTCGCGGAACTCGTCGGTGTGTCGGCTCACGTCGATAGCCGCCGCCTTCCCCTCGCTTCCGACGAGGTAACCGAGACATCCCTTCGCACGTCGCTGTATTTGTACGATTTCTACATCACCGTCCATTTCGATGGGGACGTGATCGTACACCTCACTCCACTCCTCCATGCCGCCGGTGACGACTTTCACGTTTTCGAACCCGCGTGCTTCGAGTTCGTCGACGAAGTGTGCCGACGAGATTCCCTTCGCACAGATGGTGAGGATCTCGTCGTTTCCGTCGAGCATCGATTCGACTTCCGAAGCGCCGTCCTCCGACAGCGACTCGTCGGGACCGAACGGGAAGTTCCGTGCCCCAGTGATATGCCACGATTCGAAGCTTTCCTCCGGTCGTGTGTCGATGAGGGCGAAGTCCTCGTCAGCATCCTGCCTGTCCGCCAACTCCGCGGTGGATATCGATTCGACCATGTTCGACGGTTGAACCTCCTCGGGGAAATGTCGTTTGGCCTTGTGCCGACAATACAATATTAGTTCGACGGCCGATTGTATCCTATCCTATCGGCTTCATCGTTCGTTCCATCGGACTTATCCACGGCACTCCCCAACCGAACACCGATGGAGCGAAGCGCGGCGATAGAGCGCGTCGAGGAAATCGTCGAGATGGTCGAGAACGATACCATGCCCGTTCCCGTGCGGGAGATTTGGGTCTACGGGGATATCGCCCTCGGTCTCGACCCCATCGACCGACTGGACGTGTACGTAACGAAGGACATTCTGCTACGAGGCGACGATGCCGACCGGGAGGATGAGTTCGTCGAATCACACGGCGTGAAGGGTGTCGGGAAGACGGTCCGTGCGTCGTGGGCAGACGAGCATCCCGATCTGATTCGGGCGAGCGAGAACGGCTACACCGCGCCCGAGAAGTGTCTCGCGGCCCATCTGCTTCCCGAGAACGATCCCGTCCACCTCGAAGTCTGCAATTCGGGATTCGAGGACAACGTCACCCAACGCTTACGTGGGGCGATGGCACGGGACGCCTACGAGCAAATCCTCGATCCACGCGGGGTCTGTCTCTGGGTCGATGGGCAACGAAGCGAAGAAGCGTTCCGGAAGTTGCGAGCGGGGGAGTTCGCGTTCCCGACGCTCCCGGCCGCGTTGGAGATGCTCGGCATGGATGAAGAGGAGACGAAGAAAGCCGCACAAGCCGTCGAATCCTATCGCCGTCGGCAGGACGGAACGACGGTTCGCGGCGATGTCGTCTAATACAGGTACGAACAGGCGGCACGCAGGTTCTCACGCGAGGGAGCGCCACACACCCGCCTCGACCACTCGCGCGATACGGATTTCAGGTCACGCCGGTCTTGGTCCCGGCATCGTATATGAACCCTCGCAGCATTATCCCTCGAACCCGTCCTCGAATCGGAAGACGCCGTTTCGCTGAACGACTTCGCCATCCACTTCGATGTACGAGTCTTCGCTCATATCGACGATCATGTCGAAGTGCGTTGCGCTCTCGTTGAGCGGTTGTCCCTCGGGAACCGTCTCGCCGATGGCTTGCCCGATGGCGAGGTGAATCGTGTCGCCCATCTTCTCGTCGAAGAGCATGTTGTAGGTGAACTGGTCGATATCGCGGTTCATCCCGATACCGAGTTCGCCGAGTCGGCGCGCGCCCTCGTCGGTGTCGAGGGTCCCTTCGAGGACCTCTTCGTTCTTGTCGGCGCTGAAATCGACGACTTCGCCGTTTTCGAAGCGGAGCCACGCACCTTCGATTTCCCGTCCCTGTCGGACGAGGGGTTTGTCGAACAGTACTTCGCCCTCGACCGAGTCGGGAATCGGCGCGGTGAACACCTCGCCGCCGGGGAGGTTCTTCTCGGCGAAGTCGTTGATGGTTTTCATACCCTTCACCGACATCGTGAGGTCGGTCGTCTCGCCGGAGACGATGCGTACTTCGTCGGCAGGGTCGATGATTTCGACCATCTGCTCCTGGAACTCGCGCTGTTCGTCCCAATCCTTGTTTATCGCGTTGTACACGAACGCCTCGTAGGCTTCCGTACTCATCTCGGCCAACTGGGCTTCCCCAGGCGCGGGGAACTGCGTGCCGACCCAGCGTTTGCCCATTCGTTCCTGTTGGATGGGCGCGTTGGCGCGGGCCTTGGCGGCGGATTTCTCCGCCGGGACGTCGCTGGTCTCCGCCGTGTTCTCCGCTCCTTTGATGATGATGACGGCGTCCGTCTCCTCTATCGCCGCCAACGTGTGGTCGAGTAGACCGAAATCGTCCACGTCGCAGGAACGGAGGAACGCCCGGTCCGCCCGTTTGCTTCGCATCGATAGCGACGGTTTCGCGCCACGCTCCCCGAGTTTTTCGTACAGCGCGACGACGAGGTCCTCGGCGACCGTCGGTGCCATTACCTCGACGGTGTCACCTTCCTCGATACTCACGGAATGATCGACGATGACTTCCGCATGCTCCCGAATTCGTGGGTCCATACGATGGGATGAACCGTCAACCAGAAAACTGTTTCAATGTAAACAGGCGGTTCAGACACGGGCGGTCGTCACGTAGAAAGGAACGACTTCCGCACGCCGGTATTCCTCCGCTCCCATCTGTCTGATGGTCTCTCTCCCCATCTCCCGCCAGTCGGCGCGCAGGTCGTCGTACTCGTCGGTCGAAAGCGGCCCGACCAGCGTGTCCCGTCGGTCCGTCAGCGCGCTCGCGGTCGCCTTCCGCTTTGCCGCTTCGATGTCGCGTTCCGAGTACGGCGGTTCGACCGTCTTCGCGTGGTGATACGGGTGGGTCGAAGGGTCGTGGAGACCGGCCGTTCGGAACAGTTCGCGTGTCCCCTCCCCGCCGAGGGTGATGTCGGTGGCCGTTCCCGCGACGTACGCCTCGCGAGCAGTTCGGGACAGGGAACGCTCCTCCGGAACCGTCGATTCGACGGAAACGGCGGCGTTGTCGGGTTCTATCGCCGCCACGAGGTCCGAGGAGACGCGGGCGAATTCGCGGACCGCACGAACCGGTTCGGGGAGGTTGATGAGCAACGCCTGGCAGACCACGAGGTCGAAGCTGTCGTCGGGAAACGGCAACCGGTAGGCGTCGCCCGCGACGCAGGGAACGAACTCCCGTGCGACCGAGAGGAGGCGCGGGTCGGCGTCCGTCCCGAAGACGTCGCCAGGTGTCTCGTCCGCGAGGACGCGGGCCAGTTCGCCGGTCCCACAGCCGACGTCCAGCACCCGTTCCCGGGAGTCGAGTTCGAGACCGGCGAGCGCGTCGCGGGACTCCCACATCCCTTCCCGTGTTCGACGGAGATAGTCGGCGGAGAACTCGCGCATGTGTTGTGGTGGATTTTCGTGGGCGGCGTCAAAAACGGGATGGTTCGTTGGCGGGTTGCCGAACGGCAGTGGGAACGAATCACACAAGAGATTCACCGCGATACCAACGTTGATACCACCCCCATCACCTACGAGTAACCAGTGTCAACCCGTGATGATTTTCTCTCCGGTGTTCGCGTTTCCTTACCGATCATGCTCGGGATCATCCCGTTCGGGATGGTCACGGGTGTCGCAGCGGTCGGTGTCGGTATTCCGGCGATTCACGCGATCGCGATGTCGGTCATCATCTTCGCCGGGGCGTCACAACTCGCGGCGACGGAACTCATCGGTCGGGACGCGCCCATCGCCGTCATCGTCCTGACCGTCCTCGTCGTCAACCTGCGGATGATGATGTACAGCGCCTCGATCGCGCCGTACTTCGAGCGCGAATCGGCGCGCTGGAAGGCGGCGCTCGCCTATCCACTGACCGACCAGGCCTACGCCGTCTCCCTGCTGAAGTTCCGGAACGACGAGCACACCAGCAGACGATGGTACTACCTCGGCGTCGCGCTGTCGCTGTGGACCGTGTGGCAGATTTCGACGGTCGCCGGTATCCTGCTCGGCGCGAGCATTCCCGAGGGATGGCATCTGGAGTTCGCCGTCCCGCTGGTGTTTCTCGCAGTGTTGGTTCCGGCCGTCACCGACCGGCCGACGCTGGTGGCCGCCATCGTCGGCGGCATCGCCGCAATCGCGGCCAACGGCCTCCCGTTCGATCTCGGACTCGTCGTCGGCGCGCTCGTCGGTATCGGTGCCGGACTGCTGACCGAGGAGGTGGCCTGAATGGCGACGACGGGGTTGGGTGATGCGAGCCTCTGGCTCATCATCCTCGTCGGCGGTCTCGGAACGTACCTGATCCGCGTGTCGTTCATCGCTCTGTTCGGCCGACTGGACGACGTGCCCGACGGCGTCGAGCGCGCGCTCCGCTTGGTCCCCGCCGCCGTCCTCTCGGCGCTCGTCCTGCCCAAGTTCGTCTACATGGACGGATCGCTCGCGCTCTCGCCGGACAACCTGCGCCTGTTCGCGGGTGCACTGGCCGTCGCCGTCGCGTGGTACACCGAAGACATCCTCGCCACCATCGTCGCCGGGATGGGCGCGCTGTGGCTCCTGAGCTACGTATTTGGGTGAATGGAAAACGTGAGTAACCCCTCATCCCGACCGCGAAAAATCTAGAGAATTTATCGGCAAGATACTATCGTTGACTGAAAAACACTGAATAGTACTGGTAGCGGGCAGTCATCCGAAGCAATAATTTTGGTCATTTTACGGTTACAGTTGCCGAGAAGACGACCTCGAAAGCCCCCGCCTGCTCGCGGTCGCTCGCCGACATCTTTCCTTCACTCGCTACGCTCGTTTCGTCAAGAGTGGTCGGCGAGACGACCACGCAAGCGCGAGCGGGCGACCCCTTTCAGTCCCACCCCGCACCGCGACAGCCACACCCTCCCCAGCCGATTCGCTCCACTCACTTCGCTCGTTCCGCTCATCCCTCGTACGATTCTTCCGAGGCGGTTCGGCCGGGGCGCTGGCCGAACCGCCTCGTCAGCGCGCGCCATCCAGCCGGATGGGGTGGGCGCTACGGGCCAACCGTACGGCGCGCGACGTCCTCGTGAGCACAGCGAACGAGTGGCTTGTCAGAGCTGTGCTCTGACGGTGGGTGAAAGGGGCCGACCGCGAACGGTCGGGGGATTTCTAGGCATTCATCGTAGTCGTTGCAGTCGCGCCAGAACAAGAATCACCTCGGAGCGAACGGGCGAGGGCTTTCGGGGTCTGCTTCTCAGTAACTCCAATCACAAACCCACCAAACACGTCTCGTAACCAGCGACCTACCAAAAATAGACACGCAAGAAAAACGGACTACCCTCCCTTCACTCGTCGCGCAGTTCTTTCACGCGAGCGATGTTCCACGAGAAGCCTTTCCCGTCTTCAGTCGGCGTCTCCAGCACCAGCGGCACGTCCTCCAGTTCGGGGTGGTTGATGATGGCGGACATGCCCTCCTCGCCGATGTAGCCCTCGCCGATGAGGGCGTGTTCGTCCTTGTTGGTGCCACACTCGTGTTTCGAATCGTTGAGGTGGATGCATTTCAGGTGTTCGAGGCCGACGACCTCGTCGAACTCCTCGACCGTTTCCTCGACGCCCTCCTTCGTGGAGAGGTCGTAACCCGCGGCGAAGGCGTGGGCGGTGTCAACACAAACGTCCAAATCCTGCTCCGACTTGTCGAGCACTGCGGCGAGGTGTTCGAAGTCGCCGCCGAGTTTGGTGCCGCTTCCGGCGTCGCTCTCGATGAGGACGGTGACGCCGTCTGGGATGTCGAGTTCGTCCAGCGCGCTGGCGGCGTTGTTCAGGCCGCCTTCGACGCCCGCGCCGGTGTGTGCGCCGAGGTGGACGTTGACGTATTCGATGCCGAGTTCGTCCGCGGCGTCCACTTCGGTCTGCATGCTGGCGATGGATTTCGCCCGGAGGTCGTCCTTCGGCGTGCAGAGGTTGACGAGGTACGACGAGTGGATGACCCACGGGCCGTCGAGTTTCTCGTCGGTTTCGTTCACGAACAGTTCGACCTCCTCGTCGCTGAGGTCCGGGTCCTGCCAGACCTGCGGGGACGTGGTGAAAATCTGTCCGCAGTTGCCGCCGAACGTGACCTGGCGGCAGACGGCGTTCGCGATGTTGCCGTGGGGTGGTTTCGTCTCGTCGCTCGTCACCTTCGAACTGGACATGGAAACGTGTGCGCCGACTCGCATACTCACAGCCTCCCGTTCGGGGGTCAAAGGCACTTCGAAGCGTCGGCGAGGAACCGTACCGAAACCGACATTTCCGCGAACCGAACCGTTAACTCGGTCGGATGGAAGGAATCCGTATGCCCGGATCAGGTGTCCTGTCGGTTGGGGACGACGCACCCGAGTTCAGCGCACCACTCGTGACATCGAACGGGGGGGGTATTGGAGCGCGAGTTATCGTCACTTCTCTCGGACGGGCCGGTGCTCCTCTCGTTTTACCCGAACGACTTCACGCCCGACTGCATCGAGGAGTGGTGTTCGTTCCGCGATTACGACTGGTTCGCGAGCGGCGGCGAGGTACAGGTCGTCGGCGTGAGCAAATCCCGTCCCGCGACACACCGCCGGTTCATCGACTACCTCGGCATCCAGTTCCCGCTGTACATCGACAGCGACCTCGGCGTCGCAAGCAAATACGGCGTGAAGTATCGCGTTTTCAAAACCGTCCACCGGGCGAAGCGCTCGTGCTTCCTCATCGACCAATCCGGCGTCGTCCGGTACGCGTGGGTAAGCGACCACCCCATCGACCCGACGCTGGGACAACCGCCGCTCGGCGAGATTCACGAGGCCATCGTCGATTCGTTCGGGTCGGAACCCGAGACGTTCGGGTTCTGAGCCCGCTGGTTGCCGTTTTCAGGCAGATGTCCGTATACGTGGGCCTCGTTCACGAGATGGCACGTTACGTTTCTGATGCGGACCCATGAATTCATCATCCATTCTTATCAACACTTGGTTATGCCGACTGACGCAGCGGACTCCGAACATGATCGGTCCATTCAGATCCCATTCGAAGCACAAGTTGGGGTTGCACTGGTCTCCCTGGTATACGGTGTGGCAGTCCTCTCCAATACTATCCAAAACCAAATCCCGGCAGTCGTGTGGTTCGCGGCCGCTGCTGGCCTGTTGGGATATGCTGTGCATCAGGTTCGATTTTCCTGAGACATTCGTAGAGAATTCACCTCACGCGGTCGGGTCCTCGTGGCGCTGTGTCCAGGGTTCGCTCTCGAACTTCGCTTTCGCGTGCTCGCGTGCGCGGGCCACCTCGTCGTCCGTCCACTCGCCGTCGGGTGCATCCGCCCAGTCGTGAAGCGCCTCCTCGACGGCGGTCACGGCGTCGGCGCGGTCGATACTGACTTCCTCGTTGATGGTCGTCACGCGCTCGTGGAACTGCGCCGCCGTCGTCTCGGGGTTCGCAAACGTCGAGAGGTGGCGCTTCGCGTCGAGTGCGAACTTCAGGGAGCCATGCTGGATGACGGCGTCCTTGCGCCGATACTGGGCGTTACCGCTGATCTTCCGTCCGTTCGCCACGATATCGTGGGCGGGGTGGAGTTCCCGGAGGTAACACGCGGGTTGGTGGATGACCGGAAGTTTCTCCTCGGTAAACCCCGCGTCGACGCCCATCCGCTCGAACGCGTCGAAAATCGGCTCACAGAGCAGTTCGTAGGTCTCCATCAGGTTTCCCGGCAGTTCGTCGGCGGGCGCGATGATGGAGTAGGAGATGTCGCCGTAGTTGTCGTGATAAATGCCGCCGCCGCCGGTCGGCCGCCGCGTGACGGTGATCCCTTCGTCCTCGCAGAACTCCCAATCGACCGTCTCCGGTTCCTGACGGTAGCCGAGCGACAGGGTGCTCGGGTCCCAACGATACACACGAAGGGTTCGCGGGCCGCCGTTCGCGGCGGTCTCGGCTGCGATTTCGTCAAGTGCCATGTTCAGCGGTCCGTCCCACGATTCTTCTCGAACGAGTCGCCACTCCCTATCCGCCAGCGTCATGCTACGACGTTCGCATGGCTGGACGAAATCGGTTACGGACGACCGGCGGCGAACGGTGCGAAAGTCGGTTCCGACGCGACGCTACTCGCTCACTCCCTGCCACAGCAGGAACAACACGACGATGAGCAGGAGTTGAACCAGTTTGTCCGCGAGTCCGAGCGGATCGTAGACGTTCGGCCATCGCAGACCGAAGTAAGCGGCGAACTGAATGCCCGTGTAGGCGATGCCGACCGGATACAGGACTTCCCGATCGAACCCCAGCCAGAGGAGGACTATCGCCCCGAAAAAGCCGAGTCCGGCGAGGATGAACAACACCCCGATGAAACCCTCGCCGAGGTCCTCTATTCCCTCGTAGATGTGAATCACACCGGTAATCGCCGCCAGCAGGATACCGACGTAATCGAGCGACACCAACGCGGTGGAACGGTCGAACCACGAACGGGTTTCGGTCGCCATACGAGCGTCCCAACCGGGAATCGGTTAGCGATGACGGCCACCGGTTTTCAGCCCGACCAATGGAATCGTTGGTTTACGGTCGGTCGATTCGAAACGGAACGGCATGACCGACCACGGACAGAAGGTCACCGGTTCGTTCGTCAACGGCGTCGCCGTCACGGTGTCGTCGGGGCGTGAGAACTACACAACCAACTAAATATTTCGACATCGTAACAGGTTCATGCGCCTTGTACAGGTGCTCGTTCCGCGCGGTAAGCGAGACGCGGTTCTCGATGCGTTGGACGAGGAGGGGGTGGACTACGCGGTGTTCGACGAAACCGGGCGGACGGAGTTCTCCGCGCTGGTCACGTTTCCGGTACCGCCGAGCGCCGTCGAGCCGATTCTCGAAAAGCTACGCAAAGCGGGGGTAGAGGAGGACGCGTTCACCATCGTTCTGCAACCCGAAACCGTGGTGTCGAAGCGAATCGCCGAACTCAAGCAGCGCTACTCGGGGTTCAACATCGCCCGCGAGGAACTCCGCGAACGGGCGGCCGAGATGGCCCCCGAGAGTTCGACGTTCTTCTCGATGACGTTCATCAGCACCATCATCGCCGCGACCGGCCTGCTCCTCGATTCGTCGGCCGTCATCATCGGCGCGATGGTCATCGCGCCACTGATGGGTCCGGCGATGGCGGCCAGCGTGGGGACGGTCGTGGACGAACCGAAACTGGCGGAGCGGGGCGTCCAGTACCAGATAACCGGCCTGCTGGTCGCCATCGCGAGCGCCGCCCTGTTCGGTTTTCTCGTCCAAGGGACGGTACTCATCCCGCCCGGTCTCGACATCCGGACGGTTCCGGCCATCACGGAGCGGTTCACACCGAACTTCCTCTCACTACTGCTGGCCCTCGGCGCGGGTGCGGCGGGCGTCATCAGCCTCATGCGCGGTGCCGGATCGGTCATCGTCGGCGTGATGATCGCCGTCGCGCTCGTTCCTCCGGCGGCGACGGTCGGTCTCGGCATCGCGTGGCTCGATTTCGGTGTCGCACTGGGCGCGACCGTGAACGTCCTCGTAAACCTGCTGTCGATAAACCTCACCGCGCTGGCGTTGCTGTGGGTGTCGGGCTATCGTCCCGAACGGGTGCGGTCCGTCGGCGAAGCGCGTTCGAGAACCCTCTGGCGGATAGCGATCATCGTCGTCGCCATCGCCGTGCTCTCGCTCGGCTTGGGTCTCGTCACCTACGGGACGAACCGAACCACGGTGTACCAGGAGCAAGCGAACGGGGAAATCAACAAACTGTTCGTCGGACCGAACGCGGAGTACTCGGACTACCAACTCGTGGACACCACGGTGACGTATCGTCCGCTGGATTTCTATCAGGGGAAACCCGCTCACGTTCGCATCGTGACCGATCCGGAAGGGGAACCGCCGAACGACCTCGCACAGCAAATCGACCGCAAAATAACGCAGCGCACGGGACAGAAGACGACCGTCGAGGTCGTCTTCGTCCGATCACAGAAGTCGTCCTAGTCGGTTCGGCGGAATCGGCGTATCCCGATAGTCGGTAGGGATTTCGTGATCGGGACGCGACGTGAGTTCGTGACGGAGACCGCGAAAGCCGGACTGTTACACCACGTCGAACTGTACGCCAGCGATTTCCGCTCGTCGAGATCGTTCTGGGGATGGTTGCTCACCGAACTCGGCTACGACGTGTGTCAGGACTGGGACGGCGGACGGTCGTGGAAACGGGGCGGGACGTACATCGTTCTCGTGCAAGCGGACGAGAAGTTTCGGGACGAACCGTACCACCGCCGTCGGCCGGGGTTGAACCACCTCGCATTTCACGCCGAATCGCGCGACCACGTGGACGAGTTCACCGAGATGTTGCGGGCGCGGGACGTACCGATCCTGTACGAGGACGACCACCCTTACGCGGGCGGCGACGACCACTACGCGGTGTACTTCGAGGACCCCGAACGGATCAAGGTCGAACTCGTCGCGCCGGGGTGATGTACTACGGCGCTTTGATGTAGCCGTAGCCCTCGGCCTGCAATTTGGCGAGTTCGCCGGATCCGGACGGGACCCCCTCCACGCCGGGAAGCAAATCGTCGTCCGTCGCGCCCATACCCCGGAGTGCGTTCCGGCAAGCACGGAGGGCGACGTCCCGATTTTTCATCTCTTCGACCAACTCCGACAGGGCGCTCGTCGCTTCGACGAACATCCGGATACCCGCACCGTTGGCGAGGACGACGACGTCGTCGTCCGGCGCGGAGACGCTTTCGTCCATCACGAGGTTCAGCGTGTTCGCGACGGCTTCCCGCTGGTCGTTCGGGTCGGGGCTAGAAACGTGGACGACGGTCTTCATCATAGGGCGGGCAACGCGGAGGGACATAACCGGAGTACGAATTCGTCGGACCGTTTCGGAGCGGGATGATGCTGCTAACTGTTAACACGGTTGGTGGCTACCTCCCAATGGGGGGAACAGATATGAGCGATTCATCGGCACCGGAGTACAGTCCGTTCGTCACGCCGGAGAGCCCGGGCGAACGAATGGGGTTCGACGGGTGTGACGTCCACGTCGTCCACCACGACCCCGGCACCGAGCGGGAGGAGCATACACACGGCGAAGAACACATCATCTTCATCCGAGCGGGGCGGATGGAGTGGAGCGTGGACGGCGAAGCACGCGAAACCGGACCGGGCGACACCGTCGTCACGCCAACGGACGTGCCGCACGGGTGGAAGGTGCTCGGCGACGAGCCATCACAAGTCGTCTGCGTCACCGCGCCGCCGGAACCCGAGAGCGAACCCGGCGAGCGGTAAAAAGTGCTGTTCGTTCGCGTTTCGCGCGCTATCGCCCGCGAACGAACGTTTCGATTCGATTCATGGCCTCGCGCAGGTCGGCCATGCCGGTCGCGTAGGAGGCGCGGAAGTGGCCCGCGCCACCGTCCCCAAACACGCTTCCGGGGACGACGGCCACGCCCTGTTCCGTGAGGAGTTCCTCGGCGAACGCCTCGTCGTCGCCGCCGCAAGCGGGGAACGCGTAGAACGCGCCACTGGCCTCGAAGCACTCCAGACCCATCTCCTTGAACCGCGAGAGGACGAACCGGCGGCGACGGTTGTACTCGTCGTGCATCTCGACCACGCTGTCCTCGCAACTTCGAAGCGCCTCCAGCGCGGCGTACTGTGCGGTGACGGGGGCTGAAAGCATCGAATACTGGTGAATCCGGTTCATCGCCGTGATGGTTTCTGGCGGGGCAAGCGCGTAGCCCAACCGAAGCCCGGTCATCGCGTAGGCTTTCGAGAACCCGTTGAAGACGACGGTTCGCTCGCGCATGCCGGGGAACGTGGCGATGGAGGTGTGGTCGCCGTCGTAGGTGAGCGCGGCGTAAATCTCGTCCGAGAGGACGAACAGGTCGTGCTCGCGGGCGAACTCCGCGACCTCCGCGAGTTGGTCGCGACTCATCGTCGCCCCGGTCGGGTTGTTCGGATAGCACAGCATCAGCGCCTCGGCGTCGGCCGCCCCGGCACGTTCGAGGTCGTCGTACGTCAGGGCGAACCCGTTCTCCGCCCGCGTCGGGACCGACAGCGGTTCGCCGCCCGCGAAGACGACGCCGGGGACGTAGGAGATGTACGACGGTTGGTGGACCGCCACGGTGTCGCCGGGGTCCACCAGCGCGCGCATTGCCACGTCGATGGCTTCGCTCGCGCCCGCCGTCACCAGAATCTCATCGTCCGGGTCGTACTCGTGATCGTAACGCCGGACGTGGTCGGCGATGGCTCGCCGAAGGTCCCGGCGGCCGCGGTTCGCGGTGTAGGACGTTTTTCCGCGCTCCAGCGCGTCGATGGCGGCGGTTCGGGCGGCCCACGGCGCGGAGAAGTCCGGTTCGCCGACACCCAAGGAGATCACGTCGTCGCGCTCCTCGGCGAGTTCGAAGAACCGACGGATGCCGGACGGCGGAACCTGTTGAACTCGGTCGGCCGGTTTCATGGCGAGATCGAGAGGCGGTCGTCCTCGTCGCGGTCCTCGAACTCGATGCCGCGTTCCTTGTACGTCTCCATCACGAAGTGGGTGACCGTCTGGGTCACCTCCGGGATGGGTGCGATCTGCTCGGAGACGAAGTTCGACACGTCGTGCATCGAATTGCCCTCGACGTCGATCGCGAAGTCGTAATCGCCGCTGACCAGTCTGAGCGAGACGACCTGCGGGAACTTGGCGATTCGGCGGGCAATCTCCTCGTAGCCGGTTTCTCGGTCGAGTTCGACGTTGAGTTCGACCTCCCCTTGGACGTGTTCGTCGTCCACGTTGTGCCAGTCCACGACCGCTTGATAGCCGCGAACGACGCCGTCCGCTTCGAGTTTTTCGATCCCTGATTCGACTTCCGTCTCCGACAGCCCGGTCTGTCGTGCGAGGTCCGTGGGGCTTTCGCGGGCGTTCGACAGCAGCAGTTCGAGCAGTTCCCGTTTCGGTTCCATAGAATCCCGTTCTAGACGCGAGCACAAGTAGTTTGGTCGTGTGTGACAAGTATTGCCATTGTAAGCCGGAGAGACAGTCGTCTCTGCATGATCAAGTCGTTGATGCCAGTGGTCGGGGAACAGAAACTGGATGACGCGGGTTCGAGAAGCGACGCGGGAGGACGCGGATGACATTCTGACGCTTCACGTCGCGGCGATCCGTGCGTTCGGCGCGGACGCGTACGACGAAGAGCAGGTCGCGGCGTGGGCCGAGAAGGCCGATGGAACCGCGGGATATCCCATCGACGAACCGGGTCACTACCTCGTGGTTGCAGAAGCTGACGGGGTTGTCGGATACGGTCATCTCGTCCCGGAAAACGAGGAAGTGCGGGCGGTGTACGTGCATCCGGACGCCGCTCGACGAAGTGTCGGGTCGGCGGTTCTCTCCCATCTGGAGGGGTACGCTCGCGGTGCCGGATTGTCCCGACTCGAACTGTGGTCGTCACGCAACGCTGTCGCGTTCTACGAGCGGACGGGCTACCGTCCCGTGACCGAAGAGGCGATCACGAAGAGGTACGACGGACGCGACGTCGTGCTCCCGGTGGTCGTGATGGAAAAGCGGTTGGAATAACGGTCCACAAGACTGTTCGGGTTAGCTACGTGACGGGATGTCAGGAAAACCAAAAAGGATAAACAGCGTTTAGGCCTGCCTAAACACGTATGTCTGGAACACCACCGAACCCGTCCCGACGCGACTATCTCCGGGGCGGCGGTGCGCTCGTCGTCGGCGGGTTGCTCGCCGGATGCAGTGACAATGGTTCGAATTCGGCGAATGGACAGACGGATACCTCTGACACCGGAGATACGTCCTCGACCGCCGGGGAAACGACCTCGAACGACGGTGGCCCGTACTCGGTTTCGATGTCGCCGATGGGGAACGTCGAGTTCGACGACGTCCCGGAAAGCGCCTTCGTGATTTTCCCGCAGTACGCCGACATGGCCGTCGCGCTCGGCCACGGCGACGCGGTCAACGCCATCTACGTGCCGGAGATGTCCGGCAAGACGATGAACACGTACTACGACCGACTCGACGGCGTCTCCTTCGAGTGGAAGGACTTGCCGAACGCCTTGGGGAGCAGTCTGAGCGAGGAGCAACTCTACCAACTCGACAGCGACGTGCACTTCGCCGATCCCGCCTACGTCTCCACCCAGAAGAACTGGTCGAAGTCGGACGTCGAAAAAGTCGGGAAGAACGTCGGGCCGTGGTTCGGCAACTTCTACAGCGGAACGAACGGCGAACCGCCGAAAGGGTACCGCGACGGCTACCAGTACTACGGCCTCTGGGACATGTTCGGCAAGGTGGCGGACGTGTTCCAGGAGAAGGAGCGCTACGACGCGATCAAAGGGATTCACGACGACGTGATCTCGACCATTAAAGAGAAGCTCCCGCCTAAAACGGAGCGACCGACGGCCGTCCGCGTCACCTACAGCGACGGGAAGTTCTACACGTATCACCTCAACAAACCCGGCTACTGGCTGGCCGACACCCGCCCGCTCGCGGCGAAGGATGCCTTCGCGGAGAAGGACTGGGGCAGCCTCTGGGGCACCGTCGATTACGAGACGATGCTCGAAGTGGACCCGGACGTCATCCTCCACCTCTGGGGCGTCTCGCCGGGCTACTACGTTCAGGACATGAAGAAGAAGATCCAAAACCACCCCGCCGGAGGGAAGCTCTCGGCCATCGAGAACGACCGCTTCTACGCGTCCGGAATGCGGTATCAGGGGCCGCTCATGAACCTCTTCCAGTTGGAGATGACCGCGAAGCAACTGTACCCGGACCAGTTCGGCGAGTGGCCGGGCTACGAGAAGAAGAAGCCGTACCCCGAGATTCCCGAGGACGAACGGCTGTTCGACCGCACGAAGCTAGCCGACATTGTCACCGGAAAATAGCTACCACCAGGTCGCTTTCACCGACTCGCCTCTTTCCGTCTCCGGTTTCGTCCCGTACAACGCGGCCGAGTGGACCTCGACCGGACTCCACGGCTCGAACTCCCCTTGGCCGCACATGTTCCACCACTTCTCCTCCGCCCGATTCCAGTAGACGCCGTCGAAGTTGAGTTCGGGACAGTACCACGTCCCCGTCGTGTCCATGATGAAATCGACGCCCCACGGCTCCGAGAACGCGTCCGCGATTCGCTCGGCGTACCGGCGCGGGGCCGACAGGTCCACGTCCGCGATTACGGGTTCGAGGTAGTCGTAGGTGTCGTCACAGACGTTCGTCGCCCGCTCGGCGGTCATCGGCGTGTGGCCGAGAACCTCACTGTCTTCCACGAAGAACCGAACCGACGGGTGGCAGTTGTGCTTCGGATGGATGCAGAAGTCGAAGTCGAGCCACTCGCGCACGACCAACCCGTCCCCGTGCGGCCACCCCTGTTCGAGGTTCTGGGTGAGCAACGACTCGACGACGTCGTCGATGACTTCCGGGTCGCGGCGATAGATGAACGACCCGTCGCGCAACCGCACCGTCGCGGCCTTGACCTGCGTCCGGACGAACGCGCGGTCGTACTCGTTTTTCTCCATGAACGCGAGGATATCGTCCGTCTCCCAGTGAATCCCGTCCTCGTCCGTTTCGAGGGCGACGAACGTCGTCTTCGGAACCGGCACGTCCAACTCGCGAAGCCGGGACCAGTAGCTGTCGAACCGACACCGTTCGTCGGCGAAGTTCGTGATGTGGAGTGACGGGGAGGGCATTGAGAACAGTTCAGCCGGGAGTCACATCACTGTATCGCCGGAACACCCCCCGAGACGGGGGAGTTCGGGCGATGACCGTCGAGAACACGGGAGACTCTCGACTCATTTCATATCGTGCCATACGATTTATTGGTGAATTCGACCGCAACCGTTCGCGCTGTCATCGAGAAGCGGGAACCGTATTCTACGGGAGCAACTCGACCACAATCAAATATTCTGAGAGAATATCCGTCATTCTATCGTATTCTGCAAACCATCATGGCGTGACCGTATCAATATAAGGGACTGCCGGACGTTGGCATGGGCGTACCCATGTCAGATGCTAGCGCACGGACAGTACGTGAGCAGTGGGGGAGTCGGTTCGGCTTCCTCATGGCGATGCTCGGGGCGATGGTCGGCGCGGGAAACATATGGCGAATGCCGTTCACGACCGGCGAGAACGGGGGTGGAGCGTTTCTCGTGGCGTACATCATCCTCCTGTTCCTCATCGCCGTCCCCGGCCTGATGGCCGAGACGGTGTTCGGGTCGTACACGGACCGGGGCGTCATCGGGGCGTTCAAATCCGCCTTCGGCGAGGGTCGGGCGGAAGGACTCGGGTTGGTCGTCGTCCTCGTGAACATCGCGTTGATGTCGTACTACGCGCCCATCATCGGGTGGACGCTGTACTACGCGGCGCACTCGCTCCTGTTGACCTTCTCGCAATCGGGATTCCAATCGCAGGCGTTCTGGGACTCGTTTTCCGGATCGCCGATGCTCACCGTCGGGATGGACACGCTCGCGATGGCGGCGACGGCGGGCGTTCTCCTGTTCGGCATCAAGGACGGCATCGAGCGCGTCGTCAAATGGATGATCCCGTTCCTCGTCCTCGCGCTCATCGCGATCGGAATCAAGGGACTCACGCTCCCCGGCGCGATGGACGGACTCGCGTTCGCGTTCACCCCGAAATGGGAGTACCTCAGTAAATCGTCCACCTGGATCGCCGCGCTCGGACAGGCGCTGTTCTCGACCGGTCTGGGTTGGGGGATCGCACTCACCTTCGGAAGTTACCTCAGCAAAAACGACGACGTCCCCCTCGGCGGCGGGGTGTTTACCGCCATCGGCAACACGAGCATCGGACTGCTCGCCATCTTCGCCACCTTCCCAGTGGTGTTCGCGTCTGGTCTCGAACCGAGCGCCGGTCCCCAACTGGCGTTCGTCGCGCTCCCCAAGGTCTTCCTACAGATGGCGGGCGGGCAGGTCTGGGCCATCCTGTTCTTCGTCGGCTTCCTGTTCGCGACGTTCTCGTCCGGACTCGCCATCACGGAAGTCGCGGTGACGACGATTTCCGAGGAGACGAGATTGAGCCGGAAGAGCACCGTGCTCGCCGTCGTCGGGGGCATCTGGCTGCTCAGCCTACCGAGCGCGTACTCCGGGGACTTCCTCAACACGATGGACTTCATGTTCGGGAACTGGGGCCTGCCGCTCGCGACCCTGCTCATCATCCTGACCGTCGGGTGGAAACTCGAAGCCGAACCGATGCGCGTCGTCGCGCTCAACCGCAACTCCGACATTCACGTCGGTCGGTGGTGGGTGCTCGTCATCAAGTACCTCATCCCCATCGTGATGGTGCTGATAATGGTCGACTACGTCTGGATGAATCTCAGCACATCACTCGTCCAGACCGTTGGCGGTGTCGTGCTGATGGCCGTCCTCCTCGTCGGTTCCGTCCTCATCATGGGCGCACTTCGCGGCCGCGGAGGCTCGCGTGAAGCATCGGAAACCGCCGCAGGAGGGGGTGATTGAGATGGTACTCTCAACGAGCACGTGGATCGTCATGTTCGGTGCGATCATCGTCCTCTGGGGAACCGCGGTGTGGGCGCTCGTTCGCTCCCTGCGCGACGAGGACGAGAAACTCGAACTGCTGGACGAACAGGGCGAAATCGACACCTACTCGCCGCGCTCGCTGACCGAACTCCGGGAGTGGATACGGGCGAACCCCGGCGACAAGCACGCGGACGAGGCCCGTGACCGATACAACGAGTGTGTCGAGACGCTCAGACGAATCGACACGACGTTCTACGACTGGGATCGGAGCGAGATAGACTCGCTCGAAAAGCTGTAGTGCGGTAACTGCGGTGCGGCGCGGTAATTCCGCCTTTTATTCCACGCGGCACGGAAGGCTTTCGAGTCCGTACAGAACCTGACTCGGAACCGGTTTTTTCGCCGCATCTGTCGGCTCGATGGTGTCGAACTGCTCCAACAGCGCCTTGAGGGCGACGTCGGCCTCGACGCGAGCGAGCGGTGCGCCCAGACAGTAGTGGATTCCCTTGCCGAACGCGATGTGTCGGTTGGGACTCCGCTCGGGACGGAACTCGGTGGGGTCGTCGAACACGTCGGGGTCGCGGTTCGCCGAGGCGATCCACGCCGAGATCACGTCGCCCTTCTCGATGGATCTACCGCCGACTTCGATGTCGCGGGCGGCGACGCGGCGAAGCGACTGGACGGGCGAGCGGTAGCGAAGAACTTCCTCGATGGCCTTTTTGCGGTCGATCTCGCCGGACCGAACGGCTTCCATGATTCCCTGTTCGTGGAAACACCAAATCGCGTTCGTGATGAGGTTCGTCGTCGTGATGTTACCCGCGATGAGGAGCAGCATGCAGAAGCCGACCTTCTCCTCCCGGTCGAGTTCGTCGCTCGTCGCGGCGAGCGTCACGAGGTCGTCGCCGTCCCCGTCGGATCGTTCGTCCAGCAGGTCGCCGAAATACTCGCCCATCTCCCGACGAGCGCGTTGGCGCTCCTGCTGATTTTTTTCGACCGCCGCTTTCGTCTCCTCGCGCGGACTGGCGACGAGCGCATCCGACCACGCCTTGAACTCGTCCCGGCGGTCGGCGGGGATGCCGAGCAGTTCCGCGATGACCGTCACGGGGAACGGGTACGCGAAATCGCCGACGACGTCGATTCGGTCTTCGTCCGCGATTCCGTCCAAGAACTCGTCGGTTAACGCTTCGAGTCGGGGTTGCAGTTCGCGTATCGTTCCGGGCCTGAATCGCTCGTTCACGAAGCCGCGAAGTCGGTCGTGTTCGGGCGGTTCCGTGTTGATCATCGTCCGGTTGAACCCTTGCTGGTCGTCGTCGAACGGCGACTCCGTGGCGTCGCGTACGTTGGACGTGAACGTCTCGTAATCGGAGAGAACGTGGTCGACGTCCTCGTACCGGAACACGTCCCACATGTTCCGGTCGTCGTCGTACCGGACGGGCGATTCGAGACGCATCTTCTCGTACCAGTCGAACGGTGCCACTTGTCGTTCCCTGTCGCGCAGCGCTTTCGGAGGGCGGAGGACCGCCGCGGGTTGATCGGACGCCATTGATTGAACGATCATTCAGTCAGTTGTAGGCTTTTTGGTGGTGACGAGTGGTCCGGAAAAAGGGACCGTGGAGTGGTTTTTCGACAAATCAACAGTCATTCAGCCGTCATAGAATAAATTTGTTAACATTATTTAATACCGTGAGTGTTGTACGCCCGTTCGGGGGGATTACTAATGGACACGAGTGACCGGAAACGTGAGCGACGGCAGTTCGGAATCGCTCACCTCGGAGGGGTCGATGGCGACTGAAACCACGGAAACGGGGACGGAGGCGGAAGGTGAAACCGGGTCGTTCCTCGACACGTGGGGGACGCTCGTCGTCGTGACCATCGTCATGTTCGTCGTCAGCCTCGACGGGGCGATGATTCCCGTGGCCATCGAACCGATCAGCACCGACCTGCGGACGGGTGCGAGCGGCGTACAGGCCGCGCTTGCCATCTACTCGGTGGTGGATGCACCGCTGTTGCTGACCGGCGCTGCACTCGGCGTCCTCTACGGGAACAAACGGATCTTCAGGTACGGAATCGTGCTCTTCTCGATCGGGACGCTCATCGGTGCGTTGAGCCCGTCTCTCGGGATATTCATCGTCGGTTGGTCGGTCATCAAGGCGTTCGCCGACACCATGGTGACACCCATCTCGCTCGCGTTGCTTCTCGCCACCTACGACGGGAAACGGCGGGCGACCGCGTTCGGCGTGTGGGGTGCGGTCACCGCGTCGGCACAGGCCGTGGGACCGTTGCTGATGGGATTTCTGGCCACGGTCGCGACGTGGCGGTTGGCCATCGGCCTCGAAAGCGTCGGCCTGCTCGCGGCGTTCCTGCTGTTGTTTACGGTTCGTGAGACCGAGACGCAGGAGGAGGCCGTGTTCGACTGGGGTGGAACCGTCCTCTCGTTTCTCAGCGTCGGGGCCATCATCGTCGGCTTCCTGTTGGCGGGGCAGTACGGGTGGGTGACGCCGATTCGCCCGTTCGTGGTCGGTGGCGTGACGATCGCGCCGTTCGGGCTTTCCATCGTCCCGTTCGTCTTCGGGTTCGGGCTGACGGTGCTGTGGGGTCTCGTCGAGTGGGAGCGACGACGGTTGTCCCGGGGGGAAGCCGCGCTGTTCCGCCCGAAACTGTTCACGAACCGCGTGTACGTGACGGGGCTTTCGATTTACGCCATCTACAGCATCGTCACGACCGGGTTCGGTTTCGTCCTGCCGACGTTTCTGGCGATGGCCGTCGGGTTCGACCCGTTGACCATCGGCATCGCGTTCCTGCCGTTCGCCGTCGCCGCGATTCTCGTCTCGCTGGGGTCCGGAACGGTGGAGAAGTACCTCTCACCGAAGCGCATGATTCAGGTCAGCGTCGTCCTGTTCGTCGTGGGACTGCTCCTGCTCGGAACCGTGCTGTCACCGACCGTGTCGGTCGTATCGATGGTGGCACCGTTGGCCGTATTCGGGGCGGGTGCCGGTCTCATGCGAGCGCCTGTCTCGAACGTGTCGCTGTCCGCGGCGGGCAACGAGAAGGGTGGTGAAGCATCCGGGATCCTCGAAACCGGGAAGGAGTTCGGACGGGGGTTCGGTAACGCCGTCGTCGGGAGCATATTCCTGGCGAGTCTGTACGGCGGCATCGTGGATCAGGTCCTGAACTCCACGGGCATCAAGGTGTCACAAACCGAGCGAAGCCGACTCATCGTGTCGCTCGAAGATGCGGCTCAAAACTTCAATTCGCCGGGGAACAGCGCCGCCGCCGGGGGGCTTCCGAAAGCGGTGCAAGGGTTGTTGAATCGAATCGTCGAGACCGCGGCCGTCGATGCGGTACAGATCGCGCTGGTTCTCGTCGTCGGGTTCGTCCTCCTGCAGTTGATACTCTCCGGGTTCCTGCCGAACACGCGTCGCTCGGAGGAAGACGAAGAGTGAAGGGATGTATCGACTGTGTGTCTTTTGACGAATTCGCGGTCGAAAGCAGGGACAGGGATTGAAGACGGCGATAACGGTCGAAAACGGTACCGGAGGTCGGTCGATCAGTGACGCGCGGTGCCGGGGGACGGCACCGGCGTTCGTTCGCGCGCCGCCCTCCGTCGTCCCATCGCGACGATGGCGAAGGAGACGCCACTAACGAAGAGGTTGACGCCGAAAACGACGCTCAACGGTTCGAGCGACCCGACGGGAGGGACGAGCAGGACGACGACAGCGGCCAGCAATGCGACGACGCCGCTGAGAACGACCCACACCCAACCCGTCTCCGGGCGAGTTTGAACCCCAATTCCGATTTCGAGGAGTCCATCGAGCAGGAAGAATCCGAACAACAGGGCCGTCAGCGAGGCGACCCCCGCCAGCGGGTTGACGAGGAGCACGAGTCCGAAAACCGTGTAGACGACGGCGAGCAGAACCGCTCCTCGACTGCCCGACCACTCCCTCGCGCCGAATCCCGACGCGGTGAGCACTGTCCCGCCGAGCAGCAGGAGAACGCCGAACAGCGACGAGATGGCGACCGGCGTGGCGAACGAAACGAGAAGCGGGATGCCCCCCAGTCCGGCGCGTATCCGTGCCGCACCGACGACCGCGACGATACTCAACAGGATCAGTAACACCCCGACGCCCAGAAGCAGACGCCACCGACTCTCGGCGGAACTCGCTGGTCGGTCTTGCGATGGCTCTTGATTTCGGATTTCGACACCCATTGTTCCCCCTCCATCCGGCCGTACGCCGGGCAGCGGCATAAACGAGTAGTCCCGTAGATGAACTCGTCGGCCGGTGACGAACGAGAGAGACTCAACGACTGGTGACGAACAAGTAGAGACCGCCGAGGACGAACAGGACGCCGACGACGAGAAAGGTGATTCCGACGTAGTCGATCAGCCGTCCGGCGAACAGGCGGATGAGGGCGATACCGAAGATGAACGAGGCGAAGCCGGTTCTGACGTACGAGAGTATCGTCCGAGTCCACGCAAGTCGCGTTCGTTCATCCGCGACGCCGCTCTTGGGACCCTCGTCAGTCGAGTCGATCGAGTCGGTTGCATCGGTTGCGTCGGTCGGCATGAACCCGAACACGACTCGGCCGAGCAAATCACTGTTCCCGGGGCGGTCGTTACGACATCCTCATCGGTTCGTTACCGTATTACGGGTACTGTCACGCCGGAGAGGGGCGATTCGGCTATATCTTCAGCTAGCCTACACCAATCCATGGCAACGAATTGGAGAGCGGTGATACTCGGGTTCATCGTCATGGTCATCATCGGCACGTTCGGCGGGGTTGTCATACCAGTCGTCGGGACCATCGGTGGCGGGGTTATCGGGGGATTCATCGCGGGCTACATGGCGGGGGAGGGAATCGGAAACGGAACGTGGAACGGACTGCTGGCCGGTGCGTTCGGCGGTATCGTCGGCGCGATACTGCTCGCGGTCGGTGGCGCGCTCATCGGGAGCGTCGCGGGACCCGTCGGAAGCGTGCTCGCCGGGACCGGCGTCCTGCTCACCGGCATCGTCGTCGCGCTCCTGTTCGCCATTCCGAGCGGAATCGCGGGTGCACTCGGCGGGTGGCTAAAGGGCTCTCGGCAGAAACGGGGCGTCAAACCGGCCGAACCCGCGACACGCTGACTCGGCTCCCGAATGTCGCTTTTTCGACCACCGGCACGGACTCGCCCGGTTACGGGACCGGGACGACGACACGTCATTCTTCGACATCGGATACGGCGACCCGGCTAGATTGAACAACGTCTCGTCGGCGTCCTCCGGTTACGCACCCCTGCTACAGCCGGGTACGACACAGTTTACGGGTGAAGGGTCGGGGGTCGCTCGTGAGCACCCGACGACGAGTGATAGATCGCTGTTCCGGTGTCGGAATGGAATAGGTGGAGGCGTTCGGGGTCGGCGGTGAGACCGACCGTTTCACCGACTGTTACCTCCCGACGCGGATCCGCTTTGACCGAGAGTTCGTTCCCGCCGACGGTCCCGCGGAGCAACAGCGACTCCCCGAGCGGTTCCGTAACGTTCACCGAGAGGTCGATGGTTCCCACCCCCTCACCGACCGTGAGGTCTTCGGGGCGGATACCGACCTGCGCGTGGTCGATCTCGGAGCCGATGTTCCCGTTCGCTCGGGGAAGTCGGATGCGGAAGCCGTCGCCTTCGGCAAACCGGCGTCCGTCGTCCTCCGAGATGCGAGCGGGAAGGACGTTCATCGATGGACTGCCGACGAACTCCGCGACGAACCGGTTGACGGGATAATCGTAGAGCGTCTGTGGCTCGTCGACCTGTTGGATTTGACCGTCGTTCATGACCGCGACGCGGTCGCCGAGCGTCATCGCCTCCGTCTGGTCGTGGGTGACGTAGATGGTGGTACGTTCGAGTTCGGCGTGGAGTTCGGCGAGTTCCGCCCGCATCTCGACGCGAAGTTTGGCGTCGAGGTTCGACAGGGGTTCGTCCATGAGCAGGATTTCGGGGTCTCGAACGAGCGTGCGACCGATGGCGACTCGCTGTCGCTCACCACCGGAGAGTTCGCCCGGCTTCCGGTCAAGCAGGTCGGTGATGTCGAGGGTGTTGGCCGCGTCGGCGACCGCTCGCTCGATTTCGTCGTCCGTGTACGATCCCGACGAATTCATCCCGAAGGTCATGTTACGCTCCGCGGTCATGTGCGGGTAGAGCGCGTAGTTCTGGAATACCATCGCCACGTTCCGATCCTTGGGGGGAATTCCGTTGATCACGTCGTCGCCGAACCGAATCGCTCCGTCGGATATCGTTTCGAGTCCGGCGAGCATGCGGAGTGTCGTGGACTTTCCACACCCGCTCGGCCCGACGACGACGAGGAACTCGCCGTCGTTCACTTCGAGGTCGATGCCGTTGACTGCCGTTACGTCGTCGTCGTACCGTTTGACGACGTCATTTAGTGAGATGGTTGTCATTATTGATCACTTTTGTTGAAGACCGAACGTCTGGAGGAGCGGTCGGTGCAGGACGAGGAGGACCAAGAGCGGTGGAATGAGCGCGATTACGGCACCCGCCATAATGAGACCCCATTGGGTCTGTCCCGCGGCGCTGGCCGACTGCAGGAGTTTGACGCCGACCTGCGCGACCTGCTTTCGCTGCGTGCTCATGATGGTGAGTGGCCAGAGGTACTGATTCCAGGCGTAGATGAACTCGATGACCGCCACCCCGGCGATCATGCCCTTCGACATCGGCACGAGGACGCGAAACAGGAAGGTGAGCGGTCCGATCCCATCGAGGCGGGCGGTTTCGACCAGTGAATCCGGGATGGACCGGAAGTGCTGCCGAAGCAGGAAGACGGTCGTCGCACTGGCGAGGTACGGCGCGGTCAACGCGAGCAACGAATCGGACCACCCGATGTTCGCCACGAACTGGAATAACGAAAGGATACGCACCGGGACCGGGAGCATCAGCGTGAACAGGATGAACATGAACACCAACCGCTTGAACCGAAACCGGTAGTAGACGATGGCCAGCGCTGCGAACAGCGAGATAGTCACCTTGCCCACGACGATGACGAGGGACATGACGAGCGAGTTGAGCAGATACCGACCCATCCCGTACTCGGTCATGGCGGCGACGTAGTTGTGGACGGCCTGCCCACCGGGGGCGAGGTTCGACGTCTGGTATATTTGGTTCGTCGTCTGTGTGCTCATCAGGAGCGCGAGCAACAGGGGCAGCGCCATGACGAGCGTCGAAGAGACGAGCGCGACGTGCACGAGGAGGTTGTCCGGAAGCACGTCCTGCCACGACTGCCGTCGTACTCGCCCGTCCGTGGCGAGCGAGTCCGTACTCATGAGCTACCTCCATACTGGACGTAGCGATCGGAGAGTCGCAACTGGGCGTAGGTCAGCACGCCGACGATGGCGAACAGGATGACCGACTCGGCGGACGCGAGTCCGGGGTTCGAGAACTCGAAAGCGTCGCGGTAGAGTTTGAAGATGAGGAAGTTAGTCGCTCCGTTCGGGCCGCCGTGGGTCATCAGGTCCACCAGCGAGAACGTGCTGAAGAAGGCATAGATGGTGTCCATGACGACGAGGAACAGAAGCGTTGGCGAGATAAGCGGGACGTAGACGCGGGTGACGAGTTGGAACCGTCCAACACCGTCGAGGCGCGCGGCCTCGTTGAGCGTCTCCGGAACGTTGTTCAACGCGGCCAGGATGAAGATGATGTTGTAGCCGAGTTGCTTCCAGATGGCCGCGATTGCGACGACTATCAGCGCGAGCGAGCCGTTCGTGAACCAATCGAGAGAGATGCCGAACAGGTCGTCGAGAAAGTACGTGATGACGCCCAACGAGGGGTGTAACAGGAAGAGCAGAACGGTCCCTGCAACCGCTGGCGGAAGCGCGTACGGCCAGATGGCCGCCACGAGATACGCCGCCTGTCCGGTCGTCACCTCGTAGAGGAGCGTCGAGACGAACAACGAAATAGAGAGGGTCCCGACCACGACGACGACGGCGAAGAGGGCCGTCATCTCCATGCTGTGTCGATACTCGGGCGAGGTGAGGAGGGTGACGAAGTTACCCAATCCGACGAACGTCTTGTGAATACCCAGCACACCGGTGTTGTAGAGACTCAGACGGATCGTGTCGATCGACGGATAGTACAGAAACGCGACGAGGACGACGATCGTCGGCAGCAACAACAAGAAGGCCTGCCAGGTGCTCGAATACGTGGATTCCTTGGTGGACATAGAATACTGAGTTCGAGAGTTACTTCCCGTTCGAGCGGGCCAGTTCCGATTCGACGTCCTTCTTCGCACTGGCGAGTGCGCTATCGACGCCGGTACCCTGGATCATACTCACGTAGCTCTTCTCGACGATCGTTCGGGTTTTTGCGAACGGTGCCATCTGTGCACCACGGGTCGCCGTCGTGTCCTTCGTGGCCTGAAGCTGGTTGAACGCGGTTTTGAAGTTGGGATTTTGGTCGAACCAACCGTTGTCTTGGAGTTGGCTGACGGCTTCCTTTCGAACCGGGAAGTAACCGGTGTTCTTGTGCCATCGAACCTGCTGTTCGGGCTTCGTGAGCCACACGAGGAAGTCCGCCGCCGCCTTCTGTTTGGCGTCCGAGAGGCCCTTCGGGACCCAGAGCGAACCACCGCCGATGACGACGCCCTTTCGCTTCCCCTTCGGGACGGGCAAGTAGCCGGTTCCCATCTCGAACCCGTTCTCTTTCGCGCCCGCCGTGGTGGAGGAGATACCCGAAGTGGAGGTGATGAGCATCCCGACTTTTCCAGCGATGAACGCCTGTTTCGCGGCGCTCCATGCCTCGATACCGGGATTGAGGTATGCACCCTGATCGTACAAGTCGGTCCACCAGTTGAAGATGCGCTTTGCCGCGTCGCTTTCGAGATAGATTTCGGTCGGATTACCCGCACGGCCGTTCTTCTCGTCGACGAGTAGTTGGTTTTGCTCCGCCATCCACTGCTCGACGAACCAGCTGTGGTTCGGCCACGTGATTCCCTTTTTCGTCGCACCCGAGTCCATCAACTTCGCGGAGGCATCCGTGATCCCTTGGAAGGTTCTCGGGGGATTCTCGGGGTCGAGACCGGCCTTCTCGAAGGCGTCTTTGTTGTAGTACAGCACCGGATTCGAGGAGTTGAACGGCATCGAATTGAGCGTGTCGCCGATACGGTAGTAATTGAGAACCGGGTTCAGAAAGTTGTCGTAGTCGATATTATCCGACGGAATGATGTCTTGGACGGAGACGAACGCATCACTGGTTCGTGCCAGTCCGGTCCCGATGTCGAAGATCTGTGCGACCGCCGGGGGTTTTTTCGCTTTGACCGCCGAGAGGGTCGAATTCAGCGTCTCGCGGTAGCTTCCCTTCGAGGTCACCTCGACGGAGACATCCTCGTGGTCGGATTCGAAATCCGATCCCATCTGTTTCAACAGCTTCGCGGTATCGCCACCCATCGCGTGCCAGAACTTGATGGTGGTCGTGGAGCTTCCACCGGTCAATTGACCGGCACAACCGGCGAGTGTCACTGCACCGGTCGCAGCGCTCGTGGCGAGAAACGTTCGACGAGTGGAATCGTTCGTCATTACCTGTCGATTCGAACAACCGTACTTAAGGCGTTGTAATAGCTCTATGTGGAGAGTACATAATCATACGTAGTCGTCTATTTCGATAGGATGCATGGGATAGTCACGGTTCCGTTCTCGAACATCTCGAGAAAAACGGAGCGTCGAACCGTCCGAACCAGCGACCTGCCGATCGATCATCCGACATTTTTCGAGACGTGATACAACGACCCGGTGAGACTGAAGAACGTCCGTCCAGCGCGCTCCCGGCTTCGAACGGCGCGTTCCCATGTGTCCGCCACGTCCCGCGAACGTTCCGTCCAACGTCGTGTTGCAGACGGTGTACTGTTCGACGGGCAACTTACAGGTTGTTTTCGACCGACCGTTCCCGTCGAGCCGTGGCGCAACGCCCTTACGCGCCGGACGAGTAGGCGAACGCGATGGTTCGGAACGTCGCACCCGAGATGGCGGAGTTGGAGCCGGAGGATTTCTATCTCCTCTCCGGCGTCGAGCAGGGGATGCGCTTCAGCGAATGGGTGCAAAAGGAGAAGATTCCAAACTTTTCACGGCTGACCGCAGAGGAGGTCGAGTACCGAATCGACCGCTGTCTCGACCGCGAACTGCTCCAGCGCAAGACCATTCAGTACGAGGGCTACACCCTGACGTTCGAGGGATACGACGCGCTCGCGCTCCGGACGTTTTCCGAACGCGAGACGATTCAGGGCGTCGGCTCGCCGCTCGGCGTCGGGAAGGAAAGCGACGTGTACGAGGTACAGTCGTTCCGGCCGCTCGCGTTGAAGTACCACCGCGAGGGGTACACGAACTTCCGCGAGGTGATGAAGGAGCGCGATTACACCTCCGACAACGAGCACGTCTCGTGGCTCTACACGGCCCGGAAGGCCGCCGAGCGGGAGTACGGCATCCTCGAAACGCTGTACCCCGACGTGAGCGTCCCGCGCCCCATCGACCACAACCGCCACGCGATCATCATGGAGAAGATCGACGGCGTCGAACTCGCGCGCTCGAAGTTCGAGGACGCGCAGGTCGTCCCCGTACTGGACCTCGTGCTCCGTGAAGTGAGCGACGCCTACCAAGCAGGCTACGTGCACGCGGATATGAGCGAGTACAACGTGTTCGTCAACAGCGAGGGAATCACCATCTTCGACTGGCCCCAGGGCATCCCGACCGACCACCAGAACGCGGCGGAGTTCCTCGAACGCGACGTTCGGAACGTGGTCGGGTTCTTCGAGCGGAAGTACCCGCGGCTAGTCAGTGACGTGGACGTATCGGCGGTCGCGGACGCCATCCAAAAAAACGAGTTCGAATCGGTTCGCGCGTACTCAGAAGACGTACGATAGCACCGCCAGTACGAGGAACACGATTACCAGCCACTTGGCGATATTCATCGACATACCAGCGATACCACCCGCGCCGAGCACGGCAGCGATGATGGCGAGAATGACGAACGCAACCGCGAGTGCCAGAAGCGCCATCAGTGGCTCACCCCGCTGACGTATCTGTGTGCAAGATACATGGGTATCCATTGGACAGCTAATTATATGGTATGTTGGGCTGAATTAGCAAGGTAGGGATGTTATTTGTGGCCGAAATCGGATTTTATCACAGGAGATGAGGTTTCCAATAATTATTTTCTTGTTAAAATAGATTGAATAAATTGATAATATGTGGGAAATATTGTGTGTATATGGCACGACAAGATGTCGCCAAATACCTCGAACAGCACCCACGAATGATCGGCGTTTTGTTCATGATGACGTTGTTGATGATGCAGACTGTGCCTGTGTTGGCTAATGGCGAAGCGGCTAAACATGGTCCGTAAAACGTCATCCAATATAGTTTGAAACCCCCCAACGAATCTGTCCATCAACTAGAACTGGACCTGATTGTATATCCAGATATTTTCTCAGTAAAGAGTCGTTAACGTTCTCAAAAGAGACATTATTTGGAATAAGATTCCGTGAGCGAGTTCCGAGAACATTAACACTGATCGTTGATCCAAGCTGACACAACATATTTGGGTATGATTCCACCGAAACCCGGTAGATATTCTCGTCCATTGTGGTGATCGATGCCAAGCTAGCTACTCCTCCGCCCGGTTGTACCAACAAACGACTTCCATTCCCTAATGTGATATATCTATATCCAGAGACACTTTCCCGGCGAGCGATCGATAACGCAGTTCGTAGGGAAAACCCTGCGTTGAGTAAACCGGCAAACGTCTGACCGACCCGAGTAGCCGTGGTATTTGGAACATCTGACAATGTCACCACTCCACCAATACTTCCCTTTTCGATCAGAGACATCCCTTGCTCATATGACGAGCAAGCGTTCAAAAAGAACGCATTGATGGCGACATTATCGAGGTTCTGCACATCCAAATGGCCATCAACACAGAGAAAGCCACCTTCATCTACGTGACCGATGTAGTGGAACAAATCAGTAGGTGTTTCAAAAATTTCACGGAGTTCAGACACGGTGCAATCATAATCAATTGTTACATCATATTCGACTAGCTTTCGAAAGTCGTACAGATCATCGACAATTTCACCAGACATGTTAGTATCATTACAAACAACCCGGATACTGATATTAGATTTAGTCGGAGCAGAGTAGTCAAATCTACGTTTGAGCGACTGAACCGTTAGTTTGTTCGCTCCTAAAGGAAACCCATCTCCGACCCACGCTTGTTCGATTGTCTCTACAGGGTCTGGATGGACGATTTTCTCCGTGCTCGTTTGATCTCCTGTTCCCCTTAGAAATTCCGTATTGGCAGACGGTTCTCGTTTAGAGAATCCCGCTCGGTAGAAATCACCAAGCATCTGTGGCTGTGAAATCGTCTGCTCTACAGATCGAACCGGTGCACAACGAATCTGAGAGAGATCGTACGCGAGAAATGGGAGCGCCGCTGCATGCTCGCTGATCGGCATCACATCGGTAGTGAGCGGCCATGTCGGAACATACTCGGAAATAGTGTCGTACGAAACCGAAAGATACGCCTCCAGTTGTTCAGGAAGTGAGCGCTCGTACATTTCTGCTAAATCGAAATTGAGCAGTGGCTCCACTTGATTCCGCTCGTAAAGGTCTGATTTGACGATTCCTTCAGTGTTGACGACACAATCGAGAAAGACTACTTGACGGAGAAGACGATGAAGTGTTTCCTCGTAGGTACAGTCGGACAGCAAAGAATATTCGAAATCACCGGCCACCAACTGCGGCGTTCCGGTAGTTGGAACGACTTCTGCACCAAGGTAGTACGCAAGTGATGCGGCCGGAAACACCTTTTTGTGTGTCAATGGGAGTTCGAGCTGCACATCCGTATCCGGCCGCTGAATGGAATCCGGAACGTGGAATTCGTTGCCAAGTTCTAGAAGCGGCGGATGCCCTCGAAGTGTCGGATGAGCACGGTCAGGGGTCGTCATCTTGAGCGCGGACCCGAACGTCGAGAGTGCACGCATCGTGTCTTGAACTGATCCAGTTACGGTAACGGTCCCTTGTGGCGACTCGTGGAACGACCGTGCACCGACCTTGACAACCGTCGTTTCGTCGAACGAGAGACGAATCGAATTCTTTCCTTTTCTGATCGTAACCGGAGAGGAGATAGACAAGTAGACGACTATTGACAGACCATTGATTTGCAAGTACCGCGGCCTCCCATCAAGTGAAAGCTCCGTATCACTGTTGGGCGTGAAATCTTGCTCGAACTCACCATTCCCAGAATACACAGTAACGCTCGCCAACACCGGTGAGACTATTTCGTCCGTCTCGATGGTCACCGCCGAGTCGATAGGATAGTAAAACGAGTCAGTGTCCGCTGGCGTCGGTTCGACCGGGCGCGGCGTGCGCAGTTCGAACCGAACTTTCTCGATTGGGTCGTAAATCTCGATGCCGGGGTCTCCCAGCAATGGGGTGAACTGTGGTTCCACGGTTGTTGAGTGAACTGCGGTCAGAGGTCTACCCACGCGGTCGTCGTGCCGAGTTCCGGGACGTGCCAGCGGTGGTCAGGGTCGTCGCCGTTCTGCTGGCGGAGTTCGATACGGGCGTCGAACAGCGGCGACAGTTTCGCGACGAGGTCGGCGTCGTCCGGCATGGGGAGGTGGTAGTGGGCCATCCCGCGAACGCCCTTGGTGACGGCACCGACGGAGCGCAGAAATCGCTTGACTGCCGGGAGACGATGCTCGTCCACGAGGTAGTTCAGCGAATCGACACAGAGCCGCAATTCCGCGGGGGAGACACCACCGGCGTCGTCGTCGTAGAACCCAATTGCGGTCACGATCTCCTCGCGGAGTTCGTGCAGTCCGTTGTGGCCGTCGAGCGGCGGGAGTTCGTCACCGAAACTCGACGCGGCCTCTGGCATGGCGCGGCGTCGGTTGCCACGGTCGATGAGCCACACTGAGGAATCGTCGTACGAGACGGTCTTCGGGAAATGTTCGTCCGCGGTCGCGATGCCAGCGTCGGTGAGCGCGAGGACTCGCTTCCGGTCGTTCATATCGTCGCCGAAGAGGGTTCGTGACGCCCGGTTGGTCACGCATTGAGATACTTCACCCGTGACGAGGAGGTTACTGCCGCTCTGCCGAAGCGCTTCGAGGTGTTCTCGAAACGCATACACGTCCTCCTTGTCCCGGAATAACGGCAGATCTCCTTTCATCTTACATAGTTTTCCACGTAATTTGATAAAACTGCTCTGGTTGCGACCGACGAGACGAAGCCCTTAAACCCGCCAACCGGGAACAATCGATAACTCGCTGGAAGACGGGCACCAGTGGGCACCTGCGACCGCAGGACGGAATGTGGCGTGGCCGGTTCGATGTCGAATCGTCGTCACGCTGAACCACTCAACGCCCGTGGTGATAGACCATGGCAAAAAGTTTCTACTCCCACATTCGAGACGCGTGGAAGGACCCGGACGACGGCAAGCTCGCCGAACTCCAGTGGCAACGAAAACAGGACTGGCGCAAACAGGGTGCCATCGAGCGAGTCGACCGCCCGACCCGCCTCGACCGCGCCCGCTCGCTCGGCTACAAGGCCAAGCAGGGCATCGTCGTCGCACGCGCAAGTGTCCGCAAGGGTGGCGCGCGCAAACAGCGCCACAAGGCCGGACGCCGTTCCAAGCGCCAGGGTGTCAACCGCCTCGGTCGGCGGAAGAACATCCAGCGCATTGCAGAGGAGCGAGTCAGCAAGAAGTACCCGAACCTCCGCGTCCTCAACTCCTACTGGGTCGGCGAGGACGGAAGCCAGAAGTGGCACGAAGTGATCCTCGTGGATCCCGAGCACCCCGCCATCCAGAACGACAAGGACCTGAACTGGATCTGTGACGACTCCCACCGTGGCCGTGCCCACCGGGGTCTCACGAGTGCAGGACAGCGCAACCGCGGTCTCCAACAGCGCGGTAAGGGTACCGAACACACCCGACCGAGCAACAACAGCGGCAAAGGCCGCGGCAAGTAACGCGTTCGACGTTTCCACACACCTTTTCGATTTTTCACCGACCGAAGAGCACCTGCCATCCTGTTCCGCGAGGACCCTTAGGGACGGCTTACCGCCGAAACCATCTCAAGGACTATCATGTCGGCAGTCGTCCGTCGTACGCAATGGGGGATTCGGAGGGAGAATCGGATTTGGAAGAGGAGACTGAGTTGCAGAAGCGGACGGAAGGGATGGCCCGGCTCATGGGATTCAGCGACGGCGTCTTCGCCATCGCCATCACACTGTTGATACTGAACATCGAGGTGCCGAAATCGACCGAGGCGACGGCAGTAGCGGTGAGCCAACTGTTGAACGAGTGGCCGGACATTTTGAGCTACGTCATCAGCTTTCTCGTCATCGGGAACTACTGGATCGTCCATCACGACATCTTCGAGGACGTCGAAAGTTACGACAGGAAACTCCTCTGGCTGAACATCATCTATCTCATGTTCATCGCGTTCATCCCCTTCTCCACCTCGTTGATCGGCGATTTTTCGGGAGGTGTTCCCGTCATCGTTTACGCCGGAACCATCACGCTGACGAGCATCGCCCTCACCGTCCTCTGGCGATACGCGTGGACGTCGGACCTGCTCGATACGACTATCGACAGAGACAAAGTGCGCGAAGTGACGTACGACATCCTCACCCCCGCCTCCGTCTTCGCTGGGTCGATGCTGATAGCGCTCGTAAACGCACAGTGGGCGATGTACTCGTGGTTCCTCCTCTTTTTCGCCGATTCGATTCGGGAGCGATTGATCGGGTAGAAACGCGGATTTCGAGCGCCTCACAGAGGTTGGGTTGGCGTTCGCTGATGACGACGAGAGGGAGGATAAATCAGATATCGCGATATCAAATCGTCATGAACGAACTCGTAGGCGGCGTTCCCGGACTGATCGAACGGCTTTCGTCCGCGGACCACCCGCAACCGGACCGGTATCTGTACCATTCATAGTGCACGGCTCGGTTGTAACGGGAAATGAAGGACGGTCAACCGAGCAAGACGGCCCAGTACGTCGCCGCCAATGTCGTCTTTTCCAGCGTGCATCCGGTGTTGGAGGGAGTACTGCCGCTGGATGCCGGGAGGGAAACGTCCCGCTATTTCCGCAGCCTCGATACTTGGACGGGGACCGGTGCTCGGCTGTTTCATCGGCTGCCGAAGTTCGTCCTCAGACGGCTCATCGCCCGGATTCCACCGGGAGTAATCGCCCAGACGGTCCTTCGAAAGCGGTGGATCCAAGACGCGGTTCGGGCGAACCTCTCCGACTGTTCTCAGGTAGTCGTCCTCGGTGCCGGGCTTGATACGCTCGCCCCGCGTCTTCGACGGGAGTACCCGGACGTCCGATTTTGGGAGATAGACCACCCGGCGACGCAGGGAGTAAAGCGGCGCGTCGTCGAACAGGGGTCGAACCTCACCCTTTGCTCGGAGGATTTCACCGAACGAGCGCCGATGAGTTCCCTGGACGCCGACACGGATTACGATCCGGACGAGCCCACGGTGGTCGTCACGGAAGGGTTGTTGATGTATCTCTCAGAAGCGGAAGTGAGGGAGTTGTTCGATGCCGTCCGTGAGCACACCGGCGAGGGAAGTCACTTGGTCGGGACGGCGATCAATCCGAACGCGATGGCCGACGGACCCGACTGGCTGGAGAGCGCGAACTCCAGCCGGAGCCCGACGTTCCTCGATCGACTCGGTGAGCCGTGGCACTGGGTGGTCGAGTCCGGCAAACTTTCGGACGAACTCGACGATCACGGCTTCGAACTCACCGCACTCAGCCAGATGCGCCATCTCCGAGCACAGTACCTTCCCGACCGGCCGAACCTGTCGGTGTATCCCATCGAGTACTGTTTCGAAGCCACGCACGAGGAGTGAATCGAGAGGGACTATTCGGTCGTTACAGGCCATCCATTCCCTCAGTATCGCCCGCAACGTTATGCGCCCGTGCGTCCTGTTATACCGAGTGGTTCGGGGGGAGCTATGAAAATCGAATTCGACGACTCCATGTTCGAGGAATGGACCGAACGAGCGCTGTTGCACGCCGTGTACGGCGGCGCTGATTTCGGCGAGTGTCTGACGACCGCCGAACGAATCACCGACGGGGACCGGACGAGTTGGTACGACGAATGGACCGAAACCGCCGACCGCGTCGCCGCTATCGCCCGAGAAAGTGAGGACGGTGGCCACGCGGTCAGCGCGCGGGAGGCGTATCTCCGAGCCTCCAACTACTATCGAACGGCCTACCCGTTTCTGTACGGCGCGCCCACCGACGAGCGACTCGTCGAAGCGTTCGAGAAGGAAACGGACGCGTTTCGAAGCGCCGCCGCGCTGTTCGACCCGCCAGTCGAACCGGTCGAAATCCCGTACGAGGGAACGACGCTTCCCGGCTACTTCTACCGCGTCGATGACTCCGACAACCCTCGGCCGACCGTCATCGCCACCAACGGATACGATTCGACGATTCAGGAGATGCACTTCGCCCACGCCGTCGCGGCCGTCCGTCGAGGGTACAACTGTCTTACCTTCGATGGACCCGGACAGGGAGGGCCGCTCATCGAGGAGGGGCTCACCATGCGCCCGGATTGGGAACAGGTGGTCACACCCGTCGTCGATTACGCGGTTGCCCGTCCGGAAGTCGATTCGGAGCGAATCGCACTCACCGGTTGGAGTTTCGGCGGGTATCTCGCCCCGCGAGCGGCCGCGAGCGAGCATCGGCTGGCGGCGTGTATCGCCGACCCGGGGCTGTGGGACCTGCTCGAAATGATGAAGGGGATGGCCGTCGGCGTCGGGGTACCGCAGGACGTGGCCGACCGACTGCCCGACGTCGATTCGGACGAGTTGGAGCCGATGTTCGACGCCATCGAGGCGTCGCCGGAACTCACGTGGACCATCGAGCAGCGCGGTCTGTGGGTACACGGGGTCGATTCCGTTATGGACTACCTTCGAGCGACGGCGGAGTACACGCTCGAAGACCGCGTCGACCGAATCGAATGTCCAACCCTCGTTACCCAAGCTGAAAACGATCAGCTGTCAGCCGCCGCTGGAGAACTGTACGACGCCCTCAACTGCCCGAAGGAACTGCAACGGTTCACGGCCGCCGAAGGTGCTGGCGACCACTGTGAAATGCACGGGCGCAAACTCTATCACCAACGCACGTTCGACTGGCTTGACAGCGTCGTGGGACACAAAGGGTGATTGCGAACGGTGAGATCAGGAAGACGGAAAATTTTCTACTGGCGTTGGGGGACTGCTTCGGCATGTTTAACCGCCGATTCGTCGATGTGCGCGTAGTAGTTGAACAGGTCCGTCCACGACGGTTCGGCGATGGAAACGTCGTCAGGCAGCGTCGCTTCGTCCATCTCGCCGTCGATGAAGCCGCGTCGCCCCTCGTGGCTCTGGAACATCTGATCTTCGACGACGTATTCGCGGAGTGATTCGGCCACCGTGCGCGTTCGCGCGAGAGCGACGCGTGGCACCGTTTCCAGGAGGTCTTCGGGGGAACCAGTCGCCGCTATTTTACCATCCCGGACGAACGCGATTCGGTCGGCGATTTGGATGTCGGCCGGCGTGTGACTCGACAGAACAATCGTGTGCCCGTCGCGCCGCCGTTCCTCGATGAGTGCGTGAACGAGGTCGATGGCTGAGAGGTCGAGTTCCGCCGTCGGTTCGTCGAGGAGATACAACGGAACGTCCACACCAAACGTGATGGCGAGTTCTAGTTTGCGAACCATCCCACCCGAGTAGTCGTTGACCGGGTCGTCGAGACTGTCCGCGATGTCGAATCGCTCGGCGATTTTCTCCCAGTCGTCGGTGCCGTGCGGGTGAAGGTCCGCGTAGAACTCACCGTTCGATCGCCCCGAGAGCTCCGAGAACAGGAGCCCACCCTGAAGCATAAAACTCATGTTCGAGCGGGTGTCGTCCGCGGACGATCCGAAAACTGAAATCGACCCACTCGTCGGGTGGAGACCGTCGGCGAGACACGAAAGCAGGATGGTTTTTCCGGACCCGTTTTCGCCCATCAGGAGCGTCACCTCACCGGCGGGAATATCGAGGTCGATGCCGTCGAGCACGGTAGCCCCGTCGAACGACTTCTTCAGGTCCCGAACCGAAATGGCGGCTTCGGTCATCACTCACCGACCTCCCCGGCGTAGATGAAGCGACCAACGAGCACCGTGGCAACCGCCGCGCCGATAACGGTGTACAGGACGAGCAGTCCCACGTATTCGATACCCTTTGGAAGCGGCGTCGAGGACATTCTCGCCGCGTCGCCGACGAGATACGCCATCTGGAAGCGTGCGGCGAGCGAGTTCGGGACGTAGTTGACGATACCCTGGAGGTTCGATGGTAGCAACGAGACGCTCATCCCATTGAATCCGGTAATGAAGAACACGATAATCATCACAAAGCTCGAAATCTGCGGGACGCTGTCGCCCGTGAGGAGGATTGCGATGAGCGTTGCGACCGCCATCGCCACTAGACAGAACGAGAATAAGGTAGTGAGGATGACGAGCACCGAAACGGGACCGAACGCGTCGAACCGAGCGCCGTCGAGTGCGGCGATGACGAGAATGACTGCGTCGGTAAAGACGGCGCCGACGAAACATCCCAGAAACCGCCCGACGAAGTCCGCGGAGGGCGAAATCGGGAGCGAACGGAGCTTGCGATAGCGTTTGGTCGAAATATCCTCGCTCAACTGCCGTGCGAAACCGATCAGCGCAACCGAGAACGCGCCGAATATCCCGAATGCGATAGCCATGACAGCTTTTCCGACAGCGAGCGACCCGGGACCCGTATCGGTAAGGAACATCCGTGATTCGAGCAGATAGAGGATCACCGGAAAGCCGAGCGCGAACAGCAACGTGCGTCGGTTCTGTAGCTGACTTCGTATCGTGAGTTTGGCGAACGTGAGCGTCTGCTTCCCCCACGGAACGGCGGTCGGTCCACCCGATGGGGGCACGGCAGGGGAACTGGAATTCACCGACGCCATCAGCGACACGCTCCTGACCGTACCGGGAACGAACGACTAGCAGGGAGGATATCGAATCGAGAAATCAAATCCGAGTTCATCGTAGGTAGCTACTAAGAGAACGAGCAAATACCTTTTTCCGATATCTCCCCACCTTCATAAGTGGTATGCGTGTCCCATTCCGAGGTCGGGTATGCCGACCGTGCACACGAAAGTGGAGCCTCAAATCGGAGCCGTCGCCTGCCTCTCACGGGACCATCCGAACACGACGTTTCGAATGCTGGGCAATCATCCGGTCGATGACGGGACCGTTTTCGTCCTCCTCGAAGCGCCGGACCTGCCAGGGGAGGACGTAACCACGTACTTCGAAGGCGACGACGACGTCATCGAGTACGAGATAATCCACGACGCCGAAACGGCGGTCTTCGTCAGGATCAGAATCCCATTGCCAGCCCCCCACCGTGCAGGAATCTCGTCCGGAAGCGTCCCCCACGCGGCGCTAACCGTCCGCAACGGCTGGATACACGGGGAGATGACCACCTCGATGGAGCGCATACAGGAGTTCGTCTCGGCGCTTCGGGAGGCGGACGTTCGGTACGAAGTCGCCTCGCTTACCCAGTCCGACGAGACAGGGGCCATCCTGACCGAGCGCCAGCAAACCGTGGTCGAGACGGCGGTCGAACACGGTTACTACGAGACGCCACGGAGTTGCACGCTGGACGACCTCGCGGATGTGCTCGACGTGCATCGCTCGACCGCAGGGGACGTGTTGAACCGCGCCGAGGGGAGAATCATCACGTCGTTCGTCCGCGACTCCTCGTGAGAAATTTTGGGTCCGGTAGACGGTCTCGATGGAGTTCTTGACGTGACCGAGGGCAGACACTTTAAGTTGTAAGCAAGAAGACCCAGTATCGAATGAATCCGTCCTCCCGTCGGACGTTCCTCGCGACAGTCGGTGTGAGCGCGCTCGCTGGCTGTAGCGCGCTCCGAGGAAGCAGTTCCGACGACGCGCCACCCGACTATCTCTCCGGACACGTCGTTTCGCTCGCTGATGGTGTCGAACTGCCGGATGTCAGCGGATTGGACGAGCAGGACGACCCGGCCGACGCCGACATCGCCCTCTTCCCGGCGAAAGAAGTGAGCGAAGACGATGCTGCCCGAGCACTGGCTATCGGAACGCCAGTCGCCTTCGTCGGAGACGGCGCTCCGTTGCAGTCACAGCGGACCTGCACAGCGACGGGAAAGCGGTACGGAATCCCCGGTGACGGGTGGGGAAGTGGCGAACTCATCTCGGCCATCGTTCCCGCGGACGGGAGACTCGACACCCAACGGTTCATGAACATCGAACTCCCCGACGATGTACCGTGGGCGGTCAACGAGATACTGACCGGCCATCCCCCTGATTCCGACGTTTCGGTAAACGGCATTTCACACGCCGATTCGGCAACCGAGTTGGGAAGGACACGGATCAGAGGACGAACTCAGGTCGGCGCGTTCGACCGCTGGAAGCGTGCTACCGCCGTTCTCGATGGCTCGCCGCCGCACGCCATCGTGGACACCGTGGCGACCATCGAGTCGGGAAGGGAAGTCGCAGGACACAACATCGAAGCGGGCTACCACGCCGACCGAGTCAAAGTCGTGTCCGAATTCGACGAGGAACTCGAATCGACGGTACCGGACACAGGGGAAACCGATTCGCTCACCATCAGCGAGACAGAGCGACCGAAAAGGGGGTCGGTAACGCACAGTTTCGAGCCGAGGACCGACGACGCCCGGAAGTCGTTCACCGTCGCCACCCGGTCACGGATCCACCTCGATTCGTTCTCGTACCCCTTCGACATCCACCAGAACGTCCGTTTCAACTGGCGCAAACCGGGACTGCTCCACGACGAAACGTGGACACAGCACACGCCCGGGCGGTCGCTGTGGGACCGGGGAAAATAGATCGTCGAAAATAGACCGTCCAAAACGGCGTGACCGTCCCTTATTCCTCTCGCTCGCCGACCTTCACCAACTGCTTGCCGATGTTCTCGCCCTCGAAGAGGCCGAGGAAAGCGTCGGGGGCGTTCTCCAAGCCCTCGGTGACCGTCTCGCGGTACTCGATCTTGCCCTCGGAAATCCACTGACCGAGTTGTTTCGCACCTTCCGCAAAGCGCGGCGCGAAGTCGCCGACGAGGAGGCCCTCGACGGTCGCACGTGTCTCGATGAGTTTGCCGAGTTTGCGCGGGCCGGTCGGCATGGAGGTGGCGTTGTACAGCGCGATCTGGCCGCAGACGGCGACGCGTGCATCGACGTTGAGTCGGGCGAAGACGGAATCCGTGATCTCGCCGCCGACGTTGTCGAAGTAGCGGTCCACACCTTCGGGTGCGGCCTCGTCCAGCGCTTCGCCGTAGTCGTCCACGTCCTTGTAGTTGATTCCCACGTCGAAGCCGAGGTCGTCTTCGAGGAAGGAGACCTTCTCGTCGGATCCGGCAAAACCGACGACCTTCGCGCCGGAGAGTTTGGAGATTTGGCCGACGACGGAACCGACCGCTCCGGCCGCACCCGTCACGACGACCGTATCGCCCGCTCTGGGTTGGAGCACTTCTCTGGTCCCGAAGTAACCCGTCAGACCGGGCATGCCGAGGACGCCGAGCGAAGTGGAGATGGGTGCGAGGTCGGGATTGACCTGCTGGAGTTCCGGCCCGAGGGCGGTGACGTAGTCGGCCCATTCGAGGTTGCCGGTGACGATGTCGCCCTCTTCGAACTCCGTGCCGTTGGATTCGACGACTTCGCCGACGACGCCGCCCTCCAGTGGCTCGCCGACTTCCCACGGTTCGGCGTAGGACTCCCCGGCGTCCATCCGGCCGCGCATGTAGGGGTCCACGGAGAGATACAGCGTCCGGACGAGCGCCTCGCCGGGGCCGGGTTCCGGTACGTCCTCTTCGACCAGTTCGAACGTGTCATCGTCGGGCGTTCCCGTCGGTCGCTGCGACAGCAGGAATTTTCGATTAGTCGCCATACAGGAGAATACAAGATACACGGATAAGGGGCCTGTGGCGGAAGCCGCCCTTGCCGGTATGAGAGTGGTGCTCAAAATCAAATACGGCTCGGCGTTTCATACGGGTGACTAAACACTGATGATCGAGCGTATGGAGGTGTGAAACGACGGTTTTACAGGGAGAGGAGGAGCGAGACGACCATAACGACGACGCCGAACGAGATGTGGCCGACCATCGCCGATTCGAGGCTCTCGCCCCAGTAGAGCCACCCCAAGCCGACGCCGATGACCGCATTGGTGAGAACGATCTGCACGAGAAGGGCGGGGGCCACCGACGAGAACGCGACCATCGCGAGGAGATGACCCAGACCGAACACGAGCGCCGAAATGCCGATCGCCGTCCACATGACGCGGGACGACGGCCGTTTTCCGCCCGCGAGCTTCCAGCAGCCCCACACGACGAGCGTCATGAACCCGTATCGAAGGAACAGTTCCTCCGTGATCCCGCCATAGAGAAACCGGTTGGAAACGGTTTCCAGGACCGAGAAGACGGTCGGATCACCCATCGGTCTCACGACGAGGGGCGAGAGACCGGGTACGAGGACCGTGAACAGTCCGTCGAGGGCAATGGCGATGACGGCGACACCGACGCCGACGCCGATGGCAGCGGGGAGTTCCTCGCCGAACAGAACCGGCGGTTGGGTTCTCCCAACGATTCGGTAGAGAACGTGCGATTTGAGCCTCGTGCGCGGCGCGAGAGCCGTCCCGACGAGGCAGGAGAGCGCGAGCAGCAGGAGGGGCTGGGTGACGATGAGGAGGAACAGAGCAGGGGTCGATGCTCCCGCGAACTGTGGGAGGGAACGCAGTGACCCGAGCAACGACACGCCGACGACGACGACGCCGGGCAGTCCGAGTACGAACATCGTCACGACCCCTTTGACGAACGAACTCTGCCGCGCCCGTTCCGCTGTCGAGGGGGTTTGCATACCGGCCGCCGCGCACCCGAGTGGCAAAAAAGATTCGAGTGACGACGGACGGACTCGGTAGGCTGAGATATCGAATATCAGTCATCCGTGGCCGAAAAGGGATGCCCGATGCGGGTTCGTGATTCCGTCGAACCACGGATTTATAGCTCGATGCGACTACGTGGAACCATGAGCGGCCTCTCGCTTGACGCGACACAACTCGACCGCTACTCCCGGCACATCATCATGGACGAGGTTGGGTCGAAGGGACAGCAGGCGCTCCTCGACGCACGGGTTCTGGTGATCGGTGCTGGTGGTCTCGGCGCACCGGCCATCGAATATCTCGCGGCGGCCGGTGTCGGCACCATTGGCATCGCGGACGACGACACCGTGGAACGGAGCAACCTCCAGCGACAGGTGATCCACGGGGACGACGACGTCGGTCGGCCGAAAGTCGAGAGCGCGGCCGACTTCGTGCGCGGTCTGAACCCCGACATCGCCATCGAAACGCACGAGGTTCGCGTCGACCCCGACAACGCCCCCGCGCTCATCGCGGAGTACGACTTCGTCGTGGACGCCAGCGACAACTTCCGGACGCGCTACCTCGTCAACGACGTGTGCACCCTCACGGACACCCCGTTCTCCCACGGCGCGATTTACAAGTTCGAGGGACAGGTGACGACGTTCACGACAGACGGGCCGTGTTATCGCTGTCTCTTCCCGGAATCCCCCCCGGAAGACGCGGTCGCCGACTGTGCGACGACGGGTGTCCTCGGCGTCCTCCCCGGAACGGTCGGCTGTATTCAGGCGACCGAGACGGTGAAAGCCATCACGGGTACCGGCGAACTCCTCGACGGCCGGATGCTGTTTTACGACGCGATGGACATGAGTTTCGAGGAGGTCGAGTTCCGACGAAACCCTGATTGCCCGGTTTGCGGCGACGACCCCATCGACTCCATCGACGAGGTCGAGTACACCGAATCGTCGTGTGCAGTGCGGGCGAGCTGACAGCACGTATCAAATTGCTAAACGCCGCCATACGCGGCTCTCATGCCACGAGAACCGCAATATTACTTTATATCCTTAGCGGTCGTTTCTATATTCGTAGGTGACTGCAATGGCAACTAAACAACTGAACACCGGAGTAAACACGTTCGAGAGCAAAATCGGTGGCGTAACCGTTCACGGCCAGGCACACAGTCTGAGCGCGTGGTTCGTGTTGGCGCTCCGTCTCATGATGGGAGCAGCGTTCCTCGCCGCTGGCTGGGCGAAACTCACGGCGGCGGAGTCGTTCAGCGCGGCGGGGTACCTGACGAACGCGGTTCCGAAGGCCAGCCCCATGCTCGGCGTGTTCCACTGGATGGGCACCACGCCGTGGTTCGTGGACTTCGTGAACGTCGCCGTCCCGTGGGGTGAACTGTTCATCGGTCTCGCCCTCATCGTCGGCGCGTTCGTCCGCCTCGCGGCGTTCTTCGGCGCGTTCATGATGCTGATGTTCTACTTCGGCAACTGGACCGTCGAACACGGAATCATCAACGGCGACTTCGCGTACATGCTCGTCTTCCTCGCCGTCGCGGCGTTCGGGGCGGGCCACATCCTCGGACTGGACGCACGCATCGAGCGCTACGAAGTGGACGGCAAACCGCTGGTCGAGAAGTACCCCGCCCTCCAGTACATCCTCGGCTGAGCTATTTTTCTTGGACTCAGATTTCGTACACGAAATAAATACAACCGAGGCGACACAAGGGTGGCGTATGGAACACAGCTTATCTCCGTACGAAGTGGTCCTCTTCGTAGGAATTCTCGCGGCAGTTGTCGTGAGCGGCAACCTCCTCCTCGGAATCGTAGCCGCCGTCTTGCTTCGTATTCTGAGCGTCCTGCTCGATATCCGAAACTCCCTTTCGACGCTCTCGGAACGGGAAGTCCTCGAAAGCTGATTTTCCGCACCTGTCGGTTCTCGCCTTCCCGATTTTCACGGCACTGTTTTCCCGAATGGCGATGATACAACAACTATGGAATCAGGGGACGAAGACTCGGACGACGCAGACCCGGGCAACGTGGACCTGGACGACGTCGAACGCTGGCGTGCCAACTGGCAGGACGAGGTGGACGGGGCGGCGCTGTACCGGGCGATGGCCGAGGGGGAATCGAACCCCGAACTCGCCGAACTGTACGAGAATTTGGCGAAGACGGAAGGAGAGCACGCGGATTTCTGGGCGGCGAAGCTGGACGAAGCGGGCAAGCCCGTCGGTCTGCCCGCACCGAGTCGCCGCGCACGGACCCTCTCGTGGTTGGCGCGGCGGTTCGGCGCGAACGTCGTCCTCCCGGCGGTTCGCGGGAGCGAAATCGGCGGGGGCGTAGAGTATCACTTACAACCCGACGCGGATCCATCGCTCGCGGAGGACGAACGCTCGCACGCCCGTCTCCTCGCGAACCTGGATACGTCGGGTGGCGTGGAGGGCGGAACCTTGGCGCGACTCGAAGGCAGACATCGGGCGACCAGCGGGAACGCACTGCGCGCCGCCGTGCTCGGCGCGAACGACGGACTCGTCTCGAACTTGAGTCTGGTGATGGGCGTCGCCGGAGCGGCGCTGTCGGCGAACTCGATCCTCATCACGGGGCTCGCGGGGCTGCTGGCGGGTGCCGGGTCGATGGCGATGGGCGAGTGGCTCTCGGTGACGAGTTCGCGCGAACTGTACCAGCGCCAGATTTCGGTCGAGGCGGACGAACTCGCGGAAGTACCGGAGGAGGAGGAAGCCGAGCTCGCGCTGATCTATCGGGCGAAAGGGCTGTCGCAGGAACAGGCGGACGAACTCGCCGCACAGATCATCGCCGACCGCGAGACGGCGCTCGACACGCTCGCACGGGAGGAACTCGGCATCGACCCCGAAGGACTCGGCGGGTCCGCGTGGGAGGCCGCGGGGTCGTCGTTCGTCCTGTTCGCGCTCGGTGCAATCGTTCCGGTCGCACCGTTCGCCCTCTTCACCGGACTCACGGCAGTCGGAGCCAGCCTGCTCGCCAGCGCGGTTGCGCTGTTCGCCATCGGGGCAGGGATCACGCTCCTGACCGGCCGAAGTATCTGGCACTCGGGCGGGCGACAGGTGCTCATCGGGCTCGCGGCGGCCCTCCTGACCTTCGGCGTGGGGCGGCTCATCGGGGTGACGATCGCGGGGTGAGCGGACGAAACGCGTCGTCGTACTCCCACTCGTCGCGAAGCGCTCGCCACACCGACCGCCGTGCGGCGGGAATCGACAGCAACCGAGCCGCCAGCGACGGATGCGAGAGCAGGCGGGCCAGCGCCCGCGACGGGTGTCGGTCGATGTCTTCGATGTCGATACCCGAAGCGGCCGAGAGCAGGTCGGCCAGTAGGTCGGGTCGTCCTTCGGCCAACACGGTCGTGGCGAGCGACGCGAGCAGGTATTCGGCCCGCATTCCGCGGTGGAGTCGGTCGGGATACTCGGCCAGTTCCCCTTCGGCGACACACTCCGCGAGCAGGGTGGCCGAGTGGATCGCCTGCGAGATTCCCTTTCCGGTGAAGCGGTTCGCGATTCCGGCGGCGTCACCGACGCGGACCACGTTCGCTCGGGGGTGAATCCGTTCCGGGTCGAGACTCGGCCCGCGCGGGATGATCGCGACGTTCGTTTCGTCTCGCGTGGGTTTCGGCCAGCCGTTTCGGTCACAGGCGTCGTGAAGCGCCGCAAAGTAGTCGTCCGGCACGTCGCGTTCGTGCCACCCGACGCCGACGTTGGCCCGCGTTTCGGTCTTCGGAAACAGCCATCCGTAGCCGAGGTACCCCTCGAAGACGATGCGCGAACGGGGATACACGGCCGAGAAATCGCCCGTCACGTCGGCGTTGAGCGCGACCATCCGTCCCGAATACTCGTCGGTCGTGCCGTCGGCTTTGCTCGCGAGTGAGGGCTGACCCGTGGCGTCCACCACCAAGTAGTACTCGTCCGCCAACTCACGAAATTCCGCCTTGCTGACGCCGTGATTCGCTCTCAGTTCGACGCCGTGGTCTTCCACCCACTCCGCCCACCGACGCTCGACCGTATTTCGGTCGGTGATGTAGGCATCACGGGCGGAAAACCGACCGCCACCGACGGTTTCAGTTCCGCTACGAACCGCGACCTCGAACGAGGGAACGCGATTCAGAAAGCCGTTTTCGGCCGTCTTCTCAAGCGGGATTTTCGACGCCGCGGTCATCGCCTCGCCGCAATTGACCCGTTTTTCGTCGTAGCACTGGCGCTCGAAGAGGGTCACGTCGTGGCCGAGGCGTCGGAAGGCGGTGGCGGCCGCGAGGCCGCCGACCGCACCGCCGACGACGGCGATATCGCGCCGGTATCGCATACCGTGGCGAATACGACGACCGGGAGCAAAAACCTACTCGACGAGCAAACCGTCCACGAGTCGGGTGAATCGGTCCACCATCCGCTCGGGAACCGACGGCGTGACGGCCGTCAACAGGCGGGCCGTCTCCTCCGGGCGGGTCGGCGCGAGCGTCACGCGATTTCGAACGTCGTGGCGCTTCTCGACGAGGTCCTGTTCTTCGAGGTGGGACACGTGCCATTCGAGCGTGCTGCGCGCGATTCCGAGGTCGTCGGCGAGCGTCGCGGGACGGGCAGTACCCCGCTCCAGCAACGTGACGAGCACGTCACGGGCCGTTTCCCGGCGGAGCAGTGCGAGCGCCGCTCGCTCCCACTCGTCGTACTCCGGTTCGTAATAGTGGGTCTTCCCGTAGAGCTGTTCGCTGACGAGTCTGTCGTCGGTCAGCAACCCCCGAAGGTGGTACTGGACCTGTCCGGGGGCGATGTCGGCCTTCCGGACGAGGTCGTTGAAGTGAATTCCCGGACGGGATTCGACGCATCGGCGTATCCGCGTTCGTGTTTCAGTCATCGTATTTCCTTTTTTCCACAGTTCTGGCGTAGTACACCGCTCCGATGAGCAGGAGCATCATCACGATGTCCAACCCGTGTTCGAACAGGTGATGAGCGTTCGCGGTGAGATAGTTCGCCATCGTCAGTCCACCGACGAGTTCGCGGCCTGCGAGGGCCGCGAACGCGAGCGCGATCAGCAGATACGGAAGCGAACGTCGTTGGCGAAATGCCGCGAGCGCCAGCAGAAAGATGGCCGCCGACCCGAGTCCCGCGACTGCGAGCACGACGTGGAGCGCGACGCTCCCCCCTTGGGTAACGACGTGAAGCGGGTACAGCGGCACCATCTGGCGTCGAGTTCGTTCCCGAGACACCTGAGGGATTCGATTCACGGACGAAGGGGCAACCGCTTCCGGGGCCATCCGCTTTTAACGGTTCACCGCACAACGTACGGCCATGAGCGAAGCACACGCGAGCGAGGAACTCGTCGTCTACTCCGATTACGTCTGTCCGTTCTGCTATCTGGGCCGACGATCGCTGGAGCGGTATCGGGAGACGCGGGAGGAACCGCTCCCGTTCGACTGGCATCCGTTCGACCTCCGAAGCGGGAAGCGAAATCCCGACGGAACCATCGACACGGCCGCGGACGACGGGAAGGGCGACGAGTACTACGAACAGGCGCGGGAGAACGTGCGACGGTTGCAGGAGAAATACGGGGTCGAGATGGCACAGGAGATAGCGGCCGACGTCGATTCGCTCCCCGCGCAGGTCGCCTCCTACTACGTCAAAACCGAGCACCCCGACCGATGGCTCGACTTCGACGAAGCCATCTTCGCCGCACTCTGGCAGGACGGTCTCGACATCGGGGATACGACCGTTCTCACCGATCTCGCCACGGATGTCGGACTCGATGGCGACGAGATTCGGGACGCGATCGGCGACGACGAACTCCGCGCGGAACTCGACGAACTGTTCACGGACGCACAGCAGCAGGGCATCACGGGCGTTCCGACGTTCATCTACGACGGATACGTGGCCCGCGGCGCGGTTCCGCCGGAGCAACTGGAACGACTCGTTGACGGCGTCGAATAAATCAACCACCTCACGTCGCGATTACAGCAGTTTTACCTGTCCCGCCCGGCCTCGTGAACGGTAGATGGCAGGACGGTTCGCACTCGACATCGAGACGGTGAGTCCGACGCTCGAACGGTACGAGACACCGCCGGAGTTCGACGATCCAAGATATTTCGAGCTACTCGCGGTCGCCCTCGGTCACGAATCACCGGACGGCGACCGTGAAGCGGCGGTGCTGTTTCGGGAGGGAGAAACGCCCGCCAGCGAACTGGATCTGGTGGCGCGAACGCTCGACTGGTTCGCCAGACGGGACGGAACCGAAGTGGTCACCTACGGCGGGGAGACGTTCGACGTGCCGCAGTTGGTGGGACGGGCGAAGGCCGCGGAATCGGCGGACGCGGGGAGAGCAGAAACGGGGGTCGTCGAGCGGTTGCGTTCCCTGCTCGAATCCGAACTGACGCACGTCGACCTGCGCCGTCCGGCGTGGGACGCCTTCGGCGACTACACGCGACTGGAAGACGCCTGTCGAAACGTCGATGTGGACCCCGACGACACGTACTGGCAGGAGTACGACCACGGGGTAGACCTCGACGAACTGCGACCCGAGAAGTTCCGGGGCTTCGGGAAGGTCATCAACAAGGACGTCCCGGTGTTCGGCGAGCGGTACCTCGCGCTCGCGGAGGTCGGCGCGACGGAGACCCTGACGTTCCGCTCGCTTCACGAACTGCTGGATCACTACAGTCGGGAGGACGTGCTCCATCTGTTCGACCTCGCCGACGCCCGTCCGTTTCGGGACGTGTGATTCTATCTGCGGCCGTTCGCTGTCCTCAAAGATCGACGGACGCCACTATCTCGTGTTCTTCCCCCGCGGCCGGTGGCCGAGTAATCGTGATATCGTCCACCGTGAATTCCCACTCGAAGTCGTACTCCAGCAGGAACCCGACGACGTCACGAGTTCGCTCGTCGTCGAGACCGAGTGCAAAGCCCACGTGTGGGAACCATCTCTGTGGTTCGTAAAACGGCACCGGTGCGGTTCCCAACCCCTCCACCGCCCGAACGATGTCGGCGTGGAGTGCCGTGATCTGGGGGGATTTCGCGACCGGGAGCCAGACGTGATTCCCGGGAAAGATGCCGATACCGTCCGTATGAACCGATAACGGGGAATATTCCTCCGCGGCCTCCGCAACGGCGGCTTCGACGGTTGCGATATCGACCTCGTCGTCCAGGGCGTACAGGGTAAAGTGCGGAAACGGGTTGGGATACCGGTCGATTCCGAATTCGGCTATCAACTCGTCCCAAATCGATTCGACGGTGCTGAAATACAGGTCAGGGAGCGTTGGTCCGATTATTGTAGTCACGATTCGTACTTTTCAGATAGCGATAAGAATATTCCCACGATAGTCCGAGCGACAACTCACGCACCGACCATCGCTTGCACCAATGGGAGGTTCCGTCCCCTCGTTTCCCGTTCGACCTCGAACGTTCCGCCTACCGAGGCGTATAGGATAGTGGGACAACGCGACGGAAGCCCTCGACTGAGCGTCGTTATCCGCCTTCCATCCCGACCGTCTTCGGGTGGGGTTCGTTTTCGTCCTCGGCCATGCCGAGGTACAGCGCGGAGTTGACCAGTCCGACGTGGCTGAACGCCTGTGGGTAGTTGCCCAACTGCTGACCCGTCTCGGGGTCGATTTCCTCCGCGAGCAGACCGAGCGGACTCGCGTACGAGCAGACCGACTCGAACACCTCACGGGCCTCCTCGACGCGTCCCGACTGGGCCAACGCGGACACCAACCAGAACGAACAGATGACGAACGCACCCTCATCACCCGGGAGGCCGTCCTCGGCGTCGTAGCGCTTCACGAGACCGTCGGTTTCGAGGCGGTCGCGGATGGCGTCGATGGTGTTCTGTACTTTCTCGTCGTCGAACGGGAGGAACCCGACGACGGGAATCAGCAACGCCGTCGCGTCGAGCGCGTCCGTGTCGTAGGCTTGGGTGAAGCTCCCGACCTCGTCGTCGTAGCCGTGTTCGAGCACGTCGCCACGGATCATATCACGCGTCTCCTGCCACTTCTCGGTAGGCGCGTCGAATCCCCACTCGTCGGCGATTCGCAGGCCGCGGTCGAGCGCGACCCAACACATCACCTTGGAGTGGACGAACTGGTCCGGGCCGCCACGAACCTCCCAGATTCCGGCGTCCGGTTTGTCCCACACGTCACAGACGTGCTCGACGATACGGCGAATCGCCTCCCAGTCGTCCGGGTCGAAATCACCGCCGTCCGAGGTTTCGAATATCGCCAGGAGGAGTTCGCCGAAGACGTCGAGTTGTCGCTGGTCCTTGGCCCCGTTACCGACGCGAACCGGCGTCGAACCGCGATACCCCGCGAGATAATCGAGCGTCTTCTCCGATAGGTCTGGGTCGCCGTGAAGTCCGTACAGTGGCTGTATTTTGGTCGGATGCTCGGACTGACTGAGGCCGAGGAACCAATCGAAGTACGCTTCGGCCTCGTCGGTGTGTCCGAGGTTGGCCAGCGCCTGAATCGTGAACGCCGCATCACGGATCCAGTTGTAGCGATAATCCCAGTTTCGGACGCCGCCGACGTTCTCCGGAAGCGAGGTCGTCGGCGCGGCACAAATCGCCCCCGTCTTGCGGTGGGTGAGCAGTTTGAGTACCAATCCGGACCGGACGGCGAGGTCGTGGGAGTCCTCGCCGAACACACAGCCATCCGGGCAGTCGTGTGCCCAGTCGCGCCAGAACTCGGACGTTCGGTTCAGTTCCGCTTCACAGTCCTCGGTGTTCGCAATGCTCTTCTCGTTGAACGCCAGGACGAACCACGTCGATTCGTCCTCGCCGACGGACCAGACCGCGCTACCGCTTCCACCATCCACTTCGACATCGATTCCCCCGCTGAGGAACGCGAAGTGGTCGTCGTCGTGGCCGGGAAGATCCCCATCGTCGCCATCGTCGTCCCCGCTCGTGATTCGAATACCGTCGTCCTCGGGCGTCAGATTCGTCTCACCGTGCGCGTAGTCGAGTTGGGGGCTGAACGTCAGTTCGAGTTCGACATCGCCCTCGATGCCTTCGACCTTCCGGTACACCGCCCGCTCCATACCGTCGTTACGGACGGGCATGAAGTCCGTGACCCGAACACGGCCGGATTCGGTCTCGAACGTCGTCCGTAACACGTTCGTCGAATCGAGATACGACTGCTCCGACTCGAACGCGAGCATGGGCTGTATTCGCCAGTGCCCGCCCTTCTGTGCGTCGAGTATGCTGGCGAACACGCTCGGGGATTCGACGTGCGGCATGGGAAGCCACTCGATACCTCCTTCGTCGTTGACCAGCGCACAGGTTTCCAGATTTCCAATAATTCCGTACCGCTCGATAGGAAAATATCCCGTCATGGGTGCCTCCCTGCGGAAAACCGCTTCATATCTATAACTCTACGTAGAAGGGAATTGAACCTTTGGGCAGGGAAACATCGATTCGACCGGGAGACGACTAGATTTTTATTCGATGACGGGAGCACACCAGCCCAGTGGGACACCGAGCACTCGTCGCCTACGAGCGACCGGACGGCCGCTACGACCGAGGATACGCACAGTGGGGCGCAACGGACCTCTCGCTACGGCATCGAATCACCGCTGAAACGCCGTTCGCAGGCGGTGGACGAAACGGACGCGCGAACGGAAGGGATGAGCGATGGACGCCAGCCATCGATCCGACGCCGCAAGCGACCGCGCTGACGTTCGAGGACGCCGTTCGGTTCGACTATCGAGCCATCGAGGCGTTCTTCGTCGTTTCGCTTTCGTGGCGCGTCATCGCCTACCTCCCGCTGTGGTTCGGCACCACCATCGACGCGAAATCCGAAGCGGGCGCGCTCATCGAAGTTCACGGCGAAGCCGACGCGAGGGACGCTCGCCGGTGGTTTCGCGCGACCCGAGCCGTCGTCCGGGACATGGTTGGAGGGGACGTGCTCGACGCCGACGACGCCATCGACTACCTCGATTCGCGCGTCACCGAATGGGCGGGTGACCGCCGGGAGGTGGTTTTCACGCGTTGATGGCAATCGGTTTTTATCCGCCTACCGTCTACCATCCGCCAGTGACGCAGACGAACGAGGAGAACGCACCCGATACGCTCCTGACACCGACGCACGAAGCGGCGCTGGCCCGCATCGAAGCGGCCATCGGGAACGGGGACCTCCTCACCCTGTTCGGCCGCTGTACCGTGGAGTACGACGGTCGCGCCGAGAGCTATCTCGGCCCCGGCGACCGCCTCGTCGTGCTCAAACCCGACGGGACGACGCTGGTCCACACCGAGGAAGGACAGAAACCCGTCAACTGGCAACCGCCGGGCGGAACCGTCTCCGCCGAACTCGCGGATGGCCACCTCCGCGTCGGCAGTCGCAGGGACAGCCCCTCCGAATCGTTGGACGTTCACTTCGAGGAGCTCAGGCAGGTTTCGTCGTTCGACGTTACCGACGCCAAGGAGCTATCGCTCGCCGGAACCGAGGAGGACCTCCGCCAGCGGATTCTGGACGACCCGAACCTCGTGGAGAAAGGGTTCACCCCACTGGCGACCGAGCGCCAGACTGCGGCGGGAGCCATCGACATCTACGGCAAGGACGCGGACGGAATCACGATGGTGGTCGAACTCAAGCGCAAGCGCGTCGGTCCGGACGCGGTCGGCCAACTCCGACGCTACGTGGACGCACTCCATCGAGACCTCCACGCCGGAGCGGAGGTTCGCGGCGTGCTGGTCGCTCCCTCGGTCACCGAACGTGCCCGTAGCATGCTCGCCGAGAGCGGACTCGAATTCGTCTCGTTGGCACCCTGAAAATCAGTCCAACTGCGATTTCAGCCTGTCGAGTAGTTGCAACGCTTCGAGCGGCGTCGTCGCCGCGACGTTGGTTCGTCGGAGTTCGTCCACTACGTCGTTCGAGTCGGACGGCATGGAATCGGCGGCGTTCGTTTCCTCCATCGTCGGGTCTTCCATCCCGCCGTTCCCCTCCGCCAGTAGCTCCTTCGACCGCTGGATGACCGACTCCGGCACGCCCGCGAGTCCGGCGACTTCGACACCATACGAAGCCATCGTCGCGCCCTCAGAGATGTGGTGTTCGAAGACCACCTCGCCGTCGCGTTCCGTGGCAGCAAAGTGGAGGTTGATGGCGTTCGGCAGGTCGTCGGCGACGTAGGTCAGGTCGTGGTGATGCGTGGCGAACAGCGTCTTCGCCCCGATTTCGTCGTGGACGTGCTCGGTCACCGAGCGGGCGATGGCGAAGCCGTCAGTCGTGCTGGTTCCGCGGCCGACTTCGTCCAGTAGAATCAGCGAGCGATCGGTGGCGTTCTGCAGGATGTCCGCGAGTTCGGTCATCTCGACCATGAACGTCGAGCGGCCGCCCGCGATGTCGTCGCTCGCGCCGACGCGGGTGAACACGCGGTCCACCAGTTCGAGTCGTGCCTCGTCGGCGGGAACGAAGCTCCCGACCTGTGCGAGAATCGTGATGAGCGCGACCTGCCGCATGTAGGTGGATTTTCCGGCCATATTCGGGCCGGTGATGACCGCCAGCGTGTCGCCCTCGAAGCGGGTGTCGTTCGGCACGAACGAGGACTGGGTTCGCTCCACGACGGGGTGGCGACCGTTTCGGATCTCGATGCCGTCCGAAACGATTTCGGGGCGCGAGTAGCCGTGTTTGGCTGCGACCTCCGCCAACCCGACGAGCACGTCGAGTTCGGCCAGCGTCTCGGCGAGCGACTGCACCCGCTCGGACTCCTCGGCGACGGCGTCGCGCACCTCGCGGAAGAGGTCGTACTCCAACTCGTCGGCACGCCCTTCGGCGCGGATGATTTCGTCCTCGCGTTCCTTCAGTTCCGGCGTGTAGAAGCGCTCGGAGTTCTTCAGGGTCTGTCGTCGGGTGTAGTCGTCGGGCACCTTGTCGAGGTTCGGGTCCGTGACTTCGATGTAGTAGCCGTGAACCTGATTGTAGCCGACCTTCAGGGAGCCGATACCCGTTCGCTCGCGTTCGCTCGCTTCGAGGTCGTCGATCCACGCCTTTCCGGAGCGTTCGGTCTCGCGGAGGTCGTCCAGTTCGTCGTCGTAGCCCGACTTGATGACGCCGCCCTCCGTGATTTCGATGGGCGGTTCCTCGGGAATAGCGCGGTCGATTCGGTCGCGCACGTCGGCCATCTCGTCCAGATTCCCGTGGAGGGTACGGAGCTTCGCGGATTCGACGCCCTCCATCGCTGCCGCGATGTCGGGCACCACGTCGAGCGTGGCCTTCAGCGAGCGAAGGTCACGGGCGTTTGCCCGGCCGCGCGAGACGCGGGAGATGAGCCGTTCGATGTCGTAGACGTTCCGGAGGAGTTCGTGGACTTCCTCGCGCGCCTGCACCGTCGTGGTCCACTCCTCGACCGCGTCGAGTCGGTCCTCGATTCGGTCGCGTTCCAGCAAGGGTCGCCGGAGCCAGTCGGTGAGCTTTCGGCTGCCGAGCGCACACGCGGTCTCGTCCAGCACGCCGACGAGCGTGGCTTCGTCCTGTCCGTGAACGGCACGGGGAGAGAACAGTTCGAGGCTCGTGAGTGCAACCGCGTCGAGGAGCATGTACGACCGCGGGTCGTAGCGCGTGAGGTGGTTGAGGTAGTCGAGACGGGACGATCCGTCGTCCGCGTCATCGCCCATTCCCTCGCCGCCGCGGACGTACTCGGCGTACGAGAGCAGCGCGCCGCAGGCGCGAATTTCGGCGTCGGTGGCGAGGAGTCGCTCCGGCGGGCCGAAGTAGTCCGCCACGAGGTCCGTCGCACCGTCGATGTCGAACGTGGCCTCCTCGTAGGTCGTGACCATGCAGTCGGCGTCGAAGACGTCGGATTCGGTAGTTTCGTCCGCGATCGAGGGGGCGACGATTGCCTCCGTCGGGGCGAATCGCTCCACCTCGCTTCGGACCTCGCTCTCGGTTTCGACGGTCGTCGCGTAGAAGTCACCCGTCGAGACGTCGAGGATGGCGAGCCCATAGCCTTCGTCGCGGGAGAGACAGGCGACGAAGTTGTTGTCGTCGCCGTGGAGCAGTTCGTCCTCAGTCAGCGTTCCGGGCGTGACGACGCGGGTGACGGCGCGTTCGACCACGCCGGAGGCGTCCGCCGGGTCCTGTACTTGGTCCGCGACCGCCACGCGATACCCCGCGTCGAGGAGCGCTTCGATGTACGATTCGGCGTTGTCGATGGGAATCCCGGCCATCGGGTACGTCCCCGTGTTGTCCTCGCGTTGCGTGAGCGTGATTTCGAGGATTCTGGAACACTGCTCGGCCGCCTCGCAGAACGTCTCGTAGAAGTCGCCGACCTGAAACAGTACCATCGAATCGTCGTACTGCCGACACAACTCGAAGTACTGACGCATCATCGGCGTCAACTCGTCGCTGTGTTCGGCCATCTTCTCGGGTGCCCCCAGCGCCGCGTCCATGCGAGAAACCCAGTGCCCGCGCGGCAATAAGCTGCCGGAATCTCGGCAAATCCTGGGCTATCGCTCGTCTACGAACGCCACGTCGTACAGGTGGTAGTCCGCCGTAGCGAGTTCGAGCGCCCCGTCCATGTGTTCGCGCACGTCGGGGCGCTCGAAGATGGCTTCGTAGTCGGCTTCGCTCTCCCACTGGGCGTAGTTGACGACGCGTTCGCCGTCCCGACTCCGGTGGAGGTTCGCCGAGACGAAACCGGGGAGGTGGCGCATGGTTTTCTCTGTTGCGTCCGCGAGGAGTTCCACCAGTTCATCCTGCTTTTCGGGTGCCACGGTGAACACGTTGATGAGCGTCGTCAGGTCCGTCGTTTCGTCGATGGTCGTCATGTCGCCGTCCGCTACGCTCACCGTATATTTAAATATTGGCCACATGGCCAACAGCGCGTTCGACGGAGTTCGAGTATCGGTACGGCCTCGAATCACTCGTTCGGCAGGAGGAGGACGGCGACCGCGTCCAGCGTCCGGTCGAGCATGTCGTCGGTGCCGAGCACGTAGTCGGTGGTTCGCGCGTTGTCGATGGCGGTGAGGACGAGGATGGCGGTCCGTTCCGGATCCCGTGGCGGCAACGTGCCGTTCGCTACCGCGTCCGCGATCGCCGTTTCGAGCGCGCTCCGAATTCCTCGGACGTTCGCCTCCAACCGCGTCGCGAACTCGGGATTGTGCGGGGCCTGTGCTCGGAGTTCGAACAGGACACGGTGATACTCCGGTCGCTCTTCCGGCCCGTAGGCGATCCAGTCGATGAGCGCATCGAGGCGCTCTCGGGGCGATGCGTCGTCGTCGATCGTACCCTCGAACTCGTCGAGGAGGGAGTCGAGAAACGCCGAGAGCAGATCGTCTTTCGACTCGTAGTAATAGTGGATGAGGGACCGACTCCCGTCGAACTCCGCGGCGATGCTTCGGAGCGTGAGATCGGCGTACCCGTCCTTGGCCAGTGCACGATACGTGGCATCCATCAGGCTCTCGTACGTGTCGCATGGCGGCGTCCTGTCCGTCGCTGGCATCGGAGTCGAGTTCTCGTTCCGTCGGAAATACCCTTCCGGTCGGTGTCGTCCATCGTCCGTCGTTCGCGTCGTTGCAGAGGAGTTAAGTGGAGTCGGCGATTCGGAGGTGAAGGTTACCGATGAACGTTCGGACAGGTCTTTCGTATGGTGACGTACTGCTGGTGCCGCAACGCTCCCCGGTCGATAGCCGGAGCGACGTCTCGCTGACGACGAATCTCACTGCGAACCTCGAACTCGACACGCCGCTGTTGAGCGCGCCGATGGATACCGTCACCGAGACGGACGCTGCGATCGCACTCTCGGAGATGGGCGGCTTCGGCACGATTCACCGGTTTTTGAGCATCGAGGAACAGGCCGAGCAGGTTCGGGCCGTGAAGGACGCGGGCGGCCTCGTCGGTGCCGCCGTCGGCATCAACGAGGAATTCCTCGACAGGACGGAAGCGACGCTGGAGGCGGGCGTGGACTGCATCATGGTCGACGTCGCACACGGACACATGGAACGCTGTCTCGACGCCGTGGCGGAGATTAACGCCGAATTCCCGGACGCGGAACTCGTCGCCGGAAACGTCGTGACGCCCGAGGCCGTCTCGGACCTCTACTCCGCGGGCGCGGACGGCGTGAAAGTCGGCGTCGGTCCCGGTTCCCACTGCACGACCCGAAAGGTCGCCGGGGCTGGCGTTCCGCAACTCACCGCCGTGGACGACTGTTCGGAGCGAGCCGAAGCGTTGGGAATCCCGATCGTCGCGGACGGCGGTATCCGAACGTCCGGCGACGCCGTGAAGGCGCTCATGGCCGGGGCGGACACCGTCATGATGGGGAGCTTCTTCGCCGGAACCGACGAGGCACCCGGCGAGACGGTCACCGTCGAGGGGAAGACGTTCAAGCGGTCGCGCGGCATGGCCTCCACCGCCGCGAACGAGAACCGCACCGACAAGAGCCTCACCCCGGACGCGGACGAGGGCATCGCGGGGCTGACCGAGTACAAAGGCCCGCTCGCCGACGAAACCGCGACCTTCCTGGCCGGAATCCGGTCGGGGTTGAGCTACTGCGGCGGCCACGACATCCCCGCCGCCCGCGAGAACGCCGAGTTCATTCAGGTCGCCCCGAGTGCCCGGGAGCGTGAGGGTTCCCATTCCGTCTTCGCAAACGTGGAACCCGAGATGGAGAAGGAACTCGCGCCGCTACAGTAATCGGGGTTGTGAATTTTCGCGTCTCCGAGACCGTCCTCGAAAAAATACCGCTCCCGTCTCCCGTCTCGTTTCCCGTCTATATCGCGCCACCCATGCCGCCCATTCCTCCCATACCGCCCGGCACCGGAGCTTCCGCTTCGTCGCTGCCGCCGAGGTCGCCCGCGGAAATCACGTCGTCGATACGGAGGAGGAGTTCGGCCACGTCGGTCGCGCTCCCGATGGCTCGGGATTTGACGCGGCGGGGTTCGACCACGCCAGCGTCGAGCATGTCCACGACCTCGCCGGTTTCGGCATCGAGGCCGACGTTTTCCTCGCCCGCGTCGTGACGGCTTCGAAGGTCGGTCACGCCGTCGATGGGACTGATCCCCGCGTTCTCCGCGAGGGTGCGCGGCACCGTCTCCATTGCGTCGGCGAACGCCTCGACGGCGAGTTGTTCCCGACCGCCGACGCCGTCGGCGAACTCCCGCAATCCGAGTGCGAGCGTCGTTTCCGGTGCACCTCCGCCGGGGAGAACCTGCCCGTCCAGCAGGGTGACCCGCACGACGCCCAGACTGTCGTGGACCGCCCGCTCGACCTCCTCGACGACGTGTTCGGTCCCGCCGCGCAGGAGGAGGGTGACGCTTCGCGGGTTGTCACACTCCTCCACGAAGATTCGGGTGTCGCCCGCGACGTTGCGTTCCTCGACGATTCCGGCGTGGCCGAGGTCGTCGGGATCGATGTCGCCGAGGCTGGAGACGACGCGCGCCCCCGTCGCCCGCGCGAGGTGTTGCACGTCGCTCTTCTTGGCCCGGCGGACGGCGAGAACCCCTTCCTGTGCCAACAGGTGCTGGGCCATGTCGTCGATTCCCTTCTGACAGAAGACGACGTTCGCGCCACTGTCGGTGATGCGTTCGACCATCTCCCGCAGTTGGGCCTCCTCGCGGTCCAAAAAGCCCTGTAACTGGTCGGGGTCGGTGATGCTGACCGCCGTGTCCGTCTCTGTCTCCTGCACCTCGATGGGCGTGTCCACGAGTGCGATGGTGGCGTCCTCGACGCGCCACGGCATGTCGTCGTTCACGCGCTCCTTGTCCACGACGACGCCCTCCACGAGTTCCGAATCCGAGATGCCGCCCCCGACGACCGTCTCCACGGTGACGTTCGAGAGGTCGATGTCCCCGCCGTCACCGTCCTCGTCGTAGACGGCTCGAACCGCCCGCACGACGAGTTCCGAGAGCGCCTCTTTGGCCGCCTCCGCACCCTTCCCGGTCATCGCGGTCTGTGCAATCTCCGTGAGGAGGTCCCGCTCCTCGACCGGATGGGATGCCGTTTCGAGCAGCCGATACGCCTCCTCGCTGGCGAGGCGGTAGCCGCGTGCGACCGTCGTCGGATGGACGCCTTGTTCGAGTAAGTCCTCCGCCTGTCGGAGGAGGTCGCCAGCGAGGATGACCGCCGTTGTCGTCCCGTCGCCGGTCTCGTCCTCCTGTGTTTCGGCGACTTCGACCATCATCGTCGCCGCCGGATGCTCGATGTCCATCTCCTTGAGGATGGTCACCCCGTCGTTCGTCACGACCACGTCGCCCATCGAATCGACGAGCATCTTGTCCATCCCGCGCGGCCCGAGCGTGGTTCGTACCGCCTCGGCGACCGCCCGCCCGGCGGTGACGTTCATCTCGCGGGCGTCCCGCCCGCTGGTTCGCTGTGCCTCCTCCCCCAGTATCAGAATCGGTCCGGTCTGCATTCTGTCTGCCATGATACCCCCGAACAGGGTACGACGGCATCCGGCAAAAAAGACTGGTGCGGAATGGAATCGGTACGAAGCGGAACCGGTGCGGAGCGGGACCGGTGCGGACGACGACGAAACGCACATTGGGGCTCCCTCGAAAGTTCGTGCCATGATCGGCAAACTCGACCCGGACGACCTCGCGCTCGTCGTCTCGCGCACGGGTGCGCGGGACGACGACGTGCTGGTCGGTCCCGGCTACGGTGAGGACGCCGCCGCCATCGAAATCGGCGACGAGACCCTCGTCGTCAGCTCCGACCCGCTCTCGCTGGCCCGCGAACGACTCGGCACGCTAGCCGTCAACGTCGCCTGCAACGACGTGGCCTGCTCCGGTGCCGACCCGCGCTGGCTGACGAACGTGGTGTTTCTCCCTGACGACGACCGGGAGACGCTGGATATCGTGACCGAACAGATAGACGAAGCGGCGAAAAATCTCGATGTCGCCATCGTCGGCGGTCACTCCGAGTACGCCCCCGACCTCCCACGGCCGACGGTGACGATGACCGCGATGGGATTGGCGGACGAGTACGTCCCGACCGGCGGGGTGGAACCCGGCGACCGACTCGTGTTGACGAAAGGGGCCGGAATCGAGGGGACGGCCATCCTCGCCACGGATTTCCGCGACGAAGTCGGATCGGATACGACGGTAGATGGGAAATCGACGGCGGAAGCGGGTGAATCGTTCTTCGAGGAGATCAGCGTGGCCGAGGACGCCCGCGTCCTCCGGGAGTACGCCCACGCCATGCACGACCCGACGGAAGGCGGCGTGGTCACCGGCCTACTGGAGATGGCGGAGGCGTCCGAAATACGGTTGGAAGTCGAGCGCGACGACGTTCCGGTTCGGGACGTGACGCGGACGCTCTGTGAGACGATGTCCGTGGACCCGCTCCGGATCTTCGGTTCGGGGGCGCTCCTCGCGGCGATTCCAGAGGAGGGGGTCGAGGATGCATTCGACGTGCTTCGTGACGGCGGAATTTCGGCCGCCGTCATCGGTCACGCCGTCGAAGGGGATGGAGACGGCGAACTCGTACTGGACGATGAGACCATCGACGACCCGCCGCGCGACGATCTATATCAGCTCTGGGAGTAGTCTCGATAATTCCACCTCCGGAATCGCCATTCTGGTACGAACGGGACCGCCCGCTACGAACGGGACCGCTCGATGACGTTCAACTCGTCATCGACGACGAGTTCGAGGGTGTCGCCGTCGAGCGTGAGCCCAAACGCGACTTCCCATGGGTCGGTCGAGCGGACGGTCACATTGCGGTCGGTGATGGCGAATTCGAGTCGCCAGATCGGCGTCGTCGTCGCGTCGAGGCCGTGCTCGCGACAGAACGAGAGCAAGCCGGGGTCGGCGAGGAGCGCCTCGCCGACCCGCAGGATGTCGATGCGGCCACAGTGATCACACGAACGGTTGATACAGGCTTCGCGCCTGTCCGGTCGAGGATACCCCGTTTCCGAGGGGGCGACGAACGTCGTCCCGACGCCGTTTCCACAGAGCGGACAGATGCCGCGCGCGAACGCGAGGCGAACGGCTCGGTTGTACTCGCTGGCGTTCGAGATGGCGGTTTCCGCGTCCCCGTTCAGGATTCCGGGTGGCGTGAGGTCGTACTCGTAGAGATACTCGCAGTCGGCACACTGTATCTTGAACAGCGCGTTCTCGTAGGTCGCCTCGACCGTCCCGTCACAGAAGTAGCAGTCCAGATCGAGGGCAGTGGGTGAAAGCGTCGCTTCCCCGGCCGCCGTTTCGGCGCGAATCGTCCGGGTCAGCATCGTTCCTTCGGGGCGCAATGCGTACCCCCCTTCGTCGGGATCGACGACGGAATCCACGAGTTGCGAGTGGCCGTCCTCCCGGCGCTCGACGAACCGGCCGACGAGTTGCTGGAGGTGGTAATTGAACCGACTGCTGTCCACGTCGCTGTCCACGCGCGAGCGCAGTTCCGAGAAGGAGAGCGTCGGCGGAGTTCCCTCGCCACCCCGTTCGTCGCTGAGCGCCCGGAGGATTTCCGCTCGAACGTCGTTCCCGATGAGATTGAACGCCTCGTCCGGCGTCACCGCGCCGTACGTCGTCGGTTCGGGATCGTCCTGCATTCGTCGGTACTCCTCGGGCGATCGGGTAATCCCTTCCGATCATCCCGGAAGTGAAACTATTCCAACTGAATCACACTTCAGCGAGTGCTTTAGTGGCTCTCTCCGGTATCTGTCGTATGGAACTCGATATTCACGTCGTGGGATTGTGTGGGTGCCTGCGCGACGGAAGCGAAACACGAGTTGCCCTCCGAACCGCGCTCGACGCGACGGAGTCGATGGGCGCGACGACGACGCTCGTCGACCTGCGAACGTACGACCTCCCGTTGCTCGATGGCGACGAGGCGACACCGCCCGACGCCGAAGCGCTCCGGGAGACGGTTCGGGACGCCGACGCGGTGCTCCTCGCCACGCCGATGTACCACGGTTCGTACTCCTCGCCGTTGAAAACGGCCCTCGACTACTGCGGATTCGAGGAGTTCGAGGGGAAGACGGTCGGCCTGCTCGCGGTTTCGGGATGCGGATTCCCGACTCCCGCGCTCGAACACCTGCGGTCGGTCTGCCGGGCGCTGAACGCGTGGACGCTCCCCGTGGAAGTCGGGATTCCCGACGCCCGCTCGAACATCGAGGACGGGGAAATCACGGACGAAGATACCGCGGACCGCGTCCAGCGACTCGGCGAGCGACTCGTCCTGTTCGCCGGGGTCGATGAGTATCCAGAAGTCGCCAGCACGACGCTCGAATCCGTCACCGGGTTCTGAGACGGTCGAAGCCCAAAGCACTAACCGATTCACGGTCGTTCCGTCCGTGGATGGAACTCACTGAGCACTTGGAGAACTTCACCCGGCGTGATTGGCAGACGATAACTGAACCGGAGGAAACGGTTCGCTTCGCGCTGATCGGTCTGGGCTGGTTCACGACGGAAGCGGTCGTTCCCGCCCTGCGCGAGAGTGCTCTTTGTGAGGTGGGGGCGGTCGTCAGCGGATCACCCGAGAAGGCCGCTCGACTCCGCGACGAAACGGGTGCTGACCGCGCGCTGAGTTACGAGGAATTCCATGACAAGGAGGGGACCGACAGTTACGACGCGGTGTACGTCGCCACGCCGAACGCCACCCATCTGGCGTTCGTGGAGACGGCCGCGGACCTCGGTAAGGCCGTGCTCTGCGAGAAACCGATGGAGGCCTCGGCCGCGCGCGCCGAACGACTGGTCGAGGTCGCCGAGGCGGCAGGTATTCCGCTGATGATCGGCTATCGAATGCACACGAATCCGGCCGTCCGACGGATGCGAGAACTCGTGCGGGACGGGTTCATCGGCACGCCCGCACTGGTCGAGGGGTCGATGTGCCAGAACGTCTTCGAGATGATTTCGCCCGACCCGAACCAGTGGCGACTCGACGCCGACCTCGCGGGCGGGTCGGCGCTCATCGACCTCGGCATCTACCCGCTGAACACGGCCAGATTCGTCCTCGATTCCGACCCGGTGAGCGCACAGGGGACGACGAAGAGTCCACACGAGCACTTTTCCGAGGTGGACCAACACGTCACGTTCGAAGTCGGGTTCGAAAACGGCGTCACGGCGGCGTGCGTCGCCAGCCAGTACGCCCAGCGGGAGAGTCGATTCAGCGTGATCGGAACGGAAGGGAAACTCACGCTCTCCCCGGCCTTCTTCGGCGAGGCCCAGTTGACGATCGAGCGGGGCGACGTGGAAGCCGCACTCTCCGTCGAACCCGTGAACGAGGAAGTCGAGGAGTTCGACTACTTCGCCGACCGTTTGCTCTCGGGTCGCGGCCCGGAACCTGACGGACGACACGGACTGGTCGATATGCGCACCATCGAAGCGATTTACGAGTCCGCGGAAACGGGAAAACGAGTGCGCGTCGAAGACTGACGGGCGACTGCTCAGGGAACGATAACGGCTCGCCCCTCGATTTCGCCGTGTTCCAGTTTTGCCGCGACGTCGTTGATGTCCTCAAGCGCGTACCGCGAGGTTCGCAGGCTCACCTCGCCACGCGCGACGAGCGACAACAACTCTTGGAGTTCGGGGTAGGTACCGACGAGCGTTCCACGATAGGCGAAGTCGCCGTCCACGAGCGCTTGGGCCGGTTCGTGAATGTGGCCGCCGTAGCCGACGACGTGGTGGTCCCCGCCGCCCGCGAGCACGTTCGGGGCGTAGTCCAAGGTCTCGTCGGCACCGACGAAGTCGATGACCTGCTGGACGCCCGCTCCGTCGGTGAGGGCGTCCAATCGCTCGGCCACGTCCTCCGTTCGTGAGTTGATGGTGTGGTGTGCGCCGAGGTCGGTCGCGAGCGTTAGCGCTTCGTCTTTCACATCGATGGCCGTTATCTCGGCGGCGCTCATCGCCCGGAGCGCTTGGAGTCCGATGTGGCCGAGTCCCCCGACGCCGACGACGACGGCGGGTTCGCCGGGGTTCAGTTCCCTAACCGCCTTTTTCACCGCGTGGTACGCCGTGATTCCGGCGTCCGCGTGGGGGGCGATTTGCTTCGGATCGACCCCTTCCGGGAGCGGAATCACCGCACGCTCGTTCGTCAGGAGATACTCCGCGAACCCGCCGTCCGTCGAGAGGCCGGGGAAGGCGAGGTTCTCACAGTGCATGTCCTGTCCCAGACGACAGGCCCGACAGATGCCGCAGGTCATCGCCGGATGGCAGATGACGGTGTCGCCCTCCGACACCAGCGTCACGTCGTCGCCCGTTTCCGCGACGGTTCCGGCGTTTTCGTGCCCGAGCGTCATCGGGAGGGTTTGACCCATCCGTTCCTCCCACATCCCCTCGATGGCGTGATTGTCCGTCTGACACCACCCTGCTCCCTCGATTTCCACGACAACTTGGTTCGGCTCGGTCGCCGACGGTCGGTCGACGTCCTCGATAGTGAGCGCGTCGTCCATCTCATCGGTGTACTCGTGGAGTCGTGCAGCACGCATGCTCACGAATCATGACGCGCAAAGGGACAGGTGTTGTGGCACTTCGTCGGTTCGAAAAACGGGACGGCCGAAAGCGACGTGTCGGACAGGTGTTCAGGTTCGATGTGGACGGAATCGTACGCTCGCGGCCGTCCAACTGCATCTGAACTTTTTACTCGGTAAAGAATAAATGTTTTGAATACCTAGTGGATAGGGAGCAGTATGCATGCAATCGCACTCAGGCGCGGGGCACGCGCGCCGGAAGTAATCGAAACACCCCGACCGGAACCCGACACGGACGAGGTTCTGGTGCGGACGCTTCGGGTCGGCGTCGACGGGACGGACCACGAAGTCATCGCCGGGCATCACGGTGGCTTTCCCGCGGGCGACGACCATCTCGTTCTCGGCCACGAGGCCGTCGGCGTCGTGGAGGATCCGAACGGCACGGCGTTCAAGCAGGGTGATATCGTCGTCCCGACCGTCCGCCGTCCGCTTCCCGACGGCCCGACCGAGTATTTCGAACGCGGTGAACCCGACATGTCCCCCCCGGAGGACGTCATCGAACGAGGCATCACCGGCGGTCACGGCTTCATGAGCGAGTACTTCACCAGTTCCGCCGAATTCCTGCTTCCCATCCCGGACGAACTCGCGGAGTGGGGATTCCTGGTCGAACCGATCAGCATCGCCGAGAAGGCCATCGAACTCGCCCGCGCATCGCGCTCGGCGTTCGACTGGCAACCGGAGAGCGCGCTCGTCCTCGGCAACGGGTCGCTCGGGTTGCTCACGACGGCGATGCTCACCGAGTCGTTCGACCGGGTGTACTGTCTGGGCCGCCGGGACCGACCCGACCCGACCATCGACATCATCGAGGAACTCGGCGCGACGTACGTCGATTCGCGGGAGACACCCGTCTCCGAGATTCCCGGCGTTTACGAACCGATGGACTTCATCTTCGAGGCGACCGGCTACCCGAAACACGCCTTCGAGAGCATCGAGGCGCTCGCACCGAACGGCGTCGCCGCCCTACTCGGCGTCCCGGACGAATGGACGTTCGAAGTGGACGGCGGTGCCCTTCACCGGGAACTCGTAATGCACAACAAGGCGCTCGTCGGGAGCGTCAACTCCGGCTATCGCCATTTCGAGGCGGCGATAGAGACGCTTTCGGGGCTTCCGGAGTGGTTATTGGACGATCTCGTGACAGGTATTTTCGATTCGTCGAACGTCGAAGAGGCTTTTGCGAACGACGAAACGACAATAAAGACGGCGGTGAAATTCTACGACAATGAAAAACGTTGACGACCTCATCGATAGTGCGGCCGAACTCGCGGAACGCGGCCTCTCGAAGGGAGAGATCGCTGACGAACTGAACGTGTCGCGCGAGACGGCCAGTTGGCTGGTCGAGCGCAGTGGCAGTACGCCAAGTCACGAACCGACGGGCGGTCCGCAGGACATCCACGTCGATTGGAGCGCCATCGGCCGCGACAGCAGTCGCCTCTCCCACGTAGGAGCGGCGATGGCCGACATGCTCTCGAAACACGGCGAGGAGGTCGATCTGACCATCGGTATCGAGAAGGCAGGTGCTCCGCTCGCGACCACCGTGGCCCGCGAACTCGACACCGACCTCGGGACCTACGCGCCGCGCAAGCACCAGTGGGACGAGGGCGACATCAACGAGTACGGCGGCAGTTTCTCGCGGAACTTCGCACAGATTCGGAACCGCGAGTGCTACGTCGTGGACGACACCATCACCAGCGGGACGACGATGACCGAGACCATCGAGGCCATCCAGGACCGTGGCGGTGAGCCAGTCGCCTGTATCGTCCTCGCCGACAAGAGCGGTATCGAGGAACTGAACGGCGTCCCCGTCTACTCGCTGGTGCAAGTCATCGGCGTCGGCAGCGACGAATAGGGCGGAAACCGTAGACGATCGATGTACTCATTTTTCGAACGGCCGCGCTTGACGACCGTCGGGACTCGCGAATCGTCACCCGTACCCGGTTCGTGAACGGCACGTCGTGACGCGGGCGCAACTTCTTTGCGGCGTGGGTGCCTACGCAAGCGTATGACCTTCACACCCGGCGAAGCGCTATCCGCCGAGGAAGTCGAGGAACGGGTCGATTCGGCAATCGAGGAAAACGAAGTGGTGCTCTTCATGAAGGGGACGCGTCTCATGCCACAGTGTGGATTCTCCATGCGCGCGGTCGAACTTCTGGACGAGCATCGTGGAGAGGAGTTTGAAACGGTGAACGTGCTCGACAACTTGGACGCCTACCGCGAGGCGCTCTCGGAGTACAGCGGTTGGGAAACGATCCCGCAAACGTACGTCGACGGCGAATTCATCGGCGGCAGCGATATCCTCGCCGAAATGGAAGAACGAGATGAACTCGAATCGACACTCCGAACGGACTGATGTCATTGCGGAGGTTGCACTTGCAACCGAAAGAGTAGACCCTATAAGCACGGGGCGCGTAGACAAATACGTACCGCCGACGGGAGACGGAACCCACGACTACAAATGAGCCAGGTATACCGACTACATTCGACGCTCGAATTGCCGCTTGAAACCGTTTACGACCACTTCGAAAGCGACCCCGACCTACCGGATGGAATCGACAGCGTCGATATCACCCGCCGGAACAACACACTCATCATCAGTGCGGTCTCGACGGACGAAAGCATCAGCAAGTACACCCCGACCGCGCAACTGAAAGCCAGTGTCTCGGAAACGCGCGTCTTCACCGAGGAGGAGGAAGCGCGACGGAACGCACCACGATGGGGCACGCCGGAGGAGGAGGAAGAAGAGGAACCGACCGGTGAACTCATCGAGATGGCCGCGTTCAAGGGCGACCGCGAGACGGTGCTCCAGAACACCGCGGTGCAGTACCCGATGTTCGAGGTGCTTTGCACCATCGCGCGCAAGGCCGAGAAAGGCACGCTGACCGCCATCGCCGAAGTCGGTGGCGAACTCGAAGCCACCCGCATCGTGGACGGCGACGACCGACCGGCGTCCATCGAAGTCGTCGAGGGGCCACGCAAGGAGAACTCGTCGTCCAGCGGCGTGAACTGGCGCGACAACAAGTTCATCAGCTAATTGGATACCGTCGACCTCCGCAGGAATGTAGAGTGTAGCTACTTCTTCGATCCGCTTTTTGGAAACACAGTATCGACGATGCAGACTTCAGCGCCCTCGATATCTCTCCGTTCGTGAACCGAACTGAGAGCGATTCACGACCGGGAACGGTTCACAAAAACGTATTTATGCATGCATACGCTCTTCAGAGATGATCCAAGGGCCGTATTCGCTGTTTGTTTTCCGGAAACTCGAACTCTGTCGAACGATGGCTCGAAAATTCGAGTTCGACTCCTCACTAACCCAAACGGTTCTTCACGACGAGCCGAAAAGCACTTTAGCCATCTAATTATATGTAATTACACGCCATGCCAAACGACTTCCCCGACTATCTCGACGTGGACTACACGGACGGCGAAGGCGAGAATCCCGAAGATTACCCTTCGCTCGAAGATAAAATCGAGAAAGCCATCGACGTGACCCGCAAGGGTCTCGAAGAGTACGAAAACCCCGCCGTCATGTGGACCGGCGGAAAGGACTCGACGCTCACGCTGTACTTCATCAAGGAAGTCGCGGAGCGCTACGATTTGGAAGTCCCCCCGGCAGTGTTCATCGACCACTACCAGCACTTCCAGGAGATCCACGACTTCGTGGAACACTGGGCCGACGAGTGGGACCTCGAAGTCATCTACGCCCGTAACGAGGACGTGGGTGGCTACGTGGACGAACACGGTCTCGAACCGGGCGACGACATCGAAATCGGCGCCCTCTCGGAGCACAACCAGCACCACGTTCGTGACCTCCTCGAATACGAGGACGACACGTTCCCGTTCCTGCTCGACACCTACGTCGGCAACCACCTGCTGAAGACCGTCGCGCTCAACGACGCGCTCGAAGAGTACGACGTGGACGGCGTCATCTCCGGCGTCCGCTGGGACGAACAGGAAGCGCGCGCCGACGAGACGTTCTTCAGCCCGCGTCACGACCCCGAAATCTACCCGCCGCACGACCGCATTCAACCCATTCTCCACTTCGACGAACCCGCCGTCTGGGACGCCTTCTGGTACTTCGTCGTCCCGGACACCGTCGAGGACTACCCGGACGACGGCCACGTCCCGCAGGGATTCGACGACCTGCCGAACGGACTCGGACAGGACGACATCCCCGTCTCGCCCAAGTACTTCGAGGGATTCCGTTCCCTCGGCAGCGAAGTCAGCACGCAGAAGAGCGACCAGGAACCGGCTTGGTTGCAGGACATGGAGAACACCACCGAGCGCGCAGGCCGCGCACAGGACAAAGAAGACCTGATGGAACGCCTGCGTGACCTCGGTTACATGTAGAAACCACCTTTTTCTGCGGTCAGGAGCCGAATCCCGCGTCACGGTGACGCAGGATTCGGCCTACTTCCCTGGAAAAAGCTGGACCAAAAGCATTGCACTCCTCCCGTTGGTCGTCGTTTAGCCCGGAAAATCTCCGATTTTCCGGTGGGAGCGCTGATGACTAGCGGCTGTGGAGATTGACGATTTTTGTCGGCTCTACGGAACGCTGCTTTTGACGTTTATGTCGATTGTGACTTCTGAGAGTGCGGTCTGCGGATACTCGATCATCCCATTTACGGCCTATTTCCAGTGGTTGTGTCCTCGGCGTATGGTTCACGGGTCACATGCGTTCGCCGTTCGCTGTTCAGGTGTCGAGGCCGTCGATGAGCGCTTCGAGCGTCTCGACGTGTTCCTCGAACAGTTCGCGGCCCTCGTCGGTCAGTCGATAGGTCGTTCGAGGCTTCTTGTCCACGAACTCCTTTTTCACTTCGACCGCGCCCGCGTCCTCCATTCGGCCGAGGTGGCTGCTGAGGTTTCCCTCGGTCACGTCCAAGGCTTCTCGGAGGTCGTTGAAACTCACTTCGCCGTGTGCGTAGAGGTGTGCGAACAACTGCAACCGCGTCGGTTGGTGGACGAGTTTGTCGAAGTTCATGCCCCGCGTAGGATTCCGTAAGAAGCGACGGCATAAATGAAGTACGAGATTCCGAAGACGACGTACGCCAACGGACGGAGCGGTTCCCAGTAGGTGAGCAACACGACGTAGCCGAGCGCTCCCAAGGGGTTCGTGACGAGTTGCACCACGATTCCCGAGAGAAAGACGAGGCCAAACTTGGGTCTGATCCAATTCTTACTTCGATGACATTTCTCGCTGAGCATTGATTCTGTAACACATAAAGGTTTGCAATAGAATTTGCTTTGTGGAGCAAAGTTATCTCATACATCCATCTAGCGCCGTTTTAGAACGTCGGAGGGGAAAATTAGGAGAATTCCTGTCACCCGTACTTGACAATTCGTCATTTCAAGAAATTATCTATTTCATGATACTATGTCACACTTTACCCCAGTGAGCTTTTGAATTTGTACAGTTTCGTGCTAGTATGCACTCTTCAGTGAACGGGAGTCGCCGTCGTTTTCTCCGAAGCGCCGGCGTTACTGGCGTTGCACTCACCGCTCCCGTGTCGCTCGCTTCTCGCGCTGCCGCAAAATCGTCTTCCGGAAAACTCGTCTTCATCTACGACGACAGCGTGGCGGAGGATTACACGAAAACGTTCCCGGTCCATCAGGACGAAGGCGTTCCCGCCTGTTCCGCCGCAATTTCCGGCCAACTCGGGGAGAAGGACCGACTGACGGTAAAACAGTTGCATGAGATGAGCAACGCGGGGTGGGAAGTCATGTCCCACACGGTTCATCACCGAGCGCTGGGGCCACTCCAACTCGCCGAGGACGCGTCGAAGGGAGATACGAAAGTCTACGAACGCTCCAACCGCCACGGCGACCATCCCGGCGACGAGGTCATCATCTCGAACGGGACGAAAGAGGAAACCGTCACCATCGCGGGCGAGGGATCGGACGATACGGGCGAGTACGTCACCCTCAAGAATCCCCTCGAAAAATCGTTCATCGCGGATAATTCGACGATGCGGTACACCGACGAGATACTACATTCCGAGATTTTCGACTCGAAGAAACAGCTTGAGAAGGACGGATTCGACGTCACGAGTATGGTACTTCCATACGGTATCAACGGACAGCAAGCGGAGGCGATGATACAGAAGGAGTACGACGCACTCGCGAACGCGAAGATCGCGGACGGACTGAATCCGATCACCGGGTTCGACCCGTACCACCTCAGCCGAGCGTATTTCAAGCCCGACTCCGAGACGAAGAAGAAACTCGGTACGTATCTCGACACCGTCGCGAAGGGTGACTTCCTCGGTATCCTCGCGGGCCACAGTTCGTACGAGGACTTCGACCCGAAGCGCGTTCGAACCGCGATTCAGATGGCGAAGGACCGCGACATCGAGATACTCACGCTCCGAGACGCGATGGTCGATATGGGTATTATAGAACAGCAAACGACCACGACCACGACGACTTCGTCCGAGAAAACGACGACGACGTCGAACGATGAATCGACGAGTACGACGAAATCGAGCGGGCAACCCGGCTTCGGGTTCGCCACGGCACTGACCGGCCTCGGCGCGCTCGCGTGGCGTCAGTCGCGTCGCTAACCCGACGAAAGTCGTGCCGTGTGCTGTCAGTACACAACAACAGTTTTGCGTTCGTTTTCTATCTGTAGAGACACGCATGACCGGCGACCCGGAGGAACAAATCGATCCCTCGAACTACTACGACCGCCTCGGCGAGGGCGAGTGGGAACGCCTCGACGAGTCGTTCAAAAACGGCTTGGAGTTCGAGAACACCACGGAGTATCTCGACCGATACCTCCCAGAATCGGGACACGTCCTCGATGCTGGCGGGGCCGCGGGAAGGTACTCGATATGGTTGGCCGAGCGCGGGTACGACGTGACGCTACTCGACCTGTCGGCCAAGCAAGTCGCCATCGCAAAGCGGCAGGTTGCGAAACGTGACCTCGGTGAACGAGTCACGGTCCAGCAGGGAGACATTCGTGGGCTTCCCTTCCCTGCCGACGAGTTCGACGCGACGCTCTGTCTCAGCGGACCGCTTTCGCACGTCGTCGACGCCGACGAACGGGACGCGGCGGTTCGGGAACTCTACCGTGTTTCCCGCCCCAATGCGCCCGTTTTCGCCTCCGTGATGGGCTTCGTCGCCGTCGTCCAGAACCTCATCAAGTGCGCACCACAGTTCGAGGCGGGCGTTCGGCAACTCTCCGAACTGATCGAGACGGCGACCTACTCGCCCGAACTCGCCGAGAAGTACGAGGGTGAGAATCCGTCGTTCGTGGAGTGTCATTTCTTCCGCGCCGATGAACTCCGCCGACTGCTGGAACGACACGAAATCGCCGTCGAAACCGTGGCCGGACTCGAAGGTCCGGCCTCGAACTTCGGGGCGAACATCGAAGATATCGACGCGGATGCACAGGAAAAGGTGGCGCAGGCCGTTCGGACGCTTCGGGAGGACCCGACTATCGCGGATTTGTCGAACCACATCCTCGCGGTCGGGCGGGTCGAATAGTTCCGGGGAGGTTTTGAAAAACGAGCGGCGGAGCTACCGTGTCGCGCGATATTCGCCATGTTTCACGCCGAGTGCGAGCGTCAGAAGGCCGAAGACGGCCAAACCGCCGAGAACCATGGTAACCGTGCTGGTCGACATGGGACTCATGAACGTCCCGACTGCGATGATGAGGAACAGGACGATGAATCCGATTGCTGTCGTCGTTGTATTGAACTCCATACGGAACCGTTCGGTGAGCGGACGAAAAGCGTTATGCCGATTTCGGGCGCATGAGATTCGCCAGCGTAACTAAGAACCCGAGAACCCAACCGACCGGCACGGCGATGCCGAACCACATGCCGACGTAGGCGAGTCCTTCGAGGTTGAACCGTGCCCGAAGAACCTCGTCGATGTTGCGGTAGGTGAGCACGTTGTCCAGCAACCACACCGCGAGGTTCGTGCTGTTCGGGAAGATCACGTTCGAGAGCGTCGGCGAGTACAGCGCGGCGACGACCGGTGGCAGGAAGATGGCCGTCATGCCGAACGGGTACGCGAACAGCACCGTCGTAATCCGACCGCCGTATCGGCTAGTGAGATAGGCCAGCGCTGCTGCGACGGTTGCGACGCCACCGGCGGCGGCGACGGCGTAGAACCCTTCCGTTGAGAAGCGATACTTCGCCAGCGCCGCCAGCCCACCCCAGACGACGGCCGAGAGCAAAATGACGCCCAACACGCCGAGACTCGCCGCCGTGCGGTCGATTTTGCTCGTGTAGTAGCGCGTGGCGAAGCCGAACAGGACGAACGGGTACAACAGTGCGACGATGAAGCTCCCGACGATGCTCCACCCGCTGTAGGCTACCTTGCCCGACGTGCTCTGTGGTCGCCACTTTCCGAGAACCGAGTGGGATTGCTGTCTCTGTCGCGGGAAGAACAATGCCATCCAACCGGTGTGTAACTGTGCGATATCGTATCGTATTGCGTCGATGAGTCCTCCCTGACTCGTCCCGCGTGACATATCGTGATTCCATTCAGCCCTTCGATATGAAGGTTCTCCTTACGGGTCCGAAAACAGACTAATCAGGAAAATTACTCCGAACGTCGTCCGGTGTGACCCGGATAGTCGCGCTCGAACCGGTCCTCGATCTCCCCGCGATTCAACTCGATGACGACGGGGCGACCGTGCGGGCAGGCGTAGGGGTTGTCACACTCGTCCAGCGCGGCGAGCAGACTCACCACGTCACCCTCCCGAAGCGACGTGTTGCCGGTGATGGAGGGATAGCAGGCCAGATCGGAGATGAGTTCGTCGGCGACCGCCTCCGCCGAGTTCCCCTCCCGCTCGTCGGACTCGGTCGAGATGAACTCGTTCAGCACGTCCCGGAGCAACTCGGGCGAGAGCGTCTTCTCGAAGACGGCCGGAACCGTCGTCACCTCGACCGTCCTGTCGTCCACGAGCGCGGCGTGAAAGCCCAGTCGCGCCAAGGCTTCCTGGTACTCCTCGAACAGCGCCGCTTCCGCCGCCGTCAGTTCGAGTTCGACCGACGAGGCGAGAACTTGGGAAGTCGTCTCCCCGGCGAACTCCCGACAGAGCCGTTCGTAGTTCACGCGTTCGTCCGCCGCGTGCTGATCGATTAGCACCAGTCCATCACCGGTTTCGGCGACGACGTAGGTGTCGTGTAACTGCCCGAGAATTCGCATGCTCGGCAGTCGCTCGAACTCCCGCTGCGTCTCCCCGCCCGTCCCGGAAAGCGTCGTCGCCGCCGTCGCAGCGCCGAACTTCCGTTCCGGTTCGGATGTCGATGCCGAACCCGTGGCGTTCGTTCGGGGGGCAGAATCGTCCGCGTCGTCGGTGGGCGTACCCTCCGCGGTTGCGGTTCGGTTGCTGGCCGATGACGTGCTCCCGCTCGCTTCCGAACCGTTGCTTTCGGCGTTCGATACCGACCCCGCGTCGGATGCGGAGCGAGCGGTGTCCGCCCCGGCGGACGCCGCTCTCCCTGTTCGTCCCGCTTGTCCGGTTTGTCCAGTCTGCTCCGTTTGTCCCGTCCCGGTCGGCGGCGAGTCCCTCGCCGCCGACCGACCGTCCGTCGGGTCGGACGTCGTCCGGGGCGGTTCAGACGTGCTCGTCGTCCCCTCGTCCTCCAACGTGGAACCGGCGTCCGCCGGTTCCTCGTCCTCGTCCTCGAAGTTGGACTGGACTGGCTCGGGTGCGACGTCCGCCTCGTCGGGCGCGGAGCGCCCGCGCGGGGCGGACGAGCGAATCAGTCCGTTATCGAGGAGGGCGTCCTCGACTGCCTCACGGACCGCCGTTTTGACGCGTCGTTCGTCGCCGAACCGGACTTCCATCTTTCGCGGGTGGACGTTCACGTCCACGGCGTCGCCCGGCACGTCGAGGAAGAGGACAGCGAAGGGGTAGCGGTCGGGCGCGAGTTGGTTGCCGTAGGCGTCGAGGATGGCCTCCCGAATCACCGCGGAGCGAACGTAGCGCCCGTTGACGTAGGTTGCGACGTACTCGCGCGTGCTCCGGGTGGTTTCGGGGTGGCTGACGTGCCCCGACACGCTGACCTCGGCGTCCCCCTCGACCGGGATCATCGCGGTGGCGACCTCCCGCCCGTACACCGAGAGAATCGTGGACTGGAGGTTGCCCTGTCCGGTCGTCGAGAACACGTCGCGGCCGTCGTGTTCCAGCGAGAACGCCACGTCCGGGTTCGCCAGCGCGTACTGCGTGACGACGCGGTTGACGTGCGCGAACTCGGTGGACTCCGTCTTCAGGTACTTCCGTCGCGCCGGGGTGTTGAAGAAGAGGTCAGTGACTTCGATGGTCGTCCCCTCGGGACAGCCCGCGGGACCGACCGCTTCGACCTCGCCGCCGACGAGGCGAAGTTCGGTGCCCGTGTCGCCACCCCTCGGTTTCGTCCGGATTTTGGTGCGCGAAACCGCACCGATGGTGTACAGCGCCTCGCCGCGAAAGCCGAGGGTGGAGACGCCCGCTTCGAGGTCGTCGATGTCCCGAATCTTGCTCGTCGTGTGCTCTTCGACGGCGACCTGCACGTCCGCTTTGCTCATCCCGGTTCCGTCGTCCGTGACGGCGATACGCTCCGTCCCGCCGCCATCGACCTGCACGGAAATTCGCGAAGCATCGGCGTCGAGGCTGTTCTCGATCAGTTCCTTCACCACCGAGGACGGTCGCTCGACCACTTCCCCCGCCGCAATGCGCTGGATCGTCGTCTCGGACAGCGCCCGGATGTCCGTCTCCCCGTCACTCATTTCTCGAACCCTTTCGTCCCGACGTAATCAAGGTTGGTGTGTCGCCCGCAACAATATAATGAATAATAGGGATAAAATCGCAACGTTTACTCCCGTCCGTGGCATGTACGTGCTTGCTATGGAATCGTTCACCGAAACACTGGAACTCGTGAGGCTGGGTAACCACGTTCGAATCGAACTCGAAGACGGGGAGGCGTTCGAAGGCCCGGCAAGCCCGATCGACTACATGCCCGGCGACCGGTTCCGACTCGAAATCGAACCGAAACACGAGCGGATTCGGCGATGTGAAGTGAGCGCGGTCTACGTCGATGGGTCGTGGACGGCACCCGAAGTCCGTCACTACAGCCTCGGCGACGAGGACTGGATCGTCGCCGGGGAAGCACGAGAGATGGAGATCACGCGATGAAGGCGTGTACCGCGTCAGATTAGCCACTTTGTTTTAGACCAGAAAACGAAACGACTACTTCGGACGGTCTGCCACGAACTCACTGGTGAGGGCTGCGAGTTCCGAACGGAACGCCCCGACGTCGAAATCACCGCGCCCCTGAAACAACCGGTCGTTCTCCTCCCGAGCGATGTCCTCGAAGACGCGGTCGTAGAGGCTATCGACGGTGACCGGTCTGTCTTGGGCTTCGAGCCGAGTTGCGACCCGTCGGAATCGACGGTCGGTTCCGAGTTCGTCGGCCAACTCGTCGGCGGGTTTCCTGGCGGGGGACGGCCCGTCTTCCGTCTCGAAGTCCCGGCTCAATTTCGCTTTGTCGCCGGTTTTGTTCCGAAGGACGACGCCAGCCGCCGGGCCGTCGTACCAGTTCGAGTCCGGGATTTCGTAGGATAGCGGGTCGAAATCGACCGCTCGAACTTCCTTCTGGAAGGTGTTCACCGAGCGCAAACCGAGGCTCGCGTACACCTTCTCGACGGCGTCCGGCGGGAGGAATCGTTCCTCGTCGGCGAACCACACGTCGTACCCGAGAAACGACGGGGTTCGTTCCCAGTCGTAGTCGATGGTCCGTTTCACCGTCGCGTCCCCGAAGAAGACGACGGATTCGACGTCCTCGACGGCGGCGTGCAACGCCTCTCGGTCGAGGCTCTCCCGGAGGTGGCGCAGTAGGTGGTGGTAGGACGGCGGAACGTCGTCGGCTTTGTAAACCCGTTCTCGGTCGCCGAGTCGGATCATGCCCGAATCTCGCAGTTGGAATCTGACGCCCGCTCCGTCGATCTGCTCTTGAATCCAGAGGTGGCCGCGTTCGAGCAGGGATTCGGGTGCCGCGTCTACGGTCGGAATGGACGGATACTGTTTCATCGTTGTGGGGTAGGGAAGTCTCCGGACGGCGGGTTTGACATCCAGCGATACCCGGGCGCGTCACTCGTAGTTTTTCATGTAGTGGTCAGGGTGGACGAACAGTTCAAGAGGACCACCATCGAGAAGACGACGCATATCTTTCCGATCGGCGATTTAGTCACCACCTCTTTATAAAAATGAGCGAGGTGTTTATTGCAATCAACAGCCCAGTACCATACAACCGATGTGTGCAGATCAATTCAGTCCGGGGTTGTCACGGGTACTCGGCTCGGAGGCGCGGTGTGACCTCCTCGCTATCCTCGCCGAGAATCCCGACGAGTGGGTCACTGCCGCCGAACTGTGCGAACGGGCGGGGGTTTCCCGGTCGGGCTTCCACCGCGATCACAAATCCCTCCTCCTCGGCTTCGACATCCTGGCCCGACGTGACGAAAGCGCCGACGGCCACACGTTCCCCACCTACCGACTCGCCGACACGGAACAGGCCGACCTGCTCGTCGAACTCCACGACGTACTGGAGACCAAACTCGAAAACACGGACTCGCTGCTCGCCGACACGCTCACCGGATTCGTCCAGTAGTTCGAGCGGAACGGGAAAACAGACTCCCACAGCGAACGCGCTCGAAAATCACGGATATCGTCGTGTCCTTTTGCGTTTATTTATATATTACAACAGTTGGTAGTCTTAAGAAAAGTATTCCTCCAAGTGTGTAATGTATTTTAATGCATGTCAGAGAACGACCTGAAAGCGTACTTGGCGGAGAATCCACGAATGATCGGCGTACTGTTCACTATCTGTCTGTTGTTATCACAGGCGGGGAATGCGATGGGGGCAGTATACAATGCGACAAATGGACCATAGCTAATTGAAATCGGAAGCAGAGAGTTCATCACTCCAACGAAGACCATCATCTATTTTCACGGGGAGTAGTTCGAGATCTAATGCATCGTCCAATTCGTTGGAGGATAGTTTCAATTCTGTCAGCATCCCGGAACCGAGATACCGTGTCGAATCTTGCTCCATGACTACAGATACTATAGTCCCCAACCCATAACTCGCAGCCGGGAAAGCATATTGACCGAGTAAAAAATGGTCCTTATTTTTCTGGGTCACTCGAAACATAGCAGGCGTCCCGCTCTCGCTCTGACACAACGTCACCCCACCGTCACCGATCGTCACGTACTCCACGCCGACGACCAGTTCCTCCTTTGCGATACTGAGCGCGGCACGAAGCGAAAAGCCACAGTTCAGCAGGCGGGCGAGTGACCGACCGATCTTCGTCGCCGAGGAGTTGACGACTTCGGCGAGGGTGACGACACCGCCCTTGCTTCCCTTCTCGACCAGCATCTCTCCCTGCCGGTAGGACCGGCAGGCGTTCAACAGGAAGGCATCGACGTTGACCTCCGTGAGCGAGTTCGCGTCGAGGAGGCCGTCCGCACAGCGGAACCCGCCGTCGTCGACGTGACCGATGTAGTGCAGGAAGTCGGCATCGGATTCGAACAGCGCCGCGAGTTCGTCCGTCGTGATCTCCTCGTGAATCGAGACGTCGAACGCCACGAAGTCACGCAGGCCGTAGAACCGCTCCACGACGTTCTCCTCGTCCATCGCCACGTCGTTGCAGACGACGTGGACCTTCAGCGCCGAATCGTCCGGTTCGGTGTAATCGACGGTCTGGCGCAAGGACTCGATGGGGACCTTGTTCGCCCCGATGGGGTAGCCGTTGCCGACCCACGCGTGTTCGGTGGTGTCCGTGGATTCGACCTGGAACAGTTCGTCGTCGCCCCACTCCCACGCCTCGTCGGTGCTCCGCGTGAAGTCGCCTGCCGGAACCGCAGTCCGCGTGAAATCGTCCAGCATCTTCGGTTTCGGTGCGACGGTGTGTGACTCCGGGTTGTGCGGCGTCCGGAGCAACGACAGTTCCTTCGCGAAGTACGGGAGCGCGGGAATCGTCTCCGCCGTCGGCACCACGTCGGTCGTGAGATGCCAATCGAGGAGGTGTGGTTCCAGCGTTTCGAACGGAACCGAGAGGTACTCCGGAAGCTGTTCGGCGAGCGGGCGGTCGTACAGTTCGGCGAAATCGAGATCCACGAGCGGCTCGACCTGCGTGCGCTCGTGCAGTTCGACCTGGTAGTACCCCTCCGTCCGCGTGAGACAGTCAAGGAAGAACGCCTGTCTGAGGACGCGATTGACGGTCGTTTCGTACCCGCCTGCTCCCGCGAGCGGATACTCGAACGAACCCGCAATCAGCCGTGGCGTGCTTCCCGGCACGACGTCTGCGCCGAGGTAGTACGCCAACGACGCGGCGGGATACACGTAGCGCCGTTCGGGCGGTAACACGAGTCGAACGCCCGTCTCCGGTCGCTCGATACCGGTCGGGACGTCGAACGCTTCACCGCGTTCGATGAGCGGCGGATGACCTCGAAGCGTCGGAAACGACCGCTCACAAGTGGTGGTCTTCAGCGCCGACCCGAGATACGAGACGGCGGCCATCGCGTCGTCCACATCGTCGGTGACGGTGATCGTCCCCGCCGGACGCTCGTGAAACGAGCGCGCACCGACGCGGGCCCGGCGACATCCGTCGAATTCGATCATTGCGGATGTCGTACCGTGATTCAACGTCACCGCGCTTTCGACGGCGATGTAGAGTTTCATCGGCGTGCTCTGCACTTCCAGCAGGTAGCTATCGAAATCGAGCGACAGATCGTTGAACGTCGTGGCGTCGGTGGTGATCTCGCCATCCTGCGTTCGTACGACGACCGACAAGTGGTTCGGAATCTCGATGCCGGTGGATTCGAAGCTCACTGCCGCGTCGATGGGGAAGTAAAATCCCGCCGTGTCGATGGGCTCGGTAGTGAGTGGTTCGGCAGTATAGAGTTCGAATCGGACGTTCTCGACCGGGTCGAAAATAGCGAGACCGGAACGCCTGTTGAGTGTGTCGAACTCCATACGTACTCGTTGTGAACGGTATATTTCGGAACGATTATAGTTCTACCCACACCGTCGTTTTGTCGAGTTCCGGCACGTGCCAACGCTGTTCGGCCTTCATCCCCGGTTTCCGTCGCAGTTCGATGCGCGCATCGAACAGCGGTGTCAACTCTCTCACGATGTCCTCCTCATCGTGGACTCGCAGATGATACTGTCCCATCCCGTGAACGCCACGGACCGTCGCGGTGAGGGTACGTAGCGATTGTTTGGTCGCGCATCTGTCCCGTTGGAGGAGGGGAAAGAGCGAGTCGATACCGACACGGAGTTCCGCAGGGAGAAGCCCTTCGGAACGCTCCTCGTAGAAACTGATGGCGGTCTGGATTTCGTCGCGGAGTTGCCGAACGTTGTCCTTCTCCGGCGGGCGAAGATAGGACGCCGCCGACGTCGCGTCGACCGGAATCGAACGTTCACCGTTTCGTTGATCGATTATCCACGTCGTCGGATCGGTGGGTGAGACCGATTCCGGCAGTCGGGATTCGGGACTGTCGATGGTTCGATCGACAAGCGCGAGGATTCGATACCGTCGCTGACCGTGGCCAAACAGGACGCGAGCCGCCTCCGCCGATAGCCAATCCGGCACGTTACCGGTGATGAGGATGTTACTTCCACGCTTCTTCAACCGCTCTAACCACGTTTGGAAGTTCGCGTCGTTACCACCACCGCGAAATCTGAGCATCGAGGCCATATATTATACACTGAACATATATTAAATAAACATACTGGATTGAACGACGCTTGTCAAGATTCGACGGACGGGGAGTCACGACACGTCGTATTGGACGGGTTTCGACGACGGACGCGACCGGTACCGGTTGGTGGAACGCCCACCGCTACGATTCGGCGGGCATCGACACCGTGACGTTGACTGCCACGGACAACACCGGCCATTCGACGGCGTTCGACGTGATGATCACTGTCGTGTAAATTCCTGACACGACGGAAGGGGAACGGAATTTTTGTCGCATAGCTGAATATGTCGGAAGGTTATCCCTCCGCTGTTCCCATCCCTTTCACACAAATACGAACATGATCTCCGAAAAGATATAATACGCCTATATATCAGATCTCATCGTCCCGTATTCCTCTCCTTAATACATACATAACATCTCGATATCAGTGAACTGAGGGGCGTACGCGTTCCAATCATCAAATCGGAGCCCCTTCATGTTTTATCTACATGTATTCCATTCTTAAATCCGTAGAACTAACGAAACGGTGTTGCAAAGTTATGCGGCAATGCGTGAATTTCCGAGACGAGGATGTCTAAATACATGAAGCGAACGAGCATCACACTTCTATTGGTTCTCATGCTGATGGTCGCCGGGTGTTCGTCCCTCGGCGGCAATTCGGCGAGTACGAGTAGCAAGACATCGGTCAGCCAAACCTCCACGAAGGCGGCCGACTCGACCGCCTCCACGAGCAGCGCCGACGGCGGTGGATCGGAATCCACGTCGACAACGACGAGCGAGGCGACACAAACGACGACGACTGCGGCAGCGACTACGACGACCACCACGACTACGACGACGTCCGCAGATTCGTGGACGAAGCCGAAGCCACCGAACACGCCGCTCCAGAACAAGATGGACGAGAACGACGGGAGTCGAATCTCGAACGTCGAGGTCATCCACAAGGAGGAGGCGAGTGACGGCGGTTACTCCAACTTCGACGTGGCATTCTCCGCCAACACCTCGATGAAGCGTGTGGACCCCGCCGAGCACGGTACCGTGCGGGGCGAGCCATACTTCCTCGTCTACGCCAACGGCGACCTCGACAACGGGTCGCGCTTCACCGATACCAGCGGCACGCTCATCGAGCGAACGCCGGTCGTCAGTCAGGAGAAGAACGGCGACTTCGCCATCGAAATCCACCCCGAAGCGCTGGACAAGGCGGGTGCGGATGGCAAGGTCAAACTCATGATCCTCCTGATGGACCGTGACTCCGACTGGGACGACATCTACGGCGTCGCGTGGGTGACGGTGGATTACTCGTCCAGCGAGTAACGCCCGAAGACGACCATCGATTTTGAACTTTTTTCGAACGCAGTAGTGAGAAAGCCGATGACGATGAGTTACAGAGCTACGTGACGGGAGCGAGTAGATGTTCTCTCGTCGAGTAAGACGGTCGAATTCCTACCGTTCTCCGACTTTCCCCTGCCATTCCTGCACCTTCGACATCAATTCGATGGGCGAGATATCGGCGACTTCGACCCCGGCGAGTTCGGAGAGGACAGCCTCCGTCTCGGGGTCGAGCGCGTCCGCTTCGTCCTCCGATTCTTCACCATCCGACTCGCTTTTCCCCGAACCGTTCGCCTGAAACTGGCCCGCCCCGAGGTCGAAGACGGCCTGTACCGTCTCGTTCGACCCCGAACCGCGAGCCTCGATGGCTTTCTCCTGTCTGAGTTTGTCGAGCACATCGCGCGAGCGCTCGACGACCGGCATCGGCACGCCCGCCAAGTCCGCGACGTGAATCCCGTACGAGCGGTTCGTCGGCCCATCGCGAACGGTCCTGAGGAAGGTCACGTCGCCGTCCCGTTCGTCCGCCGCCACGTGGACGTTCTCGACGCGCTCCAGATGGTCGGCGAGCGTCGTCAGTTCGTGGTAGTGGGTCGCGAACAGCGTCTTCGCCCGGACCTCGTTGTGCAGGTACTCCGTCGCGGCCCACGCGATGGAGATGCCGTCGTAGGTCGCGGTTCCGCGCCCCACCTCGTCCAGAATTACCAAGGAGTCCTCGCTCGCGGAGTGGAGGATGTTGCTCAACTCCTGCATCTCGACCATGAACGTCGAGCGACCCTGCGCCAACTCGTCCAGCGCCCCGACGCGGGTGAAGATGCCGTCCACCAAGCCGATGCGGGCCGACCGCGCTGGGACGAAGCTCCCAACCTGTGCGAGCAGGGTGATGAGTGCGGCCTGCCGCATGTACGTCGATTTCCCACTCATGTTCGGCCCGGTGACGATGAGGAACTCGCGGTCGTCGTCCATCCGCACGTCGTTCGGGACGAACTCGGTCGTCCGCTCCACGACGGGGTGACGACCCTGGTCGATATCGAGCCCCGACTCGGCGAGTTCCGGACGCACCCAGCCGTTTTCGACGGCGTGGACGGCCAGACTCGCCAGCACGTCGAGTTCGGCCAGCGTCCGGCCGACGTCCTGTAGCAGTTCGGCGTGTTCCGCGACTCGATTTCTGAGTTCCTTGAACAGGTCGTACTCCAGTTCGCCGCGCCGCTCTTCGAGCCGAAGAATCTCGCGCTCGCGCTCCCGGAGTTCGTCGGTGACGTACCGTTCGGAGTTTTTCAGGGTTTTGACGGCCTCGTACTCCTCCGGGACCTTGCCGGTGTCCGACTTCCCGACCTGCAGGTAGTAGCCGTCCGTCTTGTTGCGGTCCACCTGCAGATGTGAGATGCCGGTTCGGGACTTCTCCCTGCCCGCCAGCGTGTCGAACCATTCCAGATTCTCCTCGTGCTTGTCGATGATCCCGTCCAATTCCTCGTCGTAGCCGCGGCACAGCAAACCGCCCTGGGTGACCGTGTTCGGCGGGTCCTCGGCGAGCGCCTCGGCCAGTTCCTCGCGCAGCGCTTCCGCCTGCGCTCGGTCGGGACGAGAGACGAGTTCGGACAACGGCGAACTCGAAAGCCCGGGCGCGTTGGCGATGGCATCGGCGACCGTCGGCAGAACCGAAAGGCTGTCGCGCACCCGCAGGAGGTCGTGCGCGTCGGCGCTCCCCGACACCGCCTTGCTCGCCAACCGTTCGAGGTCGTAGGCGTCGGCGAGCGTCTCGCGGATCTCCTCGCGGGCCAACGCCGATTCGGCGAACGACCCGACGCTCGACTGGCGTTCCTGAAGCGTCGCCTTCGACCGGCGGGGACGCTGGAGCCACTCCTTCAACAACCGTCGTCCGGCGCTCGTCTTCGTGTGATCCACCGTCTCGAACAGCGACCCCTTGCGGTCCCCGTGCATGGTCTCGGTGAGTTCGAGGTTGCGTTGGGTCGTCGCGTCGAGTTCGACGTGATCGTCCGCGTGGTACGACTGCAGGCGCGTCATCGACCCGAGGACGCCCGCGCCGGTCTCCTCGACGTACGAGAGCACCGCGCCCGCCGCCCGGACCTCCGCTTCGTCGTCGGAATCCAATCCGAGACTGGACAGCGTCTCCTTCCCGAACTGCTCGCGGGTGACGTGGGTTGCCTTTCCGGGTGCGAAGGCGTTCGCGTCGTGGACCGAGATGGACGCGTCGGTGCGGTCGCGAACCCGTTCGAGGAACGAATCGTCGTTTCTGATCTCCGGGCCGGGAAGGACCTCGGCGGGCGCGAACCGGTACAGTTCCGTCAGCGCCTTCGAGTCCGCGTCGGGACCGGAGACTGCGGTGACGAGGAACTTGCCCGTCGTGATGTCCGCGAACGCCAACCCGTAGCCATCGTCCACGCGGACGATTCCGGCGAGATACTGGGCGTCCGCCGAGGACGTTTCGAGGAGCGTACCGGGCGTCACGACCCGCGTTATCTTCCGGGCGTGACCACTGTCCGTCTCGTACTGGTCGGCCACGGCCACCCGATAGCCGCGTTCGACCAGTTGTTTCATGTACGGCGTGAGTTCCGACAGCGGCACGCCAGCCATCGGATAGCTGCTTCCGTGGCTCGATTTCCGCGAGATGTTCAGGTCGAGCACGTCGCCGACCAACTCCGCGTCGTCGGCGAAGAACTCGTAGAAGTCGCCGACCTGCATCGTCAGCACGTCCGCGTCCGTCTCGTCTTTGAGCGAGAGGAACTCCCCGACGATGCCGCCGTCACTCACGGCGGACACCTCTGGAAGCGAGAACCGAAATCATGTGCGAACGTGGGTGGGACGGCGACTAAAACGGTGTGGATTCCGCGCGAAACCGACTCGGTTTCCGCCGTCGCCTGCAGGACGCCAGTACGGTTTTGTCGCTTCGGGTCGTCGTCCCTTCCTCCCGTGGTCCCCGCCGTTTCCGCACGTCGACTCGGCGCGACGCTGATGGGGGTCGCCGTCGTCGGGTTCGTCCTCACGCTCGTCGTCAGCGCCGCCGTCGCGCCGCCGATTTCGAACGCTCCGTCGTCCGATTTGTCCGGCCGAACCGTCGTCGGCGTCCAATCGACCTCGACCGATGGGAAGGTCGTCGTGCTCGATTCCGACGGGGAGAAACTGTGGAGCTACGGCCACGCGAACGGCTATCACGACGTGTCGTGGCTGCCCAACGGAACGGTCCTCGCGTCGTTCATCGACGACGGGTATCGGCGCTGCGGACCCTACGAATCACCCTGCGCTCGGACCGGCGTGCGGGTCATCGACCCGAACCCGTCGCCGCACGTCGTCTACCAGTGGACGTTTCCGGTCCGCTCGGGACTGAACAGCGAGGTTCACGACGCCGAGTTGCTTCCGTCGGGCGAACTGCTGGTCGCGGACATGGACAAGGAACGGGTGTTCACGGTCGCGCCGAACGGAACGGTCACGTGGCAGTGGAACGCGAGCGAACGGTACGACCCGCCGTCCGACCCCACGCGAACCGACTGGCTCCACATCAACGACGTGGACCGTATCGGGCCGGGACGGTACCTCGTCAGCGTGCGAAACGCGAACCAACTCGTCGTCATCCAGCGCGGGAAGGGTGTCGTGAACGTGATCAACGAGAACGGGGATTGGCGACTGCTGAACAAACAGCACAACCCCCAGTATCTCTCGAAAAACGCCGTCCTCGTCGCGGACAGCGAGAACGACCGGGTGGTCGAACTCCACCGCCGAAACGGAACGTGGGGAGTCGCGTGGCAGGTCCACGGCGCGGGTGGTCTCGGATTCGACTGGCCGCGCGACGCTGACCGTTTGCCGAACGGCCACACGCTCATCACCGACAGCCGAAACAACCGCGTCGTCGAGTTGAATCGGTCCGGAAAACTGGTGTGGAGCGCGCGTATCTCCTCGCTTCCGTACGAGGCCGACCGTTACCCCGGCGAATATCCCGCCGGGCCGCCCGTGAATTCGAGCGCCGACTTCGGTCCGACGACGACGAAGCTACCCGTCTTCGGCTACCTGCTCGACAGCGCCCGCCACGTCGTTTCGCTTCCGTACTGGGTGGCCGGGTGGCACGTCGCCCTCGGCGGCGTCGCGCTCGTGACGTTCCTCGTCGGAGTCTGGCTGTTCGCTCGGGGATGGAAAAAGTCCGTTGCGTGAGCAACCAGAATTACCACCGACGATACTCTCCTCGCTTTCCACCATGGCGCTCACCCAGATTGACCACCTCGACGCCGAGAAGGACGAGTGTATCGACGACTGTTTCGCCGCCGCACAGGCCTGCGAGTGGTGTGCCGACCAGTGTGCGGAAAAAGGCGAAGGCATGGCCAAATGCATCCGGCTCTGTCGTGACGTGGCCGACCTGGCGACCATGCACGCCCGGTTCATGGCCCGCGATTCGAACTTCGACAGCGAACTCGCGGAAGCCTGTGCGGGTGCCTGCGAGGAGTGTGCCGAGGAGTGCTCGCGGCACGACCACGACCACTGTCAGCTCTGTGCCGACGTGCTGGAGGACTGTGCGGAGAGCTGTCGGAACATGATGGGCTAACGCAGACGTGTCGTGGCCTAACGGCGACCCGTGATGGCCTAAACGCCGACTCAGTCCATCACGTCGGCGAGCAGTTCCAAACTATCATCTTCTGGCGCGTCCGGCACGCTCAGCATGAACGTCTCGATGCCCACGTCCTCGTAGCGCTCCAGTTCCGTCCGAACCTCGTCCGGCGTCCCGACCAGCGCCGTCTCCAGATAGCCCGCGAGGAAGAACTCCCGCGGTTCGCTCGGTTTACTGTTCAAATGCCGGTCGGCGAAGCGTTCGCGCTTCGCCTCGGCGTCTTCCCGCGAGTCGGCGACGAACGCGAACAGTTCGGCGGATTTCGTGATGTCCTCGTAGCGCTCCTCGTTCTCACAGTGTTCCCGAAGCACGGCCAACTTTTCCGCGAACCCGTCGGGGTCGAGGGTGCCGTAATTCCATCCGTCAGCGAGTTCGGCCGTGTACCGGAGCGTGAACTGCTCCCCGGCCCCGCCGATCCAGATCGGCGGGTGGGGTTCCTGCACCGGCTCCGGGCGGCAGAACGCCTCCTCCAGATCGAACTGCTCGCCGTGGTGGGAGAACCGCTCGTTCGTCCAGAGGCCGTGGAGAACCTCGACGGTCTCTCGCAGTCGCTCGATGCGGGCGGCGGGCGGTTCGCGGAACTCGTAACCGAAACGCTCGAACTCGTCCCGGTACCATCCCGCGCCCAGGCCGAGGTCGAGGCGGCCATCGCTCACGCGGTCCACGGTCGCCGCCATCTTCGCCAGCAGGGACGGGTGGCGATAGGCCTGACAGTCCACCAGCGTCCCGAGTCGAATGTCGTCGGTCGCCTCCGCGAGCGCCGCGAGCGTCGTCCACGGTTCGTAGGTGTCCTGCTCGATGTCGCCGATCCACGATTGGAAGTGGTCTTCGAGCCACAGGCCGTCGAATCCGTGCTCCTCGGCGTCGTGAGCCACGTCCCGTATCGTCCCGTACTCGTGGCCGTACTGGGGCAGGATGATGCCGACGTCGGCGTTCATGGTTATGCCCCCTCCTCGTCTTCCTCGTCCGGTTCCCGCGCCTCCAGCGCGGAGAGGAGCGCCAGCGTCCGTCGCTGGAGTTCCTCGGCGTCCGCTGCGAGCAGTTTCACGATGGCCTCCTTGCCGACCTCCCCGCGGTCGATTATCGCGATGGGCGTTCCGCTCGCCGACTCGAACGCCCGCCGGGCACCCCAACCCATCGTGCTCCCCTCCTCGGCCTTCACGTCCGCCGGTTCCGCCCCGCGGTCGAACTCCGCGACCTCGCCGCTGAGCGTCGAGAGCGCGTTTTCCACGTCGCTATCGAATCGACAGTTGACCGCGAACCGCAGGCTGGGGTCGTTCTCCCGCGCCGAGAGCAGGAACCGGGCGACGTGGCTCGACGCGCCGAATCGCACGCCTCGGTTCGGTTTCACGCCGGTCATGGTTCGCGTGATTCGCCCCTCGACGGCGGCGGTTTCGTCCACCGCCTCGGCGTACGGCGTCGCCCCGACGACGTTCATCCCGACCTCCGGGACGAGGGCGCTCACGTCCCGCTCGACGAACGACTGAACGACGCTTTCGACCGCCTCGGCCGTGTCGTTCCGCGCCGCCCGGTTCCGGAGTTCGACGAGGTGGTGAACCGCTCCCGGTCCCTCGCCGACGTCGGCGGCGTAGCGGACCGCGCGCTCCATGAACGCCGTCGCGCCGCCGACCGCCGTTCGAAGGTCGTCGCCCAACGCGAGTCGGGCGGTGATGGCGCTGGCGAGCGTGCATCCCGACCCGTGAGTCGCCTCCGTTGCGATGCGCGGGTGTTCGAAGACGTCGATGCCGTCGGCCGTGACGAGCACGTCCCGAACCGTCTCGCCGGGGACGTGACCGCCCTTCACGAGCGCGGCGTCCGCACCCATCTCGCGGAGCGCCTCGCCCGCTGCCGCGGCGCTCTCGTCGTCCGTTAGCTCGATGCCCGTCAGGACTTCGGCCTCGTCCGTGTTGGGCGTGACGAGGGTCGCGTGGGTGAACAGGTCCGCGTAGGCTTCCTCGCCCGCCGAGTCGAGCAGTCGGTCGCCCGACGCCGCGACCATCACGGGGTCCACGACGGCCGGGATTTCCAGACCGGAGACCTGCTCCGCGACGCTCCGGACGACCGGGGCTTCCGCGAGCATGCCGGTCTTGACCGCCCGAACGTCGAAATCCGAGAGGACGGCCTCACATTGGGCTTCGACCTCCTCGACCGGGAGCGTGGAAAATCCCTCGACCCCGCGGGTGTTCTGTGCCGTGACGCTCGTGATGGCGCTGGTGCCGAACACGCCGTGTGCTTCCATCGTCTTCAGGTCGGCCTGAATCCCCGCGCCGCCGCCGGAGTCGCTTCCGGCGATGGTCAGCGCGACGGGGAGAGAGACCGGTGCTGGTTCTCTACTCATGTTGATTTCTCCATGAACTCCTCGAAGGCACCCCAGAACGGGTCCACCTCGGGATGTTCGATTTCCTCACCGTCCACCGTGACGCCGGTGCCGTCCCGAACCTCGCCGATGTCACCCGCCGGAATCCCGGCGTCGTCGAACGCGGCGAGGACGTCGTCGGCGTCCTCCGGCGCGACGGCCAACAACAGCGTTCCCTCGCTGATGGAGGACCACGGGTCGATGTCGAAGAACTCGCAGGCCTCCAGCACGCCCGGCAGGACCGGCACGTCGTCGTGGCGCACGTCGAGGCGGACCCCGCTCGCGGCCGCCATCTCGGTCAACGCGCCGTGCACCCCGCCCTCCGTCGCGTCGTGCATGGCCGACACGTCGCCCGCCTCCGCCGCTATCCGGGCGTCCTCGACCGGACTCATGTCGTAAAACCGGTCTTTCGCCTGCTCGACGGTCTCCTCCGGAAGGTCCATCAGGTCCTCGAACTGGTTGCTCAGGAGGCCGGTTGCCTCGACTGCCGGACCTTTCGTGAGCAGGACGCGGTCGCCGGGGCGCGCGCCGTTCGGTCGGACCACGTCGTCCGGGTCGCCGACGGCCATCGCGGTGGCCCCGCCGACCATCGGGTAGTTACAGCCCGCGTATCTGGCGGTGTGTCCCGTGACGACGCTGACGTTCATCTCGTTGGCCTCACGGTCGAACGTCTGCCAAATCGTGGCGAACTGCTCGTCCGTAATCTCCGGCGGGAGGTTGAAATCCACCGCGAGATGGGTGGGTTGCAGGCCGCTCACCGCCACGTCGCTCATCAGGATGTGGAACGCGAACCACGCCGCCCGCTCGAAGCCGAGCGAGGGCATGATGTAGATGGGGTCGGTCGCGGTGGCGACCGCTTTGTCGCCGACCTTGATGACGCCGAAATCGACGCCGTGCTGTGGCCCCAGCGTCACGTCGTCGCGCTCCGCACCGAGATGCGGGAAGATGTACTCCTCGAAGAATTCGCTGTCTACTTTGCCGAGATCGGTCATCACGTCGGGATATTACTTGGTTGTATTTAGCGGTGGTGTTCACTCCCGGTCGGCCGACAACTCGGCGAACACCTGCAACGAGGGGTCTACATCGGGATGCTCGATTCGGTCGCCATCGACGTAGACGCCATCGCCCTCGCTCACCTTCCCCATTTCGGCCGCCGGAATATCCGCGTCGTCGAACGCGGCGAGGACGGTTTCGGCAGCCTCGGCTTCGACCGTCAGGACGAGCGTCCCCTCGGTCGTGGACGCCCACGGATCGATATCGAAATAGTCGCAGGCTTCCAGCACGCCCGGCAGAATCGGCACGTCGTCGTGGCTCACGTCGAAGCGGACGCCCGCCGAGCGCGCCATCTCGACCAGCGCGCCGTGAATCCCGCACTCAGTCGCGTCGTGCATGGCCGTCACGCCGCCCGCCTCCGCCGCGACCAGCGCGTCCTCGACCGGACTCATGTCGTAGAACCGGTCCTTGGCGTCCGCGATATCGTCCTCCGGCAGGTCGATCCGGTCCTCGAACAGCGTCACCAGAAAGCCCGCCGTCTCCACGCCCGGTCCCTTCGTCACCAACACGCTGTCGCCCGGTCTCGCGCCGTCCGGGCGGACGAGGTCTTGCTTCTCTCCGAAGGCCAACGTCGTCGCGCCGCCGACCCACGGATACTGACAGCCCGAATACCGGGCGGTGTGCCCCGTGACGATGCTGACGCCCAGCTTTTTCGCCTCGCGGTCGAAGGTTTTCCAGACCTCCGCGAACTCCTCGTCCGCGATCTCCGGCGGGAGGTTGAACTCCACCGCGAGGTGGCTCGGATGCAGGCCGCTCACCGCCACGTCGCTCATCACGACGTGGAACGCGAACCATCCGGCCTTCTCGAAACCGAGTTCCGGGAGCAGCGAGAGCGGGTCCGTGGCGAGCGCGACGACGTGGTCGCCAACATCGATTACGCCAAAGTCCACGCCGTGTTTCGGGCCGAGGAGTTCGTCCTCGCGCTCCGCGCCGAGATAGGGGTAGATGTGTTCGTCGAAGAAATCGCGGTCTATCTTCCCGATGTCGGTCATACGGAACGTATTTCCGCCGCGCACAAATCCGTGCTGATTCGTGGAATCGGGGATTCAACGGAATTTGCCACGAGAGGTCACCGCGATTTCCGTGGCTACGATCGCCGAGCAGCACTGAAACCGCACCGCACCCGCTTGCTTGCGGCGTTGGCGTGAGACGACGATATTGCCGCGAGCGGAGGGTTTCGAGGTCGCCGTAGCAGTCGGGAAATCAGGACGAGGGTACCCGCGACGGTGACAACGACTAAGCAAATCCGTGGCGTTTTCCATCCGTTATGCCACCGGAACGTGTACTCGTGGCGGGAGCGACGGGGCGACAGGGTGGGGCCGTCGCGCGCCACCTCCTGGAACGCGGCGTTGAAGTCCACGCGCTGACCAGGGACGGGGGAAGCGACGCTGCCCGAGAACTCGACGAACGGGGTGCGGTCGTCGTGGAGGGGGACCTCGGGGAGAAGGAGTCGCTCGTGCACGCCGTGCGCGATGTGGATGGCGTGTACGGCGTCACCACGTGGGCCGCCGGATTGGACGCCGAAGTCGAACAGGGGACGAATCTCGGGGAAGTCGCCGCCGACCACGGCGTCGACCACTTCGTTTTCAGTTCGGTATGGGGTGCGAACGAGAATTCGGGCGTTCCGTTCTTCGACACGAAAGCGACCATCGAACGACGACTGTCGGATCTCGATCTGCCGTTGACGGTCGTCCGGCCCGTGTTCTTCATGCAGAACTTGGAGGGCATGCGCGACGACATCATGAACGAGACGCTTTCGATGGCGCTCGAACCGCGCACGCCGTTGTACATGGTGGACGTGGACGACATCGGCGCAATCGTCGCGGAGGCCTTCGCGAAGCGAGCGAACTACGTCGAGCGGGAAATCGACCTCGCGGGTGACGAACTCACGTTGTCGGCGATGGCGGTTCGGCTGTCGAAGAGTATCGGAATCGACGTGACCGCCGACCACGTTCCCATCGACGCCTTCGAAAAGCGGGCGGGAGAGGACTATGCGGCGATGTACCGCTGGTTCAACCGCGGGGATGCACCCATCGACCTCGCCGAGTTGCGGTCGTCTCACGACGTACAGTTCACGCTGTTCGAGGAGTATCTGGACGAACACGAGTGGAGCGGATCAGTAGGCTAGTCCCCCCGCCAAAGCTTTGGGGTCGAACGTCGTGTCAGGTGTATGGTTCGAACGTACGAGTTCGAAGGGGGTGAGCCGTCGATACACGAAGAGGCCCACGTTTGCCGGGAGGCGACGTTGGTCGGGGACGTGACGGTCGAAGCCGACGCCAGCGTCTGGCCCGGTGCGGTGCTACGGGGTGATGCGGCACCGGTGCGAATCGGCCAAGAGTCACACATCGGGGACAACGCGGTGCTCCACGCATCGACCGTCGGCGACCGAGTGATGGTCGGTCACGGTGCGGTGCTGAACGAAGCGACGATCGGCGACGGGTCCCTCGTCGGATTTAACGCGACCATAAACACGGACGTCCACGTCGGCGAGCGGAGCATCGTTGCCGCAGGGACCGTGACCCTCGAAGAGGCGGACATCCCGCCGGAGTCGTTCGTTCGGGGGGTTCCCGCGCAGGTGACGCCGCTTTCGGAGACGACCATCGACGCGGCGGACATCTTCGAATCGTACTCGTCGGGCGAGTACACGGGACTCGCCGAGCGCCACGAAGGACTGTTCGAGTAGGATCGATACGGGGGTGAAGAGGGTCGATACGGGCGGGTCAGAGCCTAATAAAGAAACTTGCAAACGCAACCCATGCAGTGATTGGTTTGACCCTCGAATATGCGTGATGAGCGACAAAACTAATGAACGAGACTGCTGAAGGATTTGCTGCCGACTCAGGGAGGGGAGATACGATGTCTGATACTGCTCTTCAGTTCGGAAACCGCGAATTGGTCCTGGTGTCGAACAGGGAACCGTACGTCCACGAGCGAGTGGACGGTGAGATTCAAGTCGTTCGACCGACCGGCGGCCTCACGTCCGCGCTCGATCCCATGATGGCGAACACCGGGGGAACGTGGGTCGCGTGGGGGAGCGGCGACGGCGACGACGAGATGAGCGACGAGAACGGTTGTGTTCGCGTCCCGCCGGAGTCTCCCTCGTACGACTTGAAGCGCGTCTCGCTCACGGACGAACAGGTACAGAACTACTACTACGGCTACAGCAATCAGGTGCTCTGGCCAATGTGTCACTCCGATACGGCCAAGATGACGCCGAAACCGGAGTTCTGGGAGCACTATCGGGAAACCAACGAACACTTCGCGGACGCGATACGGGAGCAAGTGGACCCATCGGAAGCCGTCATCTGGTTTCAGGATTATCACTTCGCGCTCGCCCCGCGGCGGATCCGGGAGGAGTGTCCCGACGCGTTCTGCATGCAGTTCTGGCACATCCCGTGGCCGTCGTGGGACGTGCTCCAAAGCTGTCCGGAGTACGAGGAACTGCTCGACGGACTGCTGGCGAACGACCTGCTCGGCTTCCACACCGACCGCTACTGCGAGAACTTCCTCGACTGCGTCGAACGGGCGTTCGACGCCGAGGTGGATCACGAAGCCGGGTGGGTTCGCTACGAAGGGCGAACGATTCAGGTCGAATCCTTCCCGCTCGGTATCGACGCCGCGGAACGGCGACAGCTCGCGGGGTCGTCGGAGGCCGACGACGCGTGGGAATCGCTCCGCGAAACGTACGCGCTCGACGCCGACCGGTTGGCCGTCGGGGTGGACCGACTCGACTACACGAAAGGAATCGAGCAACGGCTCGCCGCACTCGAACAGCTCTGGGAGAAGTATCCCGAGCGGCGCGAAACGTTCACGTACGTCCAGAAGGCGAGCGAGAGCCGAAGTCAGATCGACGACTATCAGCGCGTCAAGGAGAACGTGACGAGCGAAGTCGAGCGGATCAACGACCGATTCGGGACGGCGACGTGGCAACCGATCGTCTACATCGACGACCACCTCTCCCCGGTCACGCTGGCCGCGCTGTATCGGGAATCGGACATGGTGCTCGTGAGTTCGCTCCGCGATGGGATGAACCTCGTCGCGAAGGAGTTCGTCGCCTCACAGGTCGACGATCCGGGAGTGTTGGTCCTCAGCGAACTCGTCGGCGCACACGAGGCGCTCGGCGAGTGGGCGATAACCGTCCACCCGAACGACACCGAAGCGTTCGCGGATAGCATCGAGGAAGCCTTGGAGATGGACGAATCGGAGCGAGCGACCCGAATGGAGCCGCTACGAGCGTCGGTAGAGGAAAACGACATCGAGGCGTGGAAAAACAGCGTGCTGCAGAGTGCGAGCAAGGTGTTGAGTCGAAAGGAGACGACGGCCCAACGCGATACGACGGGAACGACAACGGAATACACGAACGAATGATCGGAAGCGGGTCGGCTTCCGCGTATCGGCGTTTACCGTACCTCGTAGCGGACCGCTTCCGCCGCAGTCCGTAGCGGACTGCTCGGACGCCGCTACGATTTCGACGTCGGGTATCTCATCGGTCCAGCAGGTCGGCCCGACAGTCCTCGGTTAGCTGACGGAGGCCGTCGCTGATTTCGACGGGGTAGGAACCCGGCGCACGGAGGTCGCGACAGTCGTCCGGGAGACATCGCCGTCGCCTTCCCGCCCGTTCGGCGATTGCGCCGAGTTCGGAGGAGTCGGCGACGCGCTCCCCGTCCTCGTAGACGAACACCAGTTGGTCCTCGCCGGGTGCGTCCTCGCCACGCAGTGCGATCACGTCCTTTTCGTAGGTGCCGTCGTCGTCCTCCTCGATTCTGCGGACGCTCTTCCCCCCGGGGTACGTGACTTTCCCCGACGACAGTTTCATGCTCGGTCGCATCTCGCCGTCGTGTTCGATTTCGGTGAGTTTGTAGACGAGGTCGAGCGACGGGGCATCCCCGCTCGTCGTCAGTGCGGTACCGGGACCGAACCCGGTCGCCACACCGCCCTCACGCAGGAAGTCGGCGATCTTGTACTCGTCCATGCTGGAGGAGACGAAGATCGGTCGGTCGCCGACTATTTCGGCGACATCTTTCGAGAGGGAAACGAGGTCGCCGGAGTCGAGTCGCACGCCGACCTCGGCGTCGTGCTCGTCGGTCAGTTCCATCGCCAACTTCGCCCCTTCGACGGTGTCGTAGGTGTCCACCAGCAGAATCGTGTCCTCGTGATACTGATCGAGGAACGTCTCGAAGGCGTCGCGCTCGCTCTCGAAGCTCTGGACCCACGAGTGGGCCATCGTCCCGTACACCGGGAGGGAAAACGCCTCCCCTGCGGAGACGAGCGAGGTTCCGTCGAAGCCACCGATCGCCGCGGCGCGGGCGGCTTTCATCCCGGCGTCGGTACCGTGGGCGCGTCGGGCACCGAAATCCACGAGCGATTGGCCGTCGCCGTGGCGTTCGACCGCTTCGCGCATCCGAGCGGCTTTGGTCGCCACGAGGCTCTGAAAGCCGACCTGATTCAACAGCAGGGTCTCGAACAGTTGGGCTTCGAAGATGGGCGCGGTCACCTCCACGATGGGTTCGTTCGGGAACACGGGCGTCCCCTCCGGGAGCGCCCGCACGGTACCGGTGAACTCGAACTCCGCGAGTCGGGAGAGAAAGTCATCGTCGAACCCGCGACCGGCGAGATACGAGATCGCTCGTTCCCCGAACGAGATGGAATCGATGTAGGCCATCGCCTGTTCGAGTCCGGCCGCGAGGACGTACCCCCTATCCGATGGCAGTTTGCGGAAGAAAAGGCTGAACGTCGCCCGCGGGTTGTGGTCCGCGGCGTGGTACCCCTGCAACATCGTCAACTCGTAGAGGTCGGTGAACAACCCCAAATTTTCGGGCGTGATGTAGCCGAACCGCTCCGCTGGTTGGTTCCCCCCAGTCATAGACGCCGAGACGACGCCGCCACAGTAATAGTTGGGGGACGGTTCGGGTTCGAATCGGAGAACGGCACGAATTCAAATCGAGGGACGGTACGAGTTCGAATCGAGGGACGGTTCGGGTTCGAGGGACCCCGGCGAGACGCGTTTATTCGTCGGGACCCTACTTCGTCCCATGAACCTGGAATCGCTCAAACCCGATTTCCTCACGCCGAACTGGAAATGCCACTCGTGCGGGAAGAAGTACTGGCGCAACCCTCGACAGTGCGGCCGCTGTCAGAGCACGGTCTTCGACAAGATTCGATAGCCGATAGTTGGACGGAAGACGACGCCGAAATATTAGCGAAAGAGCAATAACTGTTTTGCCATGAGTTAGCGAATAGCAAGCTGATGTCGGGAGAAAAAGCAGTGTCAGTGGGAGTACTCAGTCTCCACAACAGCAAGGAGACGAAGGCTATTTTGAACGCCGTCGAAGCGTTGGGCCACGATCCGGTCTGGCTCCGGCGGGAGAACACGTCCGTCGAGATACGGGACGGTCGTGTCGTGCTCGAACCGGATGTGGACGTCATCGCGAATCGGTTGTTGTTGTCGAAGACGGAGAACCCCGAGGAACTCCTCGGGCTTGCGAACCTGTACGAAAGCCTCGTGCCGATGCTGAACCCGCCGATGTCGGTCCTACAGGCCACTCACAAGTTCTCGGCGGCCGTCCGGTTGGCGGACAAGGGGATTTCGGTTCCCGACGCTATCTTCGCGCTCTCCACGGATCGGCTCAACGAGATCGGCAAGACGTACGGGACCGAGGCGGTGTACAAAACCGCCATCGGGACCCACGGCGGTGGAACGTGGAAGGTGAATTTGAACACGCCCATCAGTTCACGGGTCGGGAAGCGACAGGCGTTCATCCAACAGCTCATCGAACAGGACGGCGACGGTCCGCACAGCGACCTGCGCGTCTACGTGGTCGGGGATTCCGTCCTCGGCGGGATGATCCGGTCGGCCCCGGACGAGGAGTGGCGGACGAACGTCGCGCTCGGCGGCGACGTGACGGCGGCAGGGGACGTCCTCACGGACGAAATCGTCCAAATCGCCCTGGATTCGGCCCACGCCCTCGGGCTGGACTACGCTGGGGTAGATCTCATCCGGGACGAGGACGAGTGGTACGTGCTCGAAGTCAACCCGACGGCGGGGTTCAAAGGGTTCTTCCGAGCCACGGGCCACAGTCCGGCACCGCACATCGCACGCGCCGCCATCGAAGCGGGCGGCGGGGGCGTCGAGGAGGGCCGCGTTACGGAACTGACGACGACGCTCGACGATTCGGTTCCCGACTGCAAACCGGCGACGGGTAGCCAACGACTGTCGGACCAGCCCACCATCGGCTACACCACCGAGGTCGTCGTCAGCGGGACGACGGGGTCGCGCACCGTCGTCGCCAAGTCCGACACGGGCGCGAGCCGAACCAGTATCGACACCGGAATCGCGGCCGACGTGGGCGCGGGACCGATTCGGCGAATCTCGCGGGTGCGCTCCGGAAGCTCGAAATCGAGCCGAACCCGACCGGTCGTGGACGTGGTTATCGGCATCGCCGGAAACCACTACACGGTTTCCGCGAACGTCGAGGACAGGAGCCACATGAACAATCCCGTCCTGCTGGGCCGCGACATCCTCGAACACTACCAAGTGGACATCAGCAAGCGAGTGGACGAGACGGAGGGCGGCACCGTCGAGGAGTGAGTGTCAGATTCTTACTGTCCCCAATGGGGGCCCATCCCGTCGAGGAGGAGTCACCGTCTCACGGGCCGAATTCTACTGTATTGGAATCGTGGTTGCAGTCAAATACTCGATCCGACACTATCTGCCACCCTCCCCGACCTTTATCCCGGAATGTGACCCACATCCAGTATGGAACGGTACGATGCTCTCTATCGGCTCTACGACGAATTCGACGCGAAGACCCTTCGAGCGTATCAGGATTTCGTGGACGTATTCCCGCCGGTCGACTCCCGCGTTGCGCTGGAGCACTGGCAGTCGGCGAGCGACGAACTGGAACGGCGAAAGGACGAGATTCGAGACGGGTTCGACGCGGGCGAAACCTACGCGGACGTAGCGGCCCACGCGACCCGCGACCAGGCGTTCACCGCGCTCGACCTCTACTCCAAGTACGGCCGGTCGGTGAACGCGCTCGTGTTGGACGTGGACGAGACGCTCCGGTCGGCGGGCGGGACGGACAACGAGATTCCGCGCGAGACGCTGAACCTGCTCACCGAATTCCACGAGAAGGGCGTGCCCATCGTCGTCTGTACGGGCCAGACGCTGGAGAACGTGAAGGGGTTCGCCATACAGGGACTCGGCAACGAAATCGTCCACTCCGGCACGGTAAGTATCGTCTACGAGGCAGGAACTGGCGTGTTCACGCCCGGCCACGGCGCGGAGACGAAGCGACTGCTGTTCGAGGAGTTGGACGACGAGATTCGAACCGTCTTCGACACGGTGCGCTCGGAGGTGCTCTCCTCGGCACCCGACGAACTCCGGCGGTGCACCCACCTGCAGGGCAACGAGTTCAACATCACGATGAAGCCGAACTTCGAGACGGGGAGTTCGCGGGCGGTCGAAGTCATCGACCGCGCGCTCGTCTATCAAATCGACTTGCTCGGCGAGACGGTGGTCGGGGATGGCGAAGACGGAAGCGAATGGGCGCGGGCGTATTACGCCGACAGCGACCCCGAAATCCGCGGCGTCCTCGAAGCGGCGGACGGGATGCCCAAGACGGACGTTTCGGAGATTCCGGCGGACGTGCGGGACACCTTCGACAGGATCGACGTGGCGTACTACGAGGGTGACGCCGCCGAAATCGGCAGTCGGGAGTTGAACAAGGTGGTCGGCGTGGAGGCCGCGCTGGACGTCCTCGGCGTGGACGAACCGTTCACCCTCGTGATGGGCGACAGCAAGAGCGACCTCCGCGTGATGCAGTGGGTCGACGAGAACGACTGCGGCATCGGTGCCGCGCCGGAACACGCCTCGCGCGACGTGTTGAACCACGTCATTCAGACGGACGAACTCGTCTTCGACCGCGGGAAGGCGGGCGACGTGCTCCGGACGGTGTACGCGTTGAACCGTCTGGCGAGACTGGGATAGCCGACGTTTGCAGGTGCAAGCACAGCGCGTTTTCGTCCGGCGTTCGAAGTACCGAACATGGAAGAATGCCCAGTGTGCGGTACGGAACTGTACGTTGATCGGGAGACGGAGTTCGTGGCGCGCCATCTCGGCCGACAGTATCGGTTCTGCTCGGACGACCATCGAACGCAGTTCGAGGAAGCGCCGGGCGAGTACGTCTGATATCGCTACTATTTCGTCACGAAAATGCGAGGGAAGTAGAGCGTAGCGACTGTCGGGTGTGAAAAGTGTGAAAAGTGTGAAAATCGAGGGAAAGGTCCGTTCGTTCGGAAGGAACCGAGGTAGAGGTCGTGGGAACCGTCGTCAGGCGTGAACCTGTACGCGGACGGTTTCGCCCGGTTCGACGGGACTGCGGACCGAGAGCGGTTCGTGGTCGGACTCTCGGAAGAGGCAGGTGTCCGAGCGGAGGCCGAGTCCGTCCATGATTCCGGCGCGGACCTGCGGGCCGTAACGCTCGCCGAGTTTGTCGACGACGTCCGCGACGGTTGCCTCGTCGGGGACTGCCACGCGTGCGTCACGAGTCCCGGTGCGCGCCACCATCGGTCCGGTAAGCTTAACTGTGACGTTCATACTCACACATTGTCCCCCCTGCAACAAAAAGTTTACTCAGTCTCGAAAAACAGCTCTCGGGTGAATTTTACTCGTTCCCGGAAAAGAACCCTGCCGAGACGAAATCGCTTATCAGGTCGGAGGACAAGCGTCCGAGTATGTCGCACGCACCAGAACCGGGGACGGACGACCCGCTTTCGCTGCACGGCGTCGTTCCGCCCACGATTACGGCGTTTCACGAGGACGAGTCGGTGAACTACGAAGCCACGGCGGCCCACGCTCAATACGTCGTCGAGGGCGGCGCACACGGCGTCTTCCCGCTCGGGACGAACGGCGAGTTCCCGCTCCTGACCGGCGAGGAAAAGCGCGGCGTCGTCGAAGCGGTCGTCGATGCGGTGGACGACGTTCCCGTCATCGCGGGCGTCGGTGCGCCGAGCACGTACGAAACCATCCAAAACGCGGAACACGCCGAGTCGGTCGGCGCGGACGGACTCGTCGTCATCACGCCGTTCTACTACCCGCTCGACCACGACGGGGCGCTCGAACACTACCGCCGCGTCTGCGAAGCGGTCGATCTGCCGGTGTACATCTACCACATTCCGAGCAAGACCGGCAACTCGCTGTCGCTCGACACGCTCTCGGACCTCGCCGAGATTCCGAACCTCGCCGGACTCAAGGATTCGAGCAAGGACGTTCCGTGGCTCGGACAGGCCATCGACGACAACCCGGACCTCACGTTCCTCTCGGGGTCGGACTCCCTGATCCTGCCGGGACTCCAACTCGGTTGTACCGGAACCGTAAGCGCGGTGGCGAACGCCTTCCCCGAACTGATCGTTTCCCTCTACGACGCCTACGACGAGGGCGACGAGGAACGCGCCCGCGAACTCCAAAGCGATGTGTACGCGATTCGGAGCGCGCTGAAGGGCGGGTCGTACATGGCTGGCGTGAAGACGACGCTCGACCTGCTCGACGTGGACTTCTCGCCCGGTCCGCTCCGGAGTCCGCTCCGGAAGATGAACGACGCCGACCGCGCGACGCTCGAATCGGACCTTCGCGCGCTCGGCGTGCTCTGATTTCCCCCTTTTAAACACTGATTTCCACGAGTAGGCCGCCCTTACCGGGAGAGCGTATAACAGGGGGGCCGTCGTGCGTGGGATTATGCCTCAGTCGCGCGTTCTCGCCGTCGGGTTGGTTCTCCTCTGCATCGTCAGTGTCAGCTACGGCGGATTGCCTGCCGCATCTACTGCGTCCGCCGCATCCACACCACAAACGGCCACGACCGTCGATTCCTGTACGAAGATCACGAAACCGGGAACCTACGTGCTGACTCGCGACGTCCATAACGGGAAGACCGCCATCTCGACCGGTTGTATCGAAATCCGCGCGAACGACGTGGTTCTCGACGGCGGGGGACACACCCTCGACGGATACGGCGTCAGCGACACCAGCGGCGTCCACGTCGATGGGGCGTCGAACGTGACGGTTCGAAACCTCCGAACGCAGGATTGGAATCGCGGGGTGTACGTGGAGGACGCCTCGGACGTGACGGTGCACGACCTCGTCGCCGTGAACAACGCCATCGGAATCGGCGTGACGGGGTCGGACACTCGATTGGTGAACAACACCGTGAGGGGCGACCTCCGCGGCGTCACGCTCGACGATTCGTGGGACGATACGCTGCTCGACAACCGGATCCATCACAATCGCGCCATCGACATCTACGCGCCGGTGGTGCTGGTGCACGGATTCGGGCACCAACTGAACGTCGGCCCGCCGCTCGACCCCGACAAGGACGGACGATACGAGGATCTGACCGGAAACGGAAAGACCGGCGTCTCGGACGCGGTTGCGTTTCCGATCGTTGCCGCCGCGGAGACGAGTGGTCTCGCACATGTGCCAGCACGACAGCAGTCGGCCCTGGACTTCGATGGCGACGGTAACTTCGACCAGACGGACGTGCTGGCCTACGCCGGACTCACGCCCTCCGGATGACTTCCTTCGCCCAATCCGGCCACTCCTTGCGTTCGGTTCCGTGAAACGTGCCGTCGCCGGACATCGATTTGAGTGCGCTCGCGTCCTCCGTGCTCCAGACCGCTCCGTCCTCGTGGAAGACGCCGTTGAGGATGCCACGTTTGCGCTGGCTCAGCATGTAGGCGGGTTTGAGCATGAGCGACCAGAAGAAGTTTCCGACGCCCGACTTACGGATGACGGGGGCGAGCGAGGCGTAATCCGGGCCGCGCTGGGCCACGGAGACCTCCTTTTGACCCCAGCCGAAATTCGCGATGCGTTGCCACTCGGTCAGCCAGACGGGCATGTTGATGCTGTTGCGGAGTTCGTTCGCCTGTTGGAGGACGCCACGGTAGATGTCCGTCGTGTTCGGGTAGTTGTAGTGAAACTGGATCACGTCGATCCCCCAGTCGTAGTAATCGGTGGCGTTCGCAAAGCTCGTCGCGCCGATCGTCAGCGGGACGTCGCCGCGTCGCTCGCGGACGTAGTCGAACATGGCGCGTGCGAACCGCTTCTTCCACGGTCGCCAACCGGGTTCGTTCATCACCTCGATGGCGAGCAGTCGCTCGTCGTCGCGGTAGCGGTTCGTCACCCACTCGGCGAAGCGCTTCGGTTCGTCCCACAGGTCGGGATTCCGCATGACGTGCTTTCCGGGCGACCAAACCGAGGTGCCCGTCCACGGGTCGGTGTCGTAGAGGTTCTTCGGGACCGGCGGACGCCCGACACCCTCGAAGACACCGAGGAGGACCTGGATGCCGTGCTTGTCCGCGGTCGCCAGGAAGTGGTCGAGCGCCCGGCCGAACGATGCGGGGTCGCGTTTCCACGCCTCGTAACTCAACCACGTTCGAATCGCGTTCAGGTTCAGACGGTCGGCAAACCCCATGTCTCGCTCCGTGACCCCACGGTCGTACGTGTTCCACATCTGGAAAGAGTTCATCGCGCGTGAGGGGAGATACATCGCACCACGAACGTCCACAGGAGGGGTCCCGATGTCTGCGACGCATCCGGAAAGCGAGACAGCAGACGCGACACCGGCGAGAAACCCCCGTCTCGTACACCGACGTGTCATGAAATCGCCGACAACGGCCGCACACCTGAAAGTAGTAACCTTTCATCTGACATTTTTCCTCGTTGGCCGTTTGATGGGACGGAAGCCACTTCCGGGAATCGAGCGTCGGAACGCCGCGCGAGCCACGTCGCCGAAAACGTCGTGTCGATATCGGGGATTGGAGTACGTCCCCGTGATAGGGTCACCTCACTGAGTGTTTCCCCCGCTACTCCCGGATTAACCCCTGTATAACCGCATGCAGACGGTGGGGGTTTGGGAACGAGAGCGGACCGACATTGGTGTCTCAACGGACAGGAACGGTGGGACTATCAGGGGGCGTAACCGGTTAACTGGTCAATAGTAAGGGTGAGGAGGGTCGAAGGGATACACGAGATGCCTAATCAGCAGACCGAGCCACGGGTCGTCGGCTACTATCGACGCGGGAGATACGAACTTCGCGCAGAGGATTCGATCCACGCGTGGATCAGTGCGGAGACCCCCGTGGATGTGCTCCAGTAATTACGGACGATACCACGTAAACTTTTACTACCGAAGAAGTACCCGCGGGTATGGGACGCGACTATGCGACACTGCACGACCCCAACGCAGAGTACACGATGCGCAATCTCTCCAGCGAGACGATGGGAACGAAGGCCTCGCGGGGCGATAAGCGCGACATCGAGATAACGGACGTCCAGACGACGATGATCGACGGGAACTTCCCGTGGACGCTCGTCCGCCTGTACACCGACGCGGGAATCGTCGGCACGGGTGAAGCCTACTGGGGTGCCGGTGTTCCCGAACTCATCGAGCGCATGAAGCCGTTCGTCATCGGCGAGAACCCGCTCGACATCGACCGATTGTTCGAACACCTCGTCCAGAAGATGTCCGGCGAGGGTTCCATCGAAGGCGTAACCATTACCGCCATCTCCGGCATCGAGATCGCGCTACACGACCTCGCGGGCAAGATTCTCGACATTCCTGCCTACCAACTGCTCGGCGGCAAGTACCGCGACAAGGTTCGCGTCTACTGTGACTGCCACACCGCGGACGAGGCCGACCCCGAGGCGTGCGCCGACGAAGCCGAACGCGTCGTCGAGGAACTGGGCTACGACGCGCTCAAGTTCGACCTCGACGTGCCGTCCGGGTTCGAAAAGGACCGCGCGAACCGCCACCTGCGACCCGGCGAGATCCGTCACAAAGCCGAGATCGTGGAGACGGTCACCGAGCGCGTGAAGGACCGCGCCGACGTCGCGTTCGACTGTCACTGGACGTTCTCGGCCGGGAGCGCGAAACGACTCGCCAAAGCCATCGAGGACTACGACGTCTGGTGGCTCGAAGACCCCGTCCCACCGGAGAACCTCAAGGTACAGGAAGAGGTCACGAAGTCCACCTCGACGCCCATCACGGTCGGTGAGAACCGCTACCGCGTCACCGAGGAGCGCCGCCTCATCGAGAACCTCGCTGTGGACATCATCGCGCCCGACCTGCCCAAGGTCGGTGGCATGCGCGAAACCCGCAAAATCGCGGACGTCGCCAACCAGTACTACGTCCCCGTCGCCATGCACAACGTCTCCTCGCCCATCGCGACGATGGCGAGCGCGCACGTCGGCACGGCCATCCCGAACTCGCTGGCGGTCGAATACCACTCCTACCAGCTCGGCTGGTGGGAGGACCTCGTGGAGGAGGACGTCATCGAGGACGGCTACATCACGATCCCCGAGAAACCCGGTCTCGGCCTGACGCTCGACATCGACGCCGTCGAGGAGCACATGGTCGAGGGCGAGGAATTGTTCGACGAAGCGTGAGCTTCGTCGAGCCAGCGAATCTCTGATTTGCGTGTTCGACGAAGCGTAAATCTCGTCGAGCCAACAAATCTCTGATTTGCATTGTTCGACGGAACCGAAAGGAAGTATTGGAAAAAGTCGATAATTCTAACTCCCCAATACGTTTGCGTTGGGTCACATTCGACGGCTTGCACGTCGACGGCTGAAAGCTATTTTTCCGTCATGAGATACTTCTCGAAAGGAGAATATCACACGCCGAAGCCGATTCAACTCGAAGAGGGGAGGTATCGAACAAACTTAGAGACATATCCTATAATTGCCAACATTCGAAACCATTTTCACATGAAATTAGTCGAAAACTATATCCAAACGCCATACTTTCGAATATTCCATGCGCGCAACGAATCGGCGTGATTTCCTCAAGGCGACGACCGTCCTCGGCGCGACCCTCGCGGTCGGCGCGGAGTTCGCGGTACAGGCGAAAGGCACCGGTGGCTCGGCCGGTTCGTGGACGACGTTTCGGGGGAACGCGGGGCGAACCGGGGCGACGACCGATAGCGGACCGAACTCGAACGTGGACACGGAGTGGACATTCGATTTGGACGGCGGGATGCACACCGTCGAACCGCTCGTCGCGGACGGGACGATATATCTGGCCGTGACGACGACGAACTCCCCGTCGGGCAGCGAGGGATACGTCGCCGCCTACGACCAACGGGAGGGAGCGACGGTGTGGAAGAAGGACGACATCTCGCGCCCGGGGACGCCGACGCTCGCCGACGGGACCATCTACTTCGAAACGTACGGTTCCGAGGACGCGGAAGCGACCGGGTTCTTCGCCCTCGACAGCAACAACGGCGAGACGAAGTGGCACAAGGAGGACTCCCTCGGGTTCTCGAATCCGATGGTGGTGGACGGGACACTGTTCGCCGAGGTGGCGAACGGCATGGCCCAACTCGACCCCGGAACTGGTGACCAGATCTGGAAGACCGACGGTGCGAACGGGAGCGCATGCTACGCCGATGGAACGCTGTTCTCCGAGATGGGAGTCGCGCTCGACACGAGCGACGGGTCCGTTCTGTGGGACGCGTCGGGCGACGACGACGAACTGCAAGCGGTGGCCGATGGGGTGGTGTACGGCGTCGTCAACGATGGCAAGACGAATCACGCCGTCACGGCGCGGTCGGTGGACGACGGGACGGTTCAGTGGACGACGTCGATCGACTATTCGGACTACTGGTTTCAGGACCGGCTCACGGTCGCGGACGGACGTGTCTACTTCCACGCTGGGGATACGCTGCTGGCGCTCGACGCGAAGAGCGGTGAGACGGTGTGGACACACGAGGCAAACGCCACGCTCTCCGGGGCGGTGACGGTCGCCGACGGGACCCTCTACGCCGGTGGACGGGTCGGCGGCGACGGGGGGAACGCGGTGCTCCTCGCCATCGATGCGGCGTCGGGCGAACAGGATTGGCAGTACGAATTCGGAGGGTGGGATTCCGCGGACACCGGCCCTGCGGCCAACTCGCCTGTCGTCGCCGACGGGAAGGTGTACACCGCGACGTACCCGATGAAATCGACCATCGACTACGAGTACACGAAGTACGGCGACTTCTACGTCCTCGGAAGCGACGGCGAACCGACGACCACGACGACGGAGGAAACGACCACGGATACCACGACCACCGACGAAACAACCACGGATACCACGACCACCAACGGGACCACGACCGAAACCACCACGGATACGGCGACGACGACTGGGGGTTCGACGACCGAAACGACGACATCCACGACGGAAGCGGGGACGACCACGACCGGAACAACGACCACGACCGGAACGGGGACGACCACGACCGGAACAACGACCACGACCGGAACGGGGACGACGACCGGGACGACCACAGAGGGAAGCCCCGGAACGGGGATGACAAACACGACTGACGCCGCTGGCAGCGGGACGAATACCAGCACGGCGACGAGTACGACCAGTTCGAAGGGACAACCCGGATTCGGCATCCTCACCGGGGTCGGCGGCATCGCCGGTCTGGGTGCGGCGCTCCGTGCCAAGTTCGGCGACGAGGAGTGATTTTTCCCGACCGATTTTTGTCGGCGAGTACGAACCGACGGGCATGCCCGACGAAATCGCGCGCGACGCACCGCGTGAACGACAAACGCTCCACCTTCCGGAGTCGAAACTGGAGTCGCTTCGGGAGTGGGCGCTCGACGGGACGGGGCTGACCGCCGCCGCGCGGGTTCGGGACGCCGACGGACGAATCGCCCTCGTGAAGAACGGGTGGTCGGACGGGTGGATCCTTCCCGGCGGCGGTGTCGAAAGTGGGGAAACGACGGCCGAGGCGGCGAGACGGGAAGTGCGTGAGGAGACGGGATTGAACGCGGCCATCGACGCACCGCTGGTCGTTTTCGAACAATCGTACGTCGCGGCGGAAGACGACGAGGAGTGGTTCACGGCGAAGTACGTCGTGTATGCGGCACGTGCGGACGGTGAGATTCCGGATGCATCCCGATTGGGCGTGGCGGGTGAGGGAATTTCCGCGGCGCGATGGTTCGATAAGGTTCCCGAGAACCTGCACGACGGGGAGTTGCTTCGGGGGTATCTGTGAATCCGAGTCGGGGGAGAGACGGATTTCTATCATTCCTGTACTATACAAATAATTTATATTCTGACGAGGAGTAATCTCTCCTGTTTCTCATGACGCCCTCCCTTCGGCAGTTGGACGACGCGTGGAAGTACGCTATCCTCGGAGGGGTGGCCTCCCTCCCGTTTACCGCGGCTAGCTACTGGCAGACCGGGTCGAAGGTGTCACTCGTATCAGTGTTCGGCGGCGGCATTCTCGCCGGTTACTTCCTAACCCGGAATACGGGAACGCGCGATCACGTCGGAGCGCGCGCCGGACTGATCGGCGGACTTCCGATACTGGTGATGCTGTTCGATATGTTACGGTTCACGTTCGAATCGTCCAACCCGCTGTGGTTCTCGGTCACCGCCGTACTCATGACACTTGCGTTCGCCGTGCTCTCCTTCGGTCTGGCCGCACTGACCGGCGAGTTGGGCGCGATAGTCGGGAGCAAGTTGGCGAAACGGAAGGGTCCACGTCATCGGCCCGCGTAGGGAGTCGACCCGAGGAAGAAGGACAATTTTACACCCGCAACTGCTCGATGGCGGTCGTTTTGAACGCGACGGCGACCGCACCGGCCGAAAACAGCCACACCAGCACGATTTCCGTCGCCGTGGCGTTTCCGTCCGTCAGTCCCGTTCCGAGCAGGAAGTGAACCCCGATGGAGAGCAGGAAGACGAGAAAAGCGAAGTGCCAGACACCATCGACGTACAGGTCGGGATTGTACGAGAGCGCGGCGTAGGAGACGACGAGCGCGATGCCCAGCACGCCGACCACCCAAAACTGCTGGGTTCCGAAGCCGAGTGCGGTCGCCAACGGACCGGCGAGCGTCACCAACGCCAAACTCAGCGCGAACGTGGTGCTGAGGATTCGGGAGCCATCGACCATGCCGCGTGTTGCCGGAGGCGTGTGATAAGTATCGCTACATCGACGGAATCTCAACAGATGGGTTTCGGGTCGAGACCCATTCCGGTGAGGGTGTCAGCGTAGTCGTCGTAGGCTATCTGAACGGTTTCGGTCGCGACGTCGAACGCCCGATTCCAGTCGTCGTCGTCCGCACAGCATTCGGCGAGCACGGCCGTGCCGTCCTCGACGTTTTCCCGGGTATCGGCGCGCAGGTCGCGGAAGATATCCGCTCGGCGCTCGTCGGCTTTATTGACGAAGAAGTTCACGACCTGCAGCAGGGTTCGATTTCCGACGAGCGACCGGCCGACCAGTCCGCCCGCCCGCGAGATGTCGTCGTCCAATCCACGGAGATATGCCTGCATCGAGTCGATAGAATCCAGCGGTTCGAATTCGTCCAACTCGGCGACGACGCGCTCGTAGTGGTCCCGTTCCTGGTCCGCCAACCGCTCGAACGTCTCCCGTGCGTCGTCGCTCCCGTCGCCCCATTCGGCGAACGTCTCGGCGGCGCTGCGCTCGCTGTTCGCGGACGCCGTGAGCACCACCTCGGGTTCGAGGTCGGCACCCGTCAGCGCGACCAGCAGTTGTTGTGACCCGAGGCGGTCGAGTTCGGTCGATTTCTCCGCACCCACCCTGTCGGCGAAGTCGTCCGGGTTCATAGCCATCACACGACGACGCCGAGTATAACGTTTGGGCGGCGTGGGATTCACGCGATTCCTTTTGGAGTTGCACGGCGTACGTCCTTCATGGCCGACGCCCTCTCACCGACCGAACTGTACGACCGACTTCAGCGGGGTGAGTCGCTCTCGATACTCGACGTTCGCAACCGCGACGAGTTCGAGGCGTGGCACATCGACGCACCGCGAACGATACAGCGGCCGTACGCCGAATTCATGGGTGCGAAGGTGCGCGGCGAAATTCCGGAACTCGTCGAATCGCTCGACCTCGATTCGGCCGACGAAGACGGACCGATCGTCGCCGTCTGTCCGCAAGGCGACGCGAGCGAGGGCGTCGCCGAACTGCTCCGCGAGGAGGGACTGGACGTGTTGAACCTCGAAGAAGGGATGGAGGGCTGGGCGAAAGTCCTCGTCGCCCGCGAAATCGACGCCGACAGCGGAACCGTCGTCCAGTACGAACGCCCGTCCAGCGGTTGTCTGTCCTATCTCGTGATTTCGGACGACGAAGCCGCCGTCATCGACCCGTTGCGCGAATTCGCCGACCGATACGTCGCGGACGCGGCCGAGCGGGGTGCGGATCTCCGCTACGCCATCGACACGCACGTCCACGCCGACCACATCAGCGGAATTCGAGCGGTTGCGGAGCGGAGCGAAGCGACGCCGGTGCTCCCGACGGGAGCGGAGGAACGTGGGCTGGCGTTCGACGCCACGAACGTCACGCTCGTCGTTGACGGCGAGTCCGTCGAACTCGGGGACGGAACGCTGACCGCGCTCCACGCGCCGGGGCACACCAGCGAGATGACCCTGTTCAGGTTCGACGGCGTTCTGTTCAGCGCCGACACGCTGTTTCTGGACGGCATCGGTCGCCCCGACTTGGAGGCGGGGAGCGACGGCGCGCGCTCGCTCGCCGACTCGCTCTACACGACGCTCCACGACCGCATCCGTGCGCTGCCGGGAGAGACGCTCGTCGCACCCGGGCACGTTCGCTCGGGGACGCCCCGAGCGAGCGACGGGACGTTCACCGCACCCCTGTCAGCGGTCCGCGATTCGGTTTCGCTCCTCTCTCTCGACAGGGACGAGTTCGTCGCACGCGTCGCGGACGATCTGCCGCCGCGACCGGCCAACTACGAGGAGATCGTGTCGGTGAATCTCGGGCGAGAAACGGTCGATTCGGAGACCGCGTTCGAACTCGAACTCGGCCCGAACAACTGTGCGGTGTAGGGAAGTTCGTATGAACGTACGGCAACGGGTTCGATGACAGCCCAGAAAGCCCCCGTCAGCTACGAAACGAGACGTGTTTGATGAGTGTGTGAGTGCAGTATGGGCTACACGATACGAACCATCCGCACGGCGCGCGACGCCCTCGTGAACGAAGTTCTCGTGAGCCTGCGAACGAATGGCTCGTCGGAGCTTGTCTCCGACGGTGGACGACTGAACGTAGTGAAGGAGTCGGTTGGGGAGGCCCGTGGCGCGGTGCGGAGGCGGTTGCGGGGTCTGGGTGTTCCCGTGAGTGAAGCGAACGGGAGCTCGTCGGAGCTTGTCTCCGACGGCGGGTTGAAAGGGGCCGCCCGCTCGCGCACCGCGTGGTCGTCTCGCCGACCTCTCTCGGAGGAGTTCTCGTGAGCGACGGAGGAGCGAACGAGAGCAGGCAAGAGCTTTGCTCTTGCCAAGGCACGCGATTTGTGCCGACGGAGAGATGTCGGACGAGCGTCACGCGAACGTAGTGAGGGTGACCACGGAAGTCGCAGCTCGCGAACGAATGTGAGCCGGAACGTCTTCCGGAGGACCGCGAGCGGGCGGGGGCTTTCGAGGTAGTCTTCCCAGTAGTTGCAATCGCACAAGAACCAAAATCAAATCAATGTCGTAGCGAGCGAGTAGGGACTTTCGAGGTAGTCTGCTTCTCAGTAACCGCAATCACATACCGACCAAACACGGCTGTTCGGCGTCTACCTCTCACCCGAACCTGCGCTCGTGTTCATCTCGATTCGAAAAGTGCTACACGACAAAACACCGAACAGTGACGAGAACCCCTCTCAGATGGTCGCCGCACTGCGGTCCGCGGCGACGAGGTTGACGGCGGCACCGGCCAGTATGATGATACCCGCGAAGTAGAGCCACGTGAGGAAGACGATAATCGTCCCGAGGATTCCGCTGAGTCCGTACTTACTCGCCCCACTGAGGAAGAATTGGAATCCGGCTTGAAGCACCAACCAGCCGAGTGCGGCGAAAATCGTCCCCGGTAGCGCCTCCCGAAACGACATGTCCACCGGCGGGAGGACGTAGTACAGCGGGAAGAAGACGAACACGAGACCCAACAGTAGGACGGCACTGGCGATGGTCCCGATGTGCGGAACGTTCACGAACAGCGACGACCCGAGAACGGCGCCGATGCCGACCATCAACGCGATGCCGAGAACCACCGCGACGAGTGTCACGAGACCTTTCTTTACCTGTTCGACGATACCCGTGTCCGGGAATCGCTGATACACTTCCTCGAAGGAGATAACCAGCCCTCGAAACAGCTTGAGGCTACTCCAAACCAGAAGGATGACACTGATGATGGACGCTCCGGCGCTTCCGGAGGAATTCGTCAGCGTCCGGTCGACGATGGTTGTCCCCTCCTTGGAGAGGAACTGTTTGGAAGCGTCGATGAGCATGGTCGAGAACTCCTTTCCGCCGAGGAGTGTCCCGATGGTCAACGCGAGGATGAGTAGCGGAAAGAGCGAGACGAACGCGTAGTAGGCAAAGCTGGCCGCGAGGAACGTGATATTTCGTTCTTGGACGACATCGATGACCGATCGTGCCGACTCGGTGACGCTCATACAGGGAAATGGATTTCTTACGTAATGTTTGATTCGGCTGTAGAAATGACGAATCGGGAGACGAGACCGTCCCGGCAGAACCGACCGCACCCGAAATCCGTTTGTCATCGCGTTTCGTTTCATGCGTATGGAAATCGATCCGGACGCAGGCGGTTCGCTGTACCGAACGCTGGCGGGGGCGGTGATTCCGCGCCCCATCGCGTGGGTGAGTTCGCGGAGCGCGGACGGCGTGGTGAACCTTGCACCGTACAGTTTCTTCAACGTCGCGAGCGTCGCCCCGCCGATGTTGATGTTCTCGGCCGCGGACGGACAGGACGGTTTGAAGGACACGCCGACAAACATCCAGGAGACCGAGGAGTTCGTCGTCAACATCGTCACCGAATCAGTCGCCGAGGCGATGAACGAGACGAGCGCGACGCTCCCCCACGGGGAGAACGAGTTCGACCACGCCGGACTCACCCGCGCGGAATCGGAGACCGTGAACGCGCCGCGCGTCGCCGAATCGCCGGTCTCGTTCGAGTGTTCGCTGCACGAGATGGTGGACCTCGGCGCGTCCACGATGGTGCTCGGAAAGGTCGAGTGGGTGCACGTGGACGACGACGTGACGACCGACGGGAAACTCGACGTGAACAAGATCGACGCCGTCGGTCGCCTTTCGGGAAGCCTCTACACCCACACGGGTGACCGATTTTCGATGGAACGGCCGCCATGAGCGAGGGGGACGCGGTCGAGCGAACCGACGAACCGGTGACGTGTGAGAGATTGGAAGCCGACCTGCGGGAACTCGGCTTGTCGGCGGGGGACACGGTGCTCGTCCACGCGTCGCTCTCGGCGCTCGGGTGGGTTCCCGGCGGTGCACCGGCCGTCGTGGACGCGCTGATGGGCGTCGTCACGGCGACTGGGACGCTCGCCATGCCCGCTCACTCCTCACAGCTGTCGGACCCGATCCACTGGGAGAACCCGCCCGTTCCCGACGACTGGGTGGAGACGGTCAAGGAAACGTCGCCGCCGTTCCGGCCGGAACTCACGCCGACGCGCGGCATCGGTGCCATCGCGGACTGCTTCCGGGATTATCCCGGCGTCCGCCGAAGCGCCCATCCCGTCTCGTCGTTCGCGGCGTGGGGCGCGGACGCCGATTTCGTGGTCGAGAATCACGCCTACGACTCGTCGCTCGGCGAGGAGTCACCGCTGGCGCGGCTCTTCGACCTCGACGCGCGGGTCCTCCGGCTAGGCGTGGATGCGAACACGTCGCTCCATCTGGCGGAGTATCGGGCAGAGTACGACGGCAAGTCGTACGAGCAAAACGGCGGACCGGTGCTGGAAAACGGCGAGCGTCGATGGGTGACGTACGAGGAACCCGAAAGCGAGGACGACTTCCGGGAAATCGAAGCGGCGTTCGAAGAGGACCATTCGGTGCGGCGCGGACGCGTCGGCGAAGCCGACGCGACGCTCCTCTCACAGCGGGAACTGGTCGAGTTCGGGACGAAATGGATATCGGAGAACAGATAGCTCAGTCGTCGGCCGCGGCGGCTTCGTCCATCGCGTCGGCGTCGGCTTCGATGCTCGGGGGATATTTTCCACGGTCGAGTTTCAGGTCGCTTCGTGGTCGGGCCATGCAGGTGAGCGCGTAGCGTTCGGCCTCTTCTTCGGTCAGGCCGCGAGCGGCGGGTTGGGTGACCTCCCCTTCGATGATTTCGGCCGAGCAGGCGAGACACATGCCGACGCGGCAGGAGTACTCCTGTGCGATGCCCTCCTCGATGCAGGCCTTGAGGATGGTCTGTTTGTCCGAAACTTCGATGGATTCACCGGTCCCGACGAACTCGACGGTGTACTCGGTCATACCTCGGCGTACGGAACAACTCGGCAAAACTCTTTATGGACGTCGCCGGACATTTTAGTCGTGGAAGATGCGACACAATAGGGGATAAAGAGTTTTCTCGTTGCCCTCTCGTAGCGACACACATGAGCGAACAATTTGATATGGTCGTTGTCGGTGCGGGAACGTCGGGGTGTTACGCCGCGGCGACCGTCGCGCGTGAGGGGTTCGATGTAGCCGTCATCGAGCGGAAGAACGAGGAAGAAGCGGGCCACATCGCGTGTGGTGACGCGTTGAAGGGGGCGGACGCCTTCCCGGAGGCGATTCCCAAGGAGCGAATCGAACCGGCGTTCACCAACACCGGCGTGGACCACGGTCGGTTCGAGATTCCGCAGGAGGACACGGTGCTCGAAATCCCCGTTCCCGGTGAACTCGCCGTCATCGACCGCTGGAAGTACGGACGGCTCATCATCGAGGGGGCGAAGGCGGCCGGTACCGAGTTCCACTACGACACGGTCGTGCAGGACGTGACGCAGGAGAACGACGGACGCGTCACGGGCGTTCGTGCCAAGAAGAACGGCGACGTCATCGAGTACGAATCCGACATCGTCATCGACGCCGCCGGATCGATGTCGCTGTTGCAGGACAAGACGGACTTTTCGGGGGCGACGTTCGACACGAACGTCTCCTACTCGCAGTTCTGTTCGGCCTACCGCGAAATCGTGCACGTCGAGGAGCCGGTCGAGTGGGACGACGCGCTCGTCTTCAAGCCGACCGACCGCGCCGCGGGGTACCTGTGGTACTTCCCGCGCACCAGCACGGAGATCAACGCCGGTCTCGGCTTCCAGATGAACGAGGAGCCGATGGAGCTCGTCGACGACCTGAAGCACGACCTCCGAAACCGACCGGAGTTCGAGGGTGCGACCGTCACGGACAAGCTCGGGGCGGCGCTGCCGACCCGACGACCGTACGATTCGGCGACCGCCCACGGTTATATGGCCGTCGGCGACGCCGCAGGGCACGTCAACCCGACCACGGGCGGCGGCATCGCGGGTGCGGCCTACGCGGGCAAGTACGCGGGTGAGCAGGCCATCGAGGCCATCGAAACCGGCGATACGAGCGAGCACGCCCTCTGGGAGTACAACCGGAAGGTCATGGACCATTTCGGCGCGCGCTACGCCGGTCTCGACATCTACAACATCTTCACGACCGCGGTGGACGTGGACGACCTGATGGGGATGCTCGGCGCGCTCCCCGCGGAGAAACTCTCGGAAGCGCTGTACTCGGGCAGTGCCAGTATCGGGACGAAGCTCAAACTCCAGACCGCGCTCGATGCGCGCAACCACTGGCGACTCGTCTACGACCTCTACAAGACGAAGCGGTTGGCCGACAAACTCCTCGACCACTACGAACACTACCCGACCGACCCGCGCGGCCTCGCGGCGTGGCAGGACGTTCGTGACGACCTGATGGACGACGTGTACGCGACGACCGGCGCGGTGCCGAAATACTGAATCCGGGTGGAAGCGGTCTTTTTCGTTCGACGAACGCCGACCGAAGTCGGTTCGATTACGGGAACATCGAGCGTCGGGAGGATGGGGAACGGGAATGATATGGTATTACATATCACAGTTAGAGTCGTGAAGAAGGAACGGGAACCAGCGGGCGCAAAAAAAAACGAAGACGGGCTACTCTATCTCGCGAATAGTGATTTCTCCGTAACTCTGTACGGTAACCTCGTAGTCGAGGATGGTGAAGATGACTTTTCCACCCATACGTGGAGAGCCGTCGTGTTTGTCGCTAAATAGGTTGTCGAGTGCGTCAGGGTCGATCACGTCGTATAGCGGTACGCCGATCTCCGCTGGATCGACACCGGCAACGTCGGCGAGTGCCATGACCACCGCCGTGCTTAGTTGCTCCCCGTCCGCATAGCTGGTGTATCGGTTCGGTTGTGCTGTACTCGTGATGACGGCACCGTCGTTACTGTCGTTGATGTTCCCGTTCATAGGTGTGTACCTCTCGAACACTGCAACACTCGTTCGAATCATTCAGAGGGTTGTGACGGGTGCATATAAAAATTACCGTGTTCTTTTGAAACTGTTGGAATTATATTATCAATTGCTGTCTAACAGGTCTCGGGCATAGGCGCGGTCGTGATTGATTGCCCGTTGATGACCACCTATGGTCGTTGCTGTGCGATTTCGAGGACGGATGTCGAAAGTAGATCGACCCCGATTCCGAGGCTGTCCTCGTCCACGTCGAACGTCGCGGTGTGGTGGCCGCCCGGGTGATCCGTTCCGACGCCGACGTACGCCGCGAGACCGCCGTTGTCCTGAACCTCCTGCATCAGATACGTGGCGTCCTCGCTGCCGCCGAGCGTATCGCGCCGGATCGGGTTATCGACGCCAGTCGTGTTCAGGGAGACGTCGTGGATGATGTCGACCAATCCGTCATCGCTCACGGCGCTCGGCGCTTCACCCTCAGAGCTCAGTTCGACCGAACAGCCGTGCATCGCCGCCGCGTTTTCGAGGACACGGACGGCACGTTCCTTCATGTAGTCCTTGAGTTCGGTCGTCTCGCCCCGCACCTCGCCGTCGATGAAGGCCCCCTCCGGGATGATGTTCGTCGCGGTGCCGCCGCCGACCTGTCCCGCGTTGATCCGCGTCGGGCCGTCCTCGTGGCGCGGAATGGCGTAGAGGTTCTGAACGGCGGTCGCCATCGCCTGGATCGCGTTCTCGCCCGCGTTCGGTTGGCCGCCAGCGTGGGCCGGTTGGCCGGTGAACTCCGCGAGGAAGTGATCCACCGCGAGGAAACCGCCCACACCCGCGACGACTTCGCCGGTCGGGTGATCGAGGCCGATGTGCACCGCCAGCAGGTAGTCCACGTCGTCCAAATGGCCGCTCTTCGCCATCGGTTTCGCCCCGGCGACCATCTCCTCACCCGGTTGGAAGAAGACCTTGAACGTCCCCTCGAAATCGCTGTCCTTGATCGCCTCCAGTACACCGATTCCCATCGTGATGTGCGAATCGTGCCCGCAGGCGTGCATCGCGCCCGGGTGCTCCGAGCGGAAGCCTTCGGCGGCAGGAACGTGGTCGTCGTCCGTCGATTCCTCGCGAATCAGGCCGTCGATGTCCACGCGCAGGGCGACCGTGGGTCCCTCGCCCCGTTCGAGGACGGCGACCGCGCCCGTGTTGCCGCCTTCGAGCCGTTCGAGAACGTCCTCGCGTGCCCCCGCCGCACGAGCCTGTTCGTACCACGTTTCGAGTTCGTCGTCGTCCGGGACGGCCATACGCTCCTCCTGAGCGAGTACCTCCGGCCCGACGTACAACTCGTCCACGCCGATTGATTCGAGTTCCTCGACGATCCGTGCGGTGGTGTAGAACTCGCGCCACGCCGGTTCGGGGTGGCGGTGAAGGTCGCGTCGGAGCGAGACGAGTCGGTCGCGGTGTTCCTGTTGACTCATAGCATGGGCCACGATTGCGGGGGTATTAAACACTCGAAAAGCGGCCAGGAGAACGTGTCGGAACCCCTCATATTATTGTTTGAGATCACGAATATTGCGGTATGAAACGGGTCCCCCAAGCCGTCCGGAAAGTCGTCTCCAGAATAACACGACCGTTCACGATTTCCGCCTGACGTCGCGACGTCTGCCAATTGTTACCGACTACATTTATACTACCCCGGTCGCTTGTCACAGGATGTCAGAGGGAAATACGAATGAGTACGCCAAGCGACGAGCGTGACGAAGAAGTCGAAGAAGAGTTAGCGCAAGCAGAACACGCACGACACGAATCCCGCATCGAGTTCTACGGCGGGACGGCGATGAGCGCGCTCCCCATCGGATTGTTCATCGTCTGGGCCGTGTTCCAGAGCGGGTTTCTCGGTATCGGAGACACATCGGGACTCGTCATCGGGATGCTCGTCTCGCTCATCGTCGGGATGTTCTTCGCGAAGGGCGACTGGAAGACGTACGCCAACACCATCTTCGAGGGGATGACCCAGCGCGTGGCCGCGACGGCCATCGTCGCGTGGCTCTGGGCCGGGATGTTCGCCCAAGTGTTACAGGACGGCAAGTTCGTCCAGGGACTCGTCTGGGCCGCCGAGACGCTACACGTCGGCGCGTCGCTGTTTCCGGCGGCGACCTTCATCCTCGCGGCGCTGTTGGCGACGGGCATCGGGACGGGATACGGGACGACCATCGCGTTCTCGGGGCTGTTCTTCCCCGCAGGACTCGTGGTCGGTGCCAACCCGGTGTTGCTGTTCGGCGCAATCCTGTCCGGCGCGGTGTTCGGCGACAACCTCGCCCCGGTCAGCGACACGACCATCGTCAGCGCGGTGACGCAGGACTCGGACATCGGCGGCGTCGTCGCCTCCCGCTTCAAGTACGCGCTCACCGCGGCGCTGCTCGCGCTCGTCGGGTACGTCATCGCCGGAATGATGATGGAGGGTGCGAACATCTCGGGGAACGTCTCGTTGAACAGCAACCCGGTCGGCCTCATCCACCTGGTCTCGATGGGCATCGTCATCGTGACGGCCATCTCTGGCCGCCACATCGTCGAGGCGATTTCGTGGGGACTCGTGTTCGCGGTCGTCATCAACGTCGTCACCGGTCTCGCGCCGGTTCAGAAGATGTTGGTGTTCTACGCGCCGAACAACGGCCCGCTGGCTAGTACCTTCGGGTTCCTACCGTTCGTTCAAACGGTCGCCGTGAACGCGGACAACGCGGGCACGGTCGGCGGAAGCCTCTACAGCGGCGCGTCAGGTTTCTTCCCGCTCATCGTATTGACCCTGCTCATCGTCGCGGGGGCACAGATCATGATCCGGGGCGGCGGCTTCGAGGCGCTCCAGAACTGGCTGTTGAACACCGTTGCGACCAACGTTCGGCGCGCCGAGACGACCATGGTGCTCGGGACGGCGAGCGTCAACGCCATGATCACCATCAACACCGCCGCCGAAATCGCCATCGCGCCGTACGTCGCCCGCATCGGGCAGCGGTTCAACATCAACGGCTACCGTCGCGCCAACATCCTCGACGCCAACAGCTCCGCCATGGGTTACATCTTCCCGTGGGGCGGCGGCGTCTTGGTCGGCTACGCGACGATGGTTCAACTCGTGGGCAGCGACCAGTTCGGTTGGTTCACGCGGTCGATGGTCGTCAGCCCCGCACACGTCTGGCCGTTCGTCTTCCAAGGCTGGTTCCTGTTCGCCGTGTTCCTCTTCTCGGCGCTCACCGGGTTCGGCCTCGAATACGTTTCCGACCGCCGTTCCGAGGAGGTGGCGCGGGTATGAGCCTCCTCGACAAGTATCTCGCGGGCTGGTCGTTCCGGACGAGCACCCCGACGTTCGAGGTCGGCGAGGAGATAGACGTCTACCTCACCGGTCAGCGCAACGGAACCGCGACAGCCCGAGTCGGCGACACCATCCTCCGAGTGGAGGGGGCACCACCGGGCAAGGTCGACGACCGCGTTCGACTTCGCGTCGAGGAGTTCGACGCGAACGAGCACCGAGGACGGGCGACGTTCGTCGAAACCATCGACGGGGAGTGAATCGACTCGGTTACGTCGAGGTAACCCCGTAACCGAGCGCTTACGGCCGGTTTATGCCTTCGAAAAGCCTCTTTTCGAGTACGTACCTTGGGGGGTGCGGAACGATGGAAACGGAAAACTCGATCGAGCTACCGGACGCGGGCGATTCGCGCCGGGAGTTCATGAAGAAAGGGCTGCTCACGGCGAGCGCGCTCGGCCTCGGAATAGCAGGGGTCGGGACGGCCGCGGCACAGAGTGAACGGAGCGTACTGGTGTATTTCGACGATTACGTCGCGGAATCGGAGTTTCGGGTCGTCTCGATGCTTCCGGCGACGATCACGGTTCGGATGTTGATGCTCCCAGGAGGGGGCGAAGCGCCCGAAATCTCGCAACCGGACGACTACAACGGCTACGCGATTCGGTACGTGCGGGGGACCAACGTCGCGGGTGCCTCCTACGTGTTCACGAAGGGGACGCTACGGGAGCGGACGAAGTATCGATTTTCGAACGACGCGGCGGTCTTCAGTAGCCGTCTCGGTCTCCTCGACACCACCGTCAACCGAAGCTAAGTCGGCGTCGAGGAACCGAGTCGCCACTATCCGTCGTCGATTCGAGTTGGAGGACGTTCGAGAATTCGAGAACCGAGAGAAACGAAAATCAGGCTTTGCCCATGCCCTGAATCTGTTCGAGTTCGACCTCGACGCGGATTCCGGGTGGGAAGTCCATCTGGGCGACGCGGCGGGACACGTCGTTGTGACCGACGATTTCCAGTCGTCGAGTGTAGACGGTGTAGTCCCAACTTCGGAACTGGCGTCCCTCCTCCCCGGAGAGCGTTTTATACTGTGGTACGCGGTGGTGTTCCGGCGGGTCCGAATGCGGGCCGCGCAAGTCCGCGCCTTTTCGTCCGGCGAGATTTCGAATGTCGGAAACGACATTGTCGAGAACGGGCCGGTTCCCGCTCTGTAGGAGTACTTTTGTGATGAAGGTCATGGCTAGCTCTGTAGGCAGTACACAATCCTGCTACGTAAAACGTCTGCTTCCGACTCGCCACTTTCCGCTTATATTTTGAGGGCATGTAATAAAAAAGGAGAGGATGAATTCAAAGCGCAGGACGGAGTAGACGGGAAAACGACTGTATTGCTTCGACATTCCTTTAATGGCTACCCGCGTACATGGACCCAATGGCAGTTAACGCTACGAGCGCGGGTGCGATCCTGTTCAGGGATACCCGTGGTCGACGAGAATACCTCCTCCTCAAAAGCCGTCCGGGCGATTGGGAGTTCCCAAAAGGCGGCGTGGAGGGCGACGAAGAGCTACAGCAAACGGCGATACGTGAAGTCAAAGAGGAGGCCGGAATCGAGGATTTTCGCCTCCTCGACGGCTTTCGCGACGACTACAGTTACGTCTTCGAGGCGAACGGGACGACGATCCACAAGACCGTCCACCTGTTCATCGCCAAATCGTACGAGGCCAGTGCGGAACTCTCGACCGAACACCGAGACCTGCAGTGGCGCGACTACGAACAGGCGATAAACACCATCACGCAGGACGGACCGCGTGACATCCTCCGGGATGCACACGAGTTCCTCGACGAGTACGACGACGACTGAAAAATCGAAATCGATTTTTTGGAAACTTACTGACGCCGAGCGAGCAGTGCGACTGCCGCAAGTGCGACGACCGAGACGCCGAGTCCGAAACCAGGCTGGCCACTGCTGTCCGAGGTCGTGGTGGTGCTGGAATCGTTGGCTGTCGTGGTGGTCGTCCTCTCGTGGTTCATGGTTGTCGTCTCGGAATCCAACCCGCTCGTCGTTTCGCGGGTGGTCGTCGAGTCGCCCTTCACTTCAAGGCCGCCGTAGCCGATCTTCGGGGCGTTCTTCCCGGTTCCGGCGTAGACGGTGAGTCCGTACATGTCCGGGGAGAACTCCGACTTCGTCTCGTTCTTGACGGTGAGTTCGTCGTCGCCGTTCACCGTCAGCGCCGAGCCGTCACCGCTTCCCGCCTTGGACGTGTCGAACACCAGGACGACGGTGCCGTCGCCGTTGCCGTCCGTGACGGTCGCGTTGAGTTTGTACTCCTTCGCGCCACCGCCGATCTGGACGGTTATCGCGTCGGCGTCTTTCAGGCCGAAACTCATCGTGACCGTTTCACCCTTCTGCACTTCGTACATGGAACGGTTGAACGTGACCGTGCTGTTCGCATCGTTCTCGAAGAGGTCGGGGGACTGTACCGCGGGGTTGTCCGTGTTCGTCGCGTTTCCGGCAGTCATCGCGGCGGCGGGACCGATGACCGAGCCGCTTGCGAGAAGCGAGACGAACACGAGGGCCGTGAGGGCGTTTCGTAGGTTCATATGTGTTGAATACCGGTAATCGTCCGGTTATACTCGTCAGCTGACGAGATTGATTTCACTTTCCCTTTATCCAACTAATGTTTTTTGATACGCCGTAGTCGAATCCCTTACCAACGTCGGGTGAGACGGGAGGGTATGGACGAATCGGAGTTCGTCTTCGAACTGCGAACCTGCCGATGGGCCGAGCGACGGTGGCCGCCCGGCGACAGCGAGCGTGCCGTCCTCGTCGCCCGGCAACTCGGCACGAAGCGTCGGCGATGGGACACCGTCGTCATCGAAGTCGATGCCGACGCGTTGGCCCGACGCGCGAACTTCGGTCGTGATCGATTGGACGGCGACATGCTACACCTCGTGAAACACGCCCCCGAAGAGTGGGAGTGGTACCGCGACGCCCTTCCCGACCCCGGCTATCCGTGGCGCTACGTGCGAGAGACGATTCACGAAGCGGACGACCGGGGAATCCTGGACGTCCGGAAGAACGGAAACCGCCTCGAAATCCGGCGGCGGTTCGTCTACCCAGACTGGGTTCGACGCATGGTCGCCATCGAGAACAAACCCGACCTGGACGCCAGTGCCGCACGGAACCTGCGCCCGCAGTTGGAGCGGGACGTCGCCCTCTCGCTGGCCGACGAGGTGTGGGTGGCGACGAACCGGACGGGGGAGCGCGTCGAACCGGCGTTACTCGAATCAATCCCGGTCGAAGCGGGAATCCTGACCTTCGACGGCCACGACGCCGACGTGGCGTGGTATCCCCGGACGCTCGACGTGAACGCGACCGGAACGCGAATCCTCGAACGCCCCGGCGGCGGGAAGTACGACCAGTCGGCGGCGCGGTTCGAGTACGTGTCCCCCGAGGAGAAACGGCGAAAACGACTCGCAATCGCGGAGCGGGCCTACGAACGCGGGTGGCGAACCTACACCCGGACCATGCGACCGGACTGTCGGCACTTCGAACTGCGGCGCGAGGACGAACTGGTGTTGCCGTACTGCGCCGCGAAAGCCTGCCATCAGACGGCGCGGGAGTGTTCTGGTCGCTGTCCGTCGTTCGAACCGGAGCCGCCAGCCTGGCGGCAGAAGGGATGGCCCATCGAGGGCGGGCCGGGGAAAGCGAACAAGCGTCTGCTCGAATCCCGTCGGGAGCGGTTTCGGCCGGGCGAGGCGAAACGGTAACCGTTAGCCCGACTCTTCGACCGTGATTTCGTCGCGCGCCACGGTCAGTTTGAACGTCGGAACGGTTCGGTAGACGACGTCCACGACGCCCTTTCGCTTCAGGCTCTGGAGCGCGGAGCGCACGTCGTCGACCTCGGGGTCGATATCGAACTCGTCACGGAGGCTGTGGAGAACGGCGACGACGCTCGACGACCGTTCGTCCGGACCGGGGACGACGTCGAACACCTGTTTCTGGAGTTTCGGGACGCGGACGACGCTCGGCACGTCGTCCTCCTCGTCGGCGACGACGCCGGGTTCCACGTCCACGAGGTCGTTCGCCTCGGTCGTCGCGCGGATGTAGCTGTTTTCGTCGCGGTAGTAGTACTCCTTGAGCTCGTTTTCGAGATATTGATGCACCTCGCTCCCGCTCTCCAACCCCCAGCGATCCTGGAGTTCGCTGTTCTTCGTGGGTTGAAGTTCGACCAAGTCCGCGAGTCGATCGCGGGCTTCCTCGGACAACGTCATTGTCGCGTGATTATGACGGGGGGTTATTTCCAACTTCCGGAGCGACGTGAATGACGATGAGGAAAGTGGTGGGATGGAAACAGATATGTTTTCTAGAAGTGGGTTTCTGTCCACTGAAGATGGGGATTTTCTGCCGTGAGTCAGTTTTCAGTGATGAGGAGGACCCAGAATGTCCTCGCCCGGTCCCGCAAGCGACGCAGGAGAGGGGGACGTTGTCGGAACTCGGTTCCGACTGAATTCGCTACGACGAGACTATTTTGGCTCTGACGAGAACGCAGCAGCGACGATGAAAATCTCGAAAACCCCCGCCACGCTCGCTACGGGTTGTGATTGGTTGGTGTGAAGTTGCAACTACTACAATGAAGACGTTGAAAGCCCCCGCTCGCGCACTGCTTGGTCGTCTCGCCGACCCCTCTCGAAGTAGTGAGCGACGAAGGAGCGAGCGGATGAGATATGTTGGCGAACGACCGCGAGCGTGGCGGGGGCTTTCGGGGTGGTCTGCTTCTCAGGAACTGCAATCACAAATCAATCAAGATCAATTCTGATTCATCGTAGCGAGTGGCGTGGGTTTCACCTACCAGTTGCTGTCCTCTTCTCGAAAACTCGTTCTCATCATCCATTTCCTCTCCGCCATCCGTCCGTAATGATTAACCGAACACCCCGAGAGGGTTCAGGCATGCCCGAATGGGACACGGTACGATACGACTTTTCGGACGGCGTGGCGACCATCACGGTGGACCGACCCGACCGACTCAACGCGCTGAACGTCGAGACGCTCCACGCGCTCCGGGGAGCGATTTCGGAGGCGGAGGCCGACGGTGCCCGCGCGCTCGTCCTGACGGGGGCTGGCGAGAAGGCGTTCATCGCCGGGGCCGACATCAGCTACATGAAGGACCTCTCGGTCACGGACGCACAGGAGTACGCGGAATTGGGACACGAGATTGCGGATTCGCTGGAATCGTTCCCCGCGCCGGTCATCGCGGGCATCAACGGCTACACGTTCGGCGGCGGGTGCGAACTCGCTCTGGCCTGTGACCTTCGGGTGGCGAGTTCGAACGCGGTCATCGGCCAAACGGAGATCGATCTCGGCATCATTCCCGGATGGGGCGGGACACAGCGCCTTTCACGCTTGGTCGGCGACGAGTTGGCGCGACGGCTCATCTTCTTCGGGGAACGAATCGACGCCCAAGACGCCAACGAGATGGGGTTGGTCGGTGAGGTAGTCGCGCCCGACGAACTGGACGACCGTATCGACGAGATGGCGACCGACCTCGCGGAACGCCCGGCGTACGCCCTCCAAGCCGCGAAAGAGGCACTGAATCAGGTGCAAGAGGGAACCCAGTCGGCCGGACTGCGCTACGAGCGTCGGCTCTGGAGTTCGTTGTTCGGCACGCACGACCAGCGGGAAGGGATGGCCGCGTTCGTGGAGGATAGGGAGCCGGAGTTCGAATAACGACGAATAATAATCGGACGAAAGTACTGTTTTCTCAGTCCTGCGGCGTGGGCTTGGCACCCGAGGACGGTTGGACCTGCTCGACCTGCGTGTAGACCAGGACGGCACCGATGGCCGCGAGCACGCCGCCGATTTCGAACGGCACCGGGAAACCGAACTTGACGAGGAATCCCGACGAGAGCGGGCCGATGGCGGTGCCGAGACCGAACGCCATCGTCAGCAAGGAGAGTTGCGTTCCGGACTGGCCTTTGCGTGCGATGTCGCCCGCCAACGCGAGCGCCGGGGCGAACACCAACGCGCCCGCGACACCTTGGGCGAGTCGCGCGATGAGCATCTGCATCGGGGTGGTCACGAAGCCCTGTACGATCGTCGCAGGGACGAGCAGGACGAGTCCGACGATGATGAACTGACGGCGGCCGTAGCGGTCGCTCGCGTGTCCGATGGGCGTCTGCAGGGCGACCTGTGCGAGGACGAACGCCGCGAACTCGATGCCGAACCAGAGTTCGTTCTGGTCGAGTCGTTGGTTGATGGTCGTCTCCAGCGTCGAGATCAGGGCGATACTGATGGCCATGAACAGCGAAGCGAGCGCGAGCGTGAAGATGGGATCGAGACCCCCGTGCGAGTCCAGAATCGAGATGGAAAAGTCGTCGGCCGCCTCGGCGTCGGTCGATTCGGGGTCGCTCACGAGGAGCGTGACGAGCAGGAAGCTGATGAGTGCCCCCGCCGAAGCGATGTAGAAGGCGGCTTCGAAACCGGTGATGTCGATGCCCGCGAGCTGATACGGTCCTTGGTGGACCAATGCACCGGCCGCGATCGGTCCCGCTCCGAACCCGAGCAGACGGAACGTGTTGAAGAGACCCATGTTTCCGCCCCGGTTTTCCTTCGACGCGAGGTCGTTGACGAGCGCGATGGTACACGGGATGGTGAACGCGACGCCGATTCCCTGCACCGCTCGGATGGCGATGAGAACTGGATAGCTGCTCGCCAGCGAGTACGAGAAGTTAGTCAGCGCCAGAATCGCCAACCCGAGCAGGATGAACACCTTTCGGCGCTCGGATTTGTCCGAGAGATAGCCCGCAAACGGTTGGGTGAAACTGTTCAAGAATCCGAACAGGGAGAGGACGATACCGGTGATGGCCGTCGCGGTCAGCCCGAACGCATCGCCGGTAATCACGCCACTGGTGATGTAGAGCGGCAGAACGACGATGAGAAACGAGTTCCCGGCCGAGTCGGCCATCCGCGCTATCGCCAGCGCTAGGACTCGTCTGTCGATATCGAACATTCGATACGAAATATCGGCCGCACGGTGAAGACAGTTGTGATGGCGGCGGTCCTGACATGAATTCGCCACACCGCCGTATGTAGGAATTAGATGCCTTCTATCCGCGAATTATTCGCTTCCGTGAGACGACAAAACCATGGTGTGTGATAACATCTAAGGACGACCCGACCGTCTATGTACCATGGCACAGAGAGTCAAGTACAACCGCGTCGAGACGGTGTTTCGGGAACTCTCCTATCCCATTCCGCGCGACGATGCGGCCGTGGAACTGGAAGAAACGATCCTCGTGCTCGCCGAGGGCGAGAGGAACCTCGGGGAACTCATCGCCGAAACCGATCAGTCGGAGTACGAGTCCGCTCGCGACCTCGAAGCCGAAATCAACAACGTCCTGCCGAGGGAGGCGGTCGGCGAACCGTACCAATCAGAAGGCGAGGGCTGATTCAGTGGATGGGAAAAAGCACGCGACTTAAATGGCCGCGTTTGTTAGTCCGGGACAACAATGGAGTTCTGTGACGAGTGCGGTTCCATGATGAAAGCGAACGACGGGTTCTGGGTCTGCGGGAGCTGTGGTCACGAAACGCCGCGCGGCGACTCATCGGAGTACGTCATCACCGAGGACCAGGAAGCCAGCGAGATCATCGAGAGCGGTGGCGGCAGCAACGGCCTGCCCAAAACCAGTGCACGCTGTCCCAGCTGTGACAACGACGAAGCCTACTGGTACCTCCAACAGATTCGCTCGGCCGACGAGAGCGAAACCCGATTCTTCGTCTGTACCGAATGTGAACACAAGTGGCGCGAAGACGACCACTAACGGCGCGATTTTCCGGGAGTCGGTTCTCCCATGCGTTTTCGACTGCAATTGAGAGGCTTCTGAGAAGGAGAGTACGAGTTCGATCCGTTCGGCATGAACGCCCAGCAACGTTTCGGACCGTCGTCACAGCAACTGTGCTGCCACGAACTCCGCCTCATCACCACCGCCGTCGAGGCCGTCCGTCAATCCTTAAGGCGAATCCCCACAACAGTTCAGGCAATGTTTGACGCGGACGACCTCGACAAAATCCGCCGGGGGAAAGACGAGTGGGAAGAAGAAACCCTCGACCCGACGCTGGAGCGCTTCGGCGAGCGAAAGGAGGAGTTCACGACCGACACGGACGGACAGACGGTCGAGCGACTGTACACGCCGAACGACATCGGCGACGCGGAGTACGACGAGGACATCGGCTATCCGGGTGAGGACCCGTACACGCGCGGGGTCTACCCGACAATGTACCGGGGGCGGTTGTGGACGATGCGCCAGTACGCCGGGTTCGGGACGGCGGAGGAGACCAACGAGCGCTATCACTACCTCATCGACAACGGCCAGACGGGGCTGTCGGTGGCGTTCGACCTGCCGACCCAGATGGGCTACACGTCGGACGACGAGATGTCGGCCGGGGAAGTCGGGAAGTCGGGCGTCGCCATCGACTCGCTGGCGGACATGGAGACGCTGTTCGACGGAATTCCGCTGGACGAGGTGAGCACGTCGATGACCATCAACGCGCCCGCGTCGGTGCTGCTGGCGATGTACATCGCGGTCGGCGACGAACAAGGCGTTCCGCGGGAGGAGCTCAGGGGAACGATTCAGAACGACCTGCTCAAGGAGTACATCGCGCGGAACACGTACATCTACCCGCCTGAACCGTCGATGCGCATCATCACGGACATCTTCGAATTCTGTGCCGAGGAGGTGCCGAAGTTCAACACCATCTCGATTTCGGGCTACCACGTCCGCGAGGCGGGCGCGACGGCGGCACAGGAACTGGCGTTCACGCTCGGCGACGGTATCGAGTACGTCGAGGCGGCACTCGACGCCGGGTTGGACGTGGACGACTTCGCGCCACAGCTTTCGTTCTTCTTCAACGCGCACAACGACATTCTGGAGGAAGTGTCGAAGTTCCGCGCCGCGCGGCGCATGTGGGCGAAAATCATGGAGGAGCGTTTCGGCGCGGAGTCCGAGAAATCCAAACAATTGAAATTCCACACCCAGACGGCGGGGTCGACGCTGGCCGCCCAGCAGATCGAGAACAACGTCGTCCGTGTGGCGTACCAGGCGCTCGCGGCGGTGCTCGGCGGCACGCAGAGCCTGCACACGAATGGGAAGGACGAGGCGCTGGCGCTCCCGACCGAAGAGAGCGTGCGAACCGCGCTCCGCACCCAGCAGATTCTGGCCCACGAGAGCGGCGTGGCGGACACCATCGACCCGCTGGCCGGGAGCTACTACGTCGAGGCGCTCACGGACGACTTGGAAGAAGAGGCGTTCGACCTGCTCGACACTATCGACGAGAAGGGCGGCATGCGCTCGGCCATCGAGAGCCAGTGGGTCCAGCGGCAGATTCAGGACGTGGCCTACGACCGCCAGCAGGAGATCGAGGCGGGCGAGCGAACCATCGTCGGCGTCAACGAATTCGAGGTGGACGAGGAGGCCGAGATAGACGTTCAGGAGGTGACCGCCGAAGACGAACGCCGTCAGATCGAGAACCTGAGCGAGATTCGGGACGAACGGGACGACGAGGCGGTCGAGGAAACGCTCGCCGCGCTCCGCGACGCGGCGGAGGGTGACGACAACCTCCTACCGTACATCGTCGACGCGGTGAAGGCTTACGCCACCGTCGGCGAGATATGTAACGTGCTCCGGGACGTGTTCGGCGAGTACCGGCCGGGCACGGCGATTTAATCGGGCGAATCGAACCCCCTCGACCCGTTCGAAAAGTGCTTGCTGAGTACCTCCTCAGTCGAGGTCGTCGGGCGAGAACGAGGAGGTAATGATCAAATCGGTGTACTCGCAGGTCTCGTGGCGAACCCGCTTGAGTTCCTGATAGGTATCGTCGTTGTACCACTCCTCGGCGGCTTCGACGGACGGGAATTCGAGGACGACGGTCAAGGAGTGGTCCCAGTCGCCTTCTATCACGTCGATGTCGGTCGATCCGACGAGTACCTCGCCATCGTGGTCCGCAACCGTCTCCCCGGCAGCGGGGAGGTACTCGTCCATGAAGCGGTCCACATCGGTTATTCCGTCGACGGCGATAACGTATCCCTTTCGTTGTGTATCGTGAGACATCCTTTTCCCCCACCGTCGGCCGATACCGAACTCCTCGGTCCGACGGACGCATACCATGACAACAGATGGCACGATGAACGTATGGGTACGGCCGTCCTGATTCGAGGAGAATAGGGAACGTGGTTCGCCGCTCAGACGTACTCCAGCAGCGCGTCGATGTCGTCCTCGGTATTGAAGACGTGTACCGAGGCGCGAACGGAGTTCCCGGGATACGGAAGCGGACGAATACGAACGTCCTCGTCGACGAGTCGTTCGACGAACTCGTCCGGGTCGTCCACCTCGAACGTCACCAGCCCGGATTCGTACTCGCGTGGGCTGAGCAACCGAACGCCGTCGGCGGCGACGAGCCCTTTCTTGAGTCGGTCGGTCAGTTCACGGATTCGACTCTCGATGGTTTCGTAGCCCAGTTCCTCGATGAGGTCGATGGCCTCCCCAAGCCCGGCGTACGGAGCGGGCGAGACGGTTCCGACTTCGAGTCGGCGCGCACCGGGTTCGTAGGAGAACGTCTCCGCGTCGGGGTCTTCGACGCTCCGGTAGCCGATGTGTGCGGGTTCGAGGTCAGTTTCCGCCCCGTCCCGGACGAAGCAGAACCCCGCGCCGAACGGTCCAAGCAACCATTTGTGCCCCGCTCCGGCGACGAAGTCAGCACCCCATTCGGTCACGTCGGTCGCCATCTGCCCCGGACACTGTACCGCATCCACGAGGACGAGCGCCCCCGCGTCGTGCGCGATGGACGTGAGTTCCTCGACCGGAAGCATCGTCCCGTGCGTCCACGTCAATGCACTGAAACAGAGGAGTTTCGCACCCGCGACTGCGTCCTTGACGGCGTCCGTATCGAGTCGCCCGTTCTCGCTTGCGAGGGTACGAGTCTCGACGCCGTGCCCTTCCAACCGCTTCCACGGGAGGATTCCCGCCGAGTGTTCGAGGTCGGTCCGAACGACCGTATCTCCCTCCTCCCAGTCGAGTGCGGCCGCGATTCGGTTGATGCCGTCGGTCGTGCTCTGTGTGAGCGCGATCTCGTCCGCCGACGCGCCGAGGTGGTCGGCGACGGTTTCCCGCGTTCGGTCGAACACGTCGAACGCCATCGGGTACATCCCCTCCGCGGCCGAGGCCTCGTACTCGTGGCGTTCCAGACAGGATTCGGCTGCTTCGACGACGCGAGTGGGACTGGGACCGCTCGCGCCCGTGTTCATGTACGTCGTGCGGTTCAATACCGGAATCTCCGAGCGAAGCTCCGTCGGCGTCATGGACCGATTCACGAAGCGAGGCGTGATAGTGCCTTTGTTGGCGGAAATCCCGCCGAGCGGATTCCTGGAACCAGCCATCGGACGACACTCGGGCGGCACTCGAACGGCCATCGAACAGCCATCGAACGGCGATTTCATCGAAGTTATCCGCTCCCGGAATGAGAATAGGATATGCAAATCGACCACATCGGTATCGCAACCGACGACGCCGCGGAACTCGCCGAAACCTACGAAGCGCTGTTCGACGCCCCGGTCGTCCACGAGGAGGTGTTCGACGGGATGTCCGTCGTCTTCCTCGACTTCGACGGGAGTTATTTCGAACTGCTCGAACCGCTCGAAGACGGCACGATTGCGCGGTACCTCGAACGGAACGGACCCGGAATTCACCACGTCGCGCTCGAAACCGACGACATCGAGGGCGCGCTCGAAACGGCCCGCGACCACGGCGTTTCCCTCATCGACGAGGAACCGCGACTCGGCGCGTGGGGTCACGACGTGGCGTTCCTCCACCCGAAATCGACGGGCGGCGTGTTGGTGGAGTACGTCGAGCACTGAAAAGGCGAAGCGGTCCGAAACGGCGATTCTATTTGAAGCGGAACGTTTCCAGGTTCTTCGGCGCGAACGTTCGGATGTTGAACTCGTGGTAGAGCGACGAGGAGAGGTCCTGGGTCGAACTCTCGTCACCGTGGACACAGAGGACCTTCTCGGGTCGCGGGTTCATCGTCTTGACGAAGTTCATCAGACCGGCGCGGTCGGCGTGGCCGGAGAAGCCATCGACCGTTTCCACGTCGAGTTTGAGGTTGAGCGTCTTGCTCCGGTTGCCGCGTCCGTTGAGCGGGATTTCGTCCCATCCGCTCTGGATACGGCGTCCGAGGGTACCCTGTGCCTGGTAGCCGACGAACACCATCCTGCTGTCCGGGTCCGGGCCGATGTGTTCGAGCCACGACATGATGGGGCCGCCGGTGACCATCCCGGACGTCGAGAGGATGATACACTGGTCGCCGTCCGCCACGTCCTGTCGTTCCTCCTCACCGCCGTCGATGTGGTTGAACTGCGGGGCGAGGAACGGGTTCTCGTTCTCGTGGAAGATGCGGTCCCGGAGATCATCACGCAGGTACTCGGGATACGTCGTGTGAATCGCCGTCGCCTCCCAGATCATCCCGTCGAGGTGGACGGGCATCTCCGGGATGTCGCCGTTGCGCATCGCCTCCTCGATGACGAGCATCATCTCCTGTGAACGACCGACCGCGAACGCGGGGATGACGACCTTGCCGCCCTTCTCGTACGTCTCGTTGATGACCCGCTTGAGTTTCTCCTCGGAATCCTTCTGGTCGGTCTGGTAGTCGTTGCGACCACCGTACGTCGATTCGAGGATGAGCGTCTCGACGCGCGGGAAGTCGTTCACCGCGCCGTTGAACAGGCGCGTGTCGTCGTAGTGGATGTCGCCCGAGAACGCCACGTTGTACAGTCCGTCGCCGATGTGGAAGTGCGTGACCGAGGAGCCGAGAATGTGGCCCGCGTTGTGGAACGTGAGTTTCACGTCGGGGGCGATGTCGGTCACGTCGCCGTATTCGAGCGGGATGGTGTGTTTGAGCGCTTCCCGAACCATTTCGCTCTCGTACGGTGGCACGCGGCCTTCCTTGGCGGCCACGTCGAGGTAGTCGAGTTGGAGCAGACCCATCAGGTCGCGGGTCGGCTCCGTCGTGTAGATCGGGCCGTCGTAGCCGTATTTGAACAGGAGCGGGATGAGCGCGCTGTGGTCCAGGTGAGCGTGGGTGAGCACCACCGCGTCGATGGTGGCCGCACCCGCACCGAGTGCCTCCTCGACTTGGAGGTACGGCACGTCGTCGGAACCTGGTTTGTCACCGCAGTCGATGAGGATACGCGTCTCGGGCGTCGAGAGGATGAAGCTCGCGCGTCCGACTTCTCGGCAGCAGCCGAGCGTCGTGATGCGAACCCACTCCTCGTTGCTCATCTCCTCGCGGTGAATCTGGCGACCGACCTTCTCCAAGATGTTGCGTCGGTCGTCGCGTTCCTGTTTCAGGAAATTCCTGACGTTGGAGACCGTCGAGGATTCGATCGGCGGCGTCCGGACGACTTCCGGCGTCCAGCCGACTTCCTGTGTGATTTCTCGGAGCGTACTGCCGTGTTTACCGATAACCATACCGGGTTTTTCGGCTTGAATGACGACTTCGCCGGTATCGGCGTGGAAATCGAGGTCGGTAACGCCCGCTTCCTCGGGGATAACGTCGAGGATTTCGCTACGAGCCGTATCGGGACGCGAAAGAACATCGGGGTCGGGACGAACCGTGATGCGCTTTCGCAGTTGGCTCGCCAACTTTCGGATGAGGTCGCCGTTGCGCGCGAACTTCTTCGGGTCACGCGTGTAGACGACGAGTTCCGGTCCTTCGTATTTGACGTCAGATACCGAAATGTCGCTCGGTAGTTCGCTCGTGATCGTTGCTTTGAGGTCTTCGAGTTGTTGCTCTACTTTACTCATGGTGAAAACAGTCCGCTTCGTCCGTTGAGAGAGCGAATGCTGTCGGTCCGGCGTATTTTGGATTGCCGCAGACGGCGGGGAAAACCACCGTGTTCACTACGACGTATACAGCACAGCATAGATTGTCTCGCTTGTTCTGCGGGATTGTCGGATACGCATGAATGCGCATAATGTGGTCCCGGTCTCCGAAAGCAATCTGCTCATGGATGACACAGGAAAACCCGCTTATCACCCACTAAACGGTGTGGTTATAAAAGCTTTCTCAAAACTCCTAAAGTGATCCTACACGACAGGTCCCCTATGCAACTCTCACCCGCCACGGTCGCCGACGAGTACGAATGGGTCCGCGAGCGGACCGAAGTCGTGGCGCTCATCAACGACGTCCGAGCGAACCTCGGCGAAGCGTTCGGAACGGACGTCGATTCGGTGTCAGAACCGCAGTACCGGACCGAAGTGGACGCCATCTTCGCCGACGGGGACCTCGCCGTGAACGTCGCCGCGCTCGTCGCCCTCCTCCGCGACCTCGACGTGCAGGAGGACTACCCCGGGTTCGTCGTGGACGAACTCCTCGGCCGGGAACTCGCCGGGATGATCGCCGGGAATCAACCGTTCCGACTGCTCGGCGAAGCCACGTTCCACTACGCGGACATCATGCACCATCTGGACGACGAGGAAGCGGGCAGGGACGACTTGGACGCCGCCCTCGCCGCCGGGTTTCAGACGCGACTGCCGGGGTGGGATTGGACGGAGGGAGAGAGTCCGTTTTCCGTCGATTAAGCGTCGGTGTTGGCCCGGAAAAAGCGGCCTCCGAGTGCGAGGTCGAAGCCGAACGTGGCTATCGTGAGTGCGCCGATGAAGCTCACCGCGAGCATCCACAGTCCGGCATCGACGCCGCTGAACAGGAACAGCGACGCGAGACAGACGTATCCCGCACCGGCGAGGCGATACCATTCGACGCCCCACGGCAGGTCGAAACTCGACAGGATCAACAGCACGCCAGCGACGAGGGCGACACAGAACTGCGCGAGTTGGCCCGTCGCGGACAGTTCCTGTAGTCCGAACACGGCGACCAACCCGACGTTTGCGACCAGCACGAACAACCCGAGCCACTTGTACCAGCGCCTCATCTCCCCGGCCGGTGCGGCCTCGATTGGAATTCCCATATTTATTTGTTGGATAATTGAATTCAAAAAGGTTCGCTCCACCAGCCGTCGGTTCGGAACCTTCAGTACGGTTCGCTGACAGTAGAGGGATATGCAACCCGCGACGCTCTGTTACCCGATTCGGGGCGACGAAATCCTCCTCATCCGCAAGAAGCGCGGCCTCGGCGAGGGCAAACTCGTCGGTCCAGGCGGAAAAGTCGAGGAGGGCGAAACGCCCCGCGAAGCCGCGGTACGGGAGGTCCAAGAGGAGGTTCGCGTGTCCGTCGAGAACCCGACCAAGGTCGGCGAGTTCGAGTTCGTCTTCGGGGAGCAGTCGGAGATGTTCGTCCACGTCTTCCGCGCCGAGGAGTTTTCGGGGACACCGCGAGAGACCGAAGAGGCGGACCCGGGATGGTTCGACGTCGATGAGATGCCCTACGACGAGATGTGGGAGGAAGACGAACTCTGGATGCCGTCTCTGTTGTCAGGCGAGACGTTTTCGGGGTGGTTCCGGTTCGACGAGGATGGGGACAAGATGGTCGAAGAGGAGTTGGAGACCGGCGTGGAGTTTTGACACGGAAGTTGAAAATTCGGCGGAGAGATCAGTTTGGGTATGATTCTGGTTTTGTCGTGATTGCATTAGCCGAGAGGACCACTTCTCAGTAACTGCAATCACGACAAAACCGAAACCACCCCGACTCACCTCCCCGTGTCGTTGCTTCAGGACATTTAAGACCGCATCCGGACTGGGTAGGAGTAATGAGCAACGACGATCAGGAACTCGGCATCACCGAGTCCAAATCGTACAGTCCCGGCGACTGGTACGCCGAAGTGGTTCTGAAGGCGGGTCTCGCCGACTACGCGCCGATGGGCGGTTTCATCGTGACCCGACCCCGCGGCTATGCCCTCTGGGAGGGCCTGCAGGACCGCCTCGACGGCTGGTTCAAGGAGACGGGCGCGCAGAACGCCTACTTCCCCGCGCTCATCCCCGAGAGCTACCTCGAACGCGAGAGCGACATCGTGGAAGGGTTCGACCCGGAAGTCGCGTGGGTGACCCACGGCGGACACGACGAACTCGACGAGCGTCTCGCGTTCCGCCCCACCAGCGAGAGCATCATCACGCCGTTCATGAGCCAGTGGGTCCGGAGCCACCGCGACCTGCCGCTCCGACTCAACCAGTGGTGTAGCGTGATCCGATGGGAAGCGACGGATACGAAGCCGTTCTTCCGCACGAAGGAGTTCCTCTGGCAGGAGGGTCACACCGCACACGAGACCCGCGACGAGGCGTGGGACGAGACGATGACCCGACTCGACCAGTACCAGCGAGTCTTCGAGGAGGTGCTGGCGATTCCGGTCATGCCCGGCCGCAAGCCCGAACACGACAAGTTCCCCGGTGCGGACACCACGACGACCGTCGAGGCGCTCATGCCCGACGGCAAGTCGGTGCAGGGCGCGACGAGCCACTACCTCGGGCAGGGCTTCGCGGAGGCGTACGACCTCTACTTCACCGACGAGAACGAGGACGAGCGTGTGGCCCACACCACCTCGTGGGGACTGTCGTGGCGCGCACTCGGCGCGCTCATCATGACCCACAGCGACGAGCAGGGCTTCGTCTGCCCGCCCACGCTCGCGCCCGAGCAGGTCGTCATCGTCCCCATCTGGCAGGAGGAGAACCGCGAGGAAGTGCTCTCGTACGCCGAGGGCATCGCGGAGGACCTCGAAGACGCGGGCGTCCGCGTCGAACTCGACGACCGCGACGAGCGCAACCCCGGCTTCAAGTTCAACGAGTGGGAACTCAAGGGCGTCCCCGTCCGCTTCGAAATCGGCCCGCACGAGGTCGAAGACGACGAGATCACGGTCGTTCACCGCCCCGACGGCGAGAACGTCGTGGAGGACCGCGCGGGCATCGCCGAAACCATCGAAAACCACTTCGACGTCGTGTTCGACAAGATGTACGAGGCGGCCGAGGAGAACCTGGAGGAGAACGTCCGCGAGGCCGACTCGCGCGCCGACATCCTCGGCACCATCGGCCAGCACGGCGGCTACGTGAAGACCGCGTGGTGTGGCGACGAGGACTGTGAGACGGAGATCAAGGACCAGATTTCGGCGGAAATCGTCATGGTGCCACTCGACCGAGACGAGGAACCCTGCGGCGACGAGTGTTCCATCTGCGGCGACGAAGCGGAGGAGACGGCGTACTTCGCGAAGTCGTACTGAACGGAAGTTCGTTTTTAGCTCACGTCCACGCGCTTGAACCGCCAGTAGCCGAACGCGAGCGGCAACACCAACCACAGGGCGAGAATCACGAACGCGAACCAGTTATCGAGATAGAACGGGACGTGCCCGCCGATGACCGTGTCGGCCATGCTCTTCGCGGCTTCCGTCGTCTGCTGGGCCTCGTTTCCGCTCCCGTTCGACGTGATGGCGTAATCCTTGTTCATGGGAGCGACGATTTTGGCGGCGATACCGTAGGCGTTCTTCGGGTTGAGGCGCTGAAGGAGGTAGTACCACGCCGGAAACTTTCCGCCGCTCGTCCCGAGGTCAAACAACAACGCGATGCCCGTCGTCACGATACTCCACAGCAGTTCGAAGAGGAAGAACAACCCTATCGCGCCCGCCATCGCCCGCGACCGTTTCGCGGTCATGGCCGACAGGCCGATGGCGATAGCCACGAAGACGAGCCCTAACAGGAACGTGAGCAATCCCATCAGGAGGAGTTTCACGACGGGAAATGTCCCGTAATAGACGACGAGGACGACGGCAGCGCTCGCGAAAGCGACGACCGTCGCAACCGCGACGACGGCCGTTCGACCGACGAGTTTCCCGAGAACGAGATCGAGTCGGCTGTGCGGTAGCCCGAGCAGGAGTTTGATGCTCCCCGACTCGCGTTCACCCGCGATGGAGAGATACGCCACGACGATGGCCGCGAGCGGAACGATCAGGCCCGCCGGTACGTCGAGAAACCTGACGGCCGCGTTCGCCGACAGATCCTCGAAGGCTAACTGAATGCCGTACAAGCCACCCGCGGTAAAGACGACGAACAGGACCGTGATGACCCACAACGTCTTCGAACGGACGGCGTCCTCGAAATCCTTGCGCGCGATGACGATCCAACTCATGCGTGGGCCACCCCACTGTGATCGATAGCGGCCGTCGAGTTCGGTACGTTCATGACGAGCACTTTCTCTCAGCCCCATTTATAGTTTGACGAGAATTTCGTCTGGAGAGATACATCCTCGACGGGATGAGTCGAAACGGACCGACCGGAATCGGGTAGCCAGCCACCGACCGTGACATGTGAACCTTGGATTAGATAGTCGCGCGCGTGTAAGCAGTTACCATGCCGAAGTACGTCACGCTCGACGACACGTACGAAACGACCCGTGAGAACTTCTCGTGGGACCTGCCTGAGTCGTTCAACATCGCGGACGACCTGCTCCGGAAGCACGACGACCCGAAGGGGTCGGTGGCGCTGTTCCAAGCGTACCCCGACGGGCGACGGGAGACGTACACGTTCCACGACATCGACGTGCTGTCCAACCGTGTTGCGAACGCCCTGTCGAACCTCGGCGTCGGGTTCGGCGACCGGGTAGCGGTCGCCGTTCCGCAGAAACCGGCCAACCCCATTACCCATCTGGCGTGCTGGAAACTCGGCGCGATATCGATACCGCTGTCGGTGCTGTTCGGGTCCGAATCGCTCGGCTACCGACTCGACGACAGCGGCGCGATGGTCGCCGTCGTGGACGCATCGGTCCGACCGACGCTCGCGGACGTCCGGGACGACTGTCCGAACCTCGACCACGTCGTCGAGGTGGACGGCGACGCCGAGGGTGATGCAATCGACTTCGAGGACCTCCTCCGAGATGGAGCACGCTCGTTCGAACTCGCCGAGACGACGCCGGAGACGCCCGCCATCGTCATGTACACGAGCGGGAGCACCGGACCGCCGAAAGGTGCGCTCCACGGACACCACGTCTGGATCGGCCATTGCCCGACGTACTCGATGGTTTTCGAACGGGATGTGGTCGGAAAGACGGTGGCGTGGACGCCCGCCGATTGGGCGTGGATCGGCGCGCTCGGCGACCTGCTGTATCCGTCGTGGCACTACGGCCGCCCCGTCGTCGGCTATCCGATGGGGAAGTTCGACGCCGAAGAAGCGTTCGAAATCGCGGAGGAGTTCGGCGTCACGGACGCGTTCATCCCGCCGACGGCCATCCGCATGATGATGGAGGTGTCCGACCCGACCGACGCCTACGACCTCGACCTCGATTCCATCAGTACCGGCGGCGAACCGCTGACCCCGGAAATCCTCGCGTGGGCCGAGGAGGAACTGGCGGGCGTCACGGTGAACGAACTGTACGGCCAGACGGAGGCGAACCTGCTGGTCGCCAACTGTCACGACTGGTTCGAGGCGAAACCGGGGAGCATGGGAAAACCCGTTCCGGGCCACGACGTCGCCATCGTGGACCCCGAGATTGGGACGGAACTACCCCGCGGCGAGGTCGGCCAGATAGCGGTCCGAAACCCCACCGAACCGGCGATATTCGAGGAGTACTGGAACGCTCCCGAGAAAACCGAGTCGGTTCGCGTCGGAGACTGGCACCTCACGGGAGACCTCGCGGTGCAGGACGAGGACGATTACATCTGGTTCAAATCGCGCGACGACGACCTCATCATCACCAGCGGCTATCGGGTCGGCCCCGGCGAAATCGAGAAGGCGATTCTCGAACACCCGTCCGTCGAACAGGTGGGCGTCGTCGGCATCCCGGACGAAACGCGCGGCGAGATAATCGCGGCGTTCGTCCAACCCACCTCCGGCGTCGATGGGGACGAGTCGCTCCGGGAGGAGATACGCACCCTCGTCCGAAACGACCTCGCGGCGTACGAGTATCCCCGCCGAATCGAGTTCGTCGCCGAACTCCCACAGACGACGACCGGCAAGATCCAGCGCACGGATTTACGGGGTCGAGCGACCGAGGAGTAGATCCCCACCGCTATTGATATTCATTCACATACGTATCGATCAGACCGCTACGGTCGGGAATTATAAACCGTTTATACCGCAGACCGGATTTTCCCCGCCAAGCGGCCGTTTATCGTTGCGGTGAGCGGCCACGACTACAACAATGGTTTCGAGTCCAACGTTCGACGATGGGGTGCCACACGAGCGAATCGACGCCGACGAGTGGGAGGATATCTACGTTGTCGGCGACGTTCACGGCTGTCTGCCGGAACTCGAATCGCTTCTCGACGAACTGTCGCCGAGCGACGACGACCTCGTGGTGTTCGTCGGCGACCTGATTCGAAAAGGACCGGACAGCCTCGGCGTCGTCGAGTTGGTACGGGAGAACGACAACCTCCGGTCGATTCGGGGTAACAACGAGCAGAAACTCCTCGACGGGGACGTCGAACTGGACGAGTTCGGCGAGAACGAAATCGAGTCCGTCCGGGAGTTCCCGGCGGCGATATCGTGGGAAGACGCGCTCGTCGTTCACGGCGGGGTTGACCCGCGAAAACCGCTTTCGGAGCACTCCGTGGACGACCTCGAAACGACGCGTTCGATGGACCCTGACGGGAGCTACGACCGGCCGTTCTGGTTCGAGCGGTACGACGGCCCGCGACGGGTGTTCTTCGGTCATACCGTGCTCGAACGGCCGGTCGAACGCGAATGGGCCGTCGGTCTCGATACGGGGTGTGTCTACGGCGGCGAACTCACCGCGTACGATTATCGCCGCGACGAGTTCGTCACACAGGAATCGTTGCGAACGGACGCGGACAGAAGCGACGACTCCATCGTCACTCCTCGGTCCCAATAAATCGACCCGTCCTCCGCGAGTAGTCATGTCACAACACGAGTTACCGGATGACGGCGACGACGAATCGGGAGCTGAAAACGCGGATATCGATCTCAGTGACCCGCAATACTACCTCAACCGAGAGTTGAGTCAACTCGAATTCCAGAAGCGAGTGCTCCACGAAGCGATAGACGAGCGCAACCCGCTGCTGGAGCGCGTGAAGTTTCTCGCCATCTTCACGACGAACATGGACGAGTTCTTCCGCAAGCGGGTCGGCGGCCTGAAACAGCAGATGGCGGCGGACGTCACCGAACTATCGCCCGACGGTCGGACGCCGGAGGAGCAGATAGACGAGATTCTCGACGTGACACACGACATGTTTCGTCGCCAGTCGGCCTGTTACCGGGACGTGATTCACGACGAACTCGCGGCGGCGGGAATCGACATCGTCGCCTACGATTCGCTTTCGTCGGCGGAACGCGACGACCTTCGGGAGTACTTCGAGCAGTCGGTGCTCCCGACGCTCACGCCGCTGACGTTCGACCCGGTCCACCCGTTTCCGTTCATCTCCAACTTGAGCCTCTCGCTCGCGGTGTTGACCCGCCGGGACGGGGACTCGGAGCCGACGTTTTCGCGCGTGAAGATTCCGCGAAACCGGCCGCGTCTCGTGCGAATCGGGGACGAAACGCGGTTCGTCCCCCTGGAAGACGTCATCAGGTCGAACCTCGACCTGCTGTTTCCGAGCACCGAAATCATCGACCATTCGACGTTCCGCGTCACCCGAAACGCGGAGGTCGGGAAGGACGAGGAGGTCGCCGAGGACCTCATCGACATGATAGAGACGGTACTGCGGGAACGACGGTTCGCCACCGTCGTCCGTCTCGAAATCGAGGAGGGGATGCCCGACGCGGTTCGGGACCTCCTGATGGAACAGTTGGACGTGGACGAGCGCGAGGTCTTCGAACTCCCGGGACCGCTGGATTTCCGCGATTTCATGGATCTGACCGACCTCGACAGGCCCGAGTTGAAGTCCGCACCGTGGACGCCACAACCACATCCGCGACTCACCAGCGGCGTGCCCGACGAACGAGTGGACGTCTTCGAGGAGATTCGGCGAAACGACGTGCTCGTGCACCATCCGTACCACTCCTTCGAGGACACCGTCCAGAAGTTCCTGAGTCAGGCCGCGACCGACCCCGACGTGCTCGCCATCAAACTCTCCATCTATCGAACCGCGAGCGATTCGAAGGTGGTCCAGAGCCTCATCGAGGCGGCGAGAAACGGCAAGCAGGTGGCGGTGATGGTCGAACTCAAGGCTCGATTCGACGAGGAGAACAACATCGAGTGGGGGAAGAAACTGGAGGAGGAGGGGATTCACGTCGCCTACGGGACCATCGGCTACAAGACACACAGCAAGACCGCGCTCGTCGTCCGCGAGGAGGAAGACGGCGTCCGGTTGTACTCGCACATCGCAACCGGGAACTACCACTCGGAGACGGCGAAGACGTACACCGACCTCGGATTGTTGACCGCCGACCGAAAGATCGGGCAGGACCTGAGCGCCCTGTTCAACTTCTTCACCGGCCATACTCACCACGAGGAGTACCGAAAACTGCTCATCGCGCCGGGGAACATGCGCGAGCGGTTTACGGAGGCGATTCGAAACGAGGCGGCACTGGCCCGCGAGGGCGAGGACGGTCGAATCGTCGCCAAGATGAATTCGCTCGAAGATCCGAAAATCGTCGAAGAGTTGTACCGTGCGGCGATGGACGGCGTCGATATCGACCTCATCGTCCGGGACATCTGTCGGCTTCGACCCGGCGTGGACGGACTGAGTGAGACGGTCGACGTCTACAGCGTCGTCGGTCGGTTTCTGGAACACTCCCGGATCTTCTATTTCGGTAACGACGGCGACCCGGACTACTACATCGGTTCGGCCGACTGGATGACCAGAAACCTCGACAATCGAGTCGAAACCATCGCGCCGGTGCGGGATTCGACGCTTCGGGAGGAACTCTCGACCATCCTGGAATCCATGCTCGCCGACAATCGACGCTGTTGGGAGATGGAGTCCGATGGGGGCTATCACCAACGGCGACCGGGTGACGACGAACCGACGGTAGACACACACGAGATTCTGATGCGACGGACGAATAGGACGAACGATTCGTAGCCTCCCCGAACGTCCATCGGTTGTCGAACACGTTTCCCTTCACTGCAAATATTCACAAAGTTATTTATACAATATGATATAAAAGAGAGGTAGATGATGGTGGGGAAGCGGGTAATATACGAAAAGTTGCGTATTTTGTGATAATAATATCAAATATCATATGTTGAAATCCATAGGATCACCATTCAACCAACGCAGGAATCGTTAGCAAAGTTTTAGAAACCCGGCTACAATCAGTTAGATATGGCCGAAGTCAATCTAGACGAAAAAGACTTTAAAATCCTTCAATGGCTCGACAGAGAGGGGGATATCGACGTCGACGAAGTGAGCGATGAACTCGATATCAGTACCTCTACCGTGTACTATCGGCTAGACAAGTATCGAAAACAGGGAATCCTCGCGGGAACCGTCTCGAAACTCGACGCGCGGGAGCTCGGTCTGGAGCTCACCGTCATCAGCGAAATCAAGAGCGACTACGGCCCCGGATACGACGAGATTGGCGAGTGCCTCACGAACATCTCCGGCGTCCAAACGGTATATTTCATGCTCGGGGAGAAGTCGTTCACCGTCATCGCTCACCTGCGTGACCACGACCACCTGCAGGAGTACATCGACGACATCATCCACACCGATGGGGTCGAACATTCCTCGACACAGATCGCGCTTCGAACCTTCAAGGACGAATCGAGACTCCTGGTCAACTACGACGATGAGGATTTGATGGCACTCATCGAGAGCGAATAGAACGAAAAGAGCGAAAAGAACAGCATTGACTATTTGTAGAGACAGCACGCATATGGAGATATTTCTCCTCCCTTTCGCCATAATATCTCTATTAGTTTCATTTCCTTGCCTTTCTATCACACGTCCGTCCAATATATAAGGAACACATATTGACAATAGCACACCCTTTCCCCTTCAGGAGAAACCTCTTATGTGTGTTTGTCATGCGCTCGCATATGACTGACTTCCTCGCCGATCCGACCGACCAGCGGTCGAACTGCGGTGTCGGTGTCGTAATGGACCTCGACGCCCACACCAGCCACGAAATCGTAACCGACGGCCTGTCGCTACTCGCCAACCTCGAACATCGCGGCACGACGGGCGCAGAATCGAACACCGGGGACGGTGCCGGAATCCTCGTTCAACGACCGGACGCCTTCTTCGCGGTCGAACTCGGCACCGACCTGCCGGAGACGTACGCCGCCGGCCAACTGTTCCTTCCGCAGGACGACGAACTCCGCGCCGAACTGAAAGAAACCGTCGAGGACGTGCTCCAGTCGGAGGGCGTGACCGTCTTCGACTGGCGAACGGTGCCGACGGAGAACGGGGATTTGGGAAAGACGGCGCTCGACTCGGAACCCGTCATCGAACAGTGTTTCGTCGCACCGGGTGAGGAGATGGACGTCGAGGAGTTCGACCGGACGCTGTACGTCGCCCGGCGCGCACTGGAGAACACCGTCGCGGCGCGCGAGGACGCGGAGGAGTTCTATGTTTGCTCGCTCGACCGGAAGACGCTCGTGTACAAGGGACTGCTCAAGGGTGACCAACTGGGCGGTTACTTCCCCGACCTCCGTAACGAACTGTTCGAATCGTCCCTCGCCCTGGTTCATGCACGGTTTTCCACGAACACGCTCGGCGCGTGGCGACTCGCTCACCCCTACCGCCGCGTCATCCACAACGGCGAAATCAACACGATTCAGGGGAACGGCAACTGGATGGCGGCGCGCGAGACGGACCTCGAAAGCGACGTGCTCGGCGACGACATCGACCGAGTCACGCCGGTGACGACGCTCGATCAGAGCGACACGGCGGTCGTGGACAACGTCCTCGAACTCCTCATGCAGGACGGACGGGAACTCCCCCACGCCCTCCGAATGTTGGTGCCCGAAGCGTGGCGCGACAGAACCGACGGCGACCGGAACGCGTGGTACGACTTTCACGCCTCCCTCATCGAACCGTGGGACGGCCCGGCGCTCGTCGCCGCGACGGACGGCGACCGCGTCGGTGCCGTGCTCGACCGGAACGGCCTGCGTCCGTGCCGCTACGACGTGACGACCGACAACCGACTCGTGATGGCCAGCGAGGCCGGAGCGCTCGACCTCGAACCGGACGAAGTCGTCGAGCGGGGTCGCCTCAAGCCTGGACAGCTATTCCTCGCGGACCCCGAGCAGGGCGGTCTCGTCTCGGACGAGGACGTGTTCGACGACCTGACCGACGAGAAGTACGCCGAGTGGGTCGCCGAGGAGCAAGTTCGACTGGACGAGGAAACGGATTCGGACTGGGATGGTTCCGGGGATCTGGAGGACTTCCTCGACGAGGACGATATCGGTTCGGGTGACTCCTCCCCGCTCCGCGCCCGGCAAGCCGTCTGGGGGTACACCCACGACGAACTGAGCGAACTCCTCGAACCGATGGCCCGAGGGGGCAAGGACCCGGTGGGGTCGATGGGTGACGACACGCCGCTGTCCGTCCTGTCGGACTTCGACCGGCCGCTGTTCTCGTACTTCAAACAGTTGTTTGCACAGGTGACGAACCCGCCCATCGACTACATCCGCGAGGAACTGGTGACGAGCCTCGAAACCCGTCTCGGTCGCCAGCGGAACCTCCTCGACGAGTCGCCCGCCCACGCCCGACAACTCGTCCTCGATTCGCCCGTGTTGACCGACGAGGAACTGGCGAACGTGAAGGGGACGGACTTCCCGACCGAAGTCGTGGACATCACCTTCGACGCCGATGGCGACCTCGAAACGGCGGTCGCACGGGTGCGCGAGGAGGCGAAGGACGCGGTCGAATCGGGTGCCGAAATCGTCGTGCTCTCGGACAAGGCGACGACGGCCGACAGGGTTCCGATTCCCTCCCTGCTCGCCACGAGCGCGGTCCACCATCACCTCGTGCGCGAGGGACTGCGAACCAGGACCGGCCTCGTCGTGGAGTCGGGCGACCCGAGAACGGTTCACCACCTCTCCACGCTCGTCGGCTACGGCGCGGGTGCGGTGAACCCCTACCTCGCCTACCGGACCATCACTGATCTGGTGGCCGGGCCGGACGGCGCTGACGAGGGCGAAGCCATCGACAAATACGTCACGGCGCTGGAGAAGGGCCTGCTGAAGACGATGGCGAAGATGGGAATCTCGACGGTCGAGAGCTATCGCGGTGCCCAAATCTTCGAGGCGGTCGGCCTGAACGGCGAGTTCGTCGAGGAGTACTTCGCCGGGACGGAGAACCGCACCGAAGGCATCGGCGTAGAGGAGATAGAGGACGACGTGCGCGAACGCCACGAGGCGGCGTTCGACGACCCCAAGGTTGCACGGAAGGGCGAGTACGAACACCGCTCGAACGGAATCCACCACCAGTGGAACCCGAAATCCGTCGGTGCGCTCCAGCGTGCCGTTCGGAAGAACGACATCGAGGAGTACGAGACGTTCGCCGAGGGTATAAACGACCAGCAGGGGACGCTCCAGACGCTCCGCGGGTTGCTCGAATTCGACACCGAAGCGCGCGAGTCGATTCCGGTCGAGGAGGTCGAACCCGTCGAGGACGTCGTCACCCGCTTCTCGACGGCGGCGATGAGCCTCGGGTCGCTCTCGCCCGAGATGCACGAGAACAACGCCATCGCAATGGACCGAATCGGCGGCAAGTCCAACACCGGCGAGGGCGGCGAACCGCCCGAGCGGTTCGACACCGAGCGCGAGTGCTCGGTAAAACAGGTCGCGAGCGCGCGGTTCGGCGTCACGAGTCGGTACCTGCAATCGGCCGACGAAGTGCAGATCAAGATGGCTCAAGGGTCGAAGCCCGGCGAAGGCGGTCACCTCCCCGGAAAGAAGGTGAACGAGATGATCGCTCACGTCCGCCACGCGACGCCGGGCGTTGGCCTCATCTCGCCGCCGCCACAACACGACATCTACAGCATCGAGGACCTGAAACAGCTCATCTACGACCTGAAGGCGGGAAGCGACGGGTCGGAGGTCAACGTGAAGCTCGTCTCGGAGGCGGGCGTCGGCACCGTCGCGGCCGGTGTCGCGAAGGCCAAGGCCGACGTAGTCCACATCTCGGGGCACTCCGGCGGCACCGGTGCGAGTCCGCGCACGTCCATCAAGAACGCGGGCCTGCCGTGGGAACTCGGCCTCGCCGAGGCGAACCAGATGCTTCGACAGACCGGCCTTCGCTCGCGCATCCGCGTCAGCGTCGACGGCGGCCTGAAGACGGGCCGCGACGTGGCCGTCGCGGCCCTCCTCGGCGCGGAGGAGTACGCGTTCGGGACGGCGAGCCTGGTCACCAGCGGCTGTGTGATGGCGCGTAACTGCCACGAGAACACCTGTCCGGTCGGTATCGCCACGCAGGACGAGGACCTCCGGGCGCGGTTCCCCGGCGAACCCGACCACGTCATCAACTACATGGTCTTCATCGCCGAGGAACTCCGGGAGATCATGGCCGAACTCGGCTTCGAGACCATCGAGGAGATGGTCGGACGCGTCGAACTGCTCCGCCAGCGCGAGACCGACCACCCGAAGGCGCGCAGTCTCGACCTCTCGCGCGTTCTCGCCGAACCGACGGGCGACGGTCGTACCAAAACGCAGGAACAGGATCACGAGTTGGACGACCACATCGACCACGACCTGCTCGATGCGGCGCGACCGGCCATCGAGGACGGCGAATCGGTCGAACTCGAACGCACGATTTCGAATCAGGACCGGTCCATCGGCGCGATGCTCTCGGGTCGAATCTCGGCGGTCCACGGCGAAGCGGGCCTGCCGGACGGGTCCGTCACCTGCCACTTCGACGGCTACGCGGGCCAGAGCTTCGGCGCGTTCGCCCAGTCCGGTCTCGACCTGTTCCTGACGGGCGCGGCCAACGACTACGTCGGGAAAGGTCTCTCCGGCGGGCGACTCGTGGTCGATACGCCGGACGAAGCCGCGTACGATGCGAGCGACATCGTGATCGGCAACGTCGCGCTGTACGGCGCGACCAAGGGCGAACTGTACGTCAACGGCGTCGCAGGCGAGCGCTTCGCCGTTCGGAACAGTGGCGCGAAAGCTGTCGTCGAGGGCGTCGGCGACCACGGTTGTGAGTACATGACCGGCGGCGTCGCGGTCGTCCTCGGCGAGACGGGCGAGAACTTCGCCGCCGGGATGACCGGTGGCGTGGCCTACGTGCTGGACGACGGCGAAAACGATGCGTTCCGGGAGCGCGTCAACGACGAGACCGTGACGCTCTCGTCGGACATGGACGAGCGCGACGAGCAGGTCGTTCGGCGGCTGGTCGAGAACCACGCCGCCGCGACCGGGAGCGAAACGGCGCTGTCGCTGTTGGACGAGTGGGACTCCGTCTCGTTCGTGAAAATCATGCCCGACGCGTACCGGCAGGCCATCGAGGAAGGGAAGGAAGACGTTCGCACGTCGCCACCCCGTCCGGTGCCCGCGGTCCGTCGATCCTCGGGGTTTCGCGTCCCGTCTGACGACTGAAAAAGGGAGTTCGACTTTTTAGAGTTAGAGGTAGGCCGCGTCCCACCGCGCCGCCTTTCGCTTGTTGCCACATTCGTTACACTCGATGCGTTCCATGCTGTCCATCGCGTTGTCGAGCGTCTCGCAGTTCGAGCAGTAGTAGCCGTAGCGCTCCTCGCAGTCCTCGTCGTTGAACACGGCGAAGAACGGCGCTTTCGAGCCGCGACTGCTCTCGGAGTGGTTGATGTATCGGGTTTCGCCGTCGAACTCGCGGGCTTCGAGTATCGGTTCGTCGCTCTCCGCGTAGACGTTCTCGGTGTAGGTCGCCTCGCCGATTTCGGCCGTGCGCTCGCCGACCTTGGTGAAGTCGTGTTCGCGGTAGAACTCGTTGCCGTCCTCGTTGTCTTCGAGAACGAGCCCCGAGAGGTTCTCGACGCCCTTGTCTTCGAGTTTCTCCTTCGTCTGGCCGAGAAGCTTGGTCCCGACCCCCTCACCGCGTCGATCGGGGTCGACGTGGAGCCAGAGGATGTTCCCTTCCGGACTGTCGGGCAGTACTTCGCTCTGGGTGAACCCGACCACGTCGCCGCCGTCGAGCGCGACGAGGTACAGCGTGCCCCTGCTCTGGAACTCGCCTTCCAGATTCTCGTCGTCGTACCACTCCTCGATGGCGTGTTCGATCACCTCGTCGTCCAAAAAGTGCGAGTACGAGGCAGTCAACGACTTCTCTGCGACGTCTTGGATTCCAGCGATGTCCTCGGTTCGCGCTTCGCGCACTTGCATACTTGGCCTACTCCGGGATGAACAATAAACATTCTACCGGCCGCATCTGTTGCACATGCATCGTTCTGGAGCGAGATTATCTTTCGATGGCCCGTCTCAACGGCGATAGTTACTCGATGTGAAAATTCTCCTCCAGCATATCGCTTTCTTCCCGGCCAACCGTCCAGTTTTGCGGTGTCGCCACCGACGGCGGTCCGTTCGGTCCGCCCACCCCCACTTCTCCGCCTTCGGTATCGTTTTCCGCCCGCCACGCAATCGGACCGGCATGGACACAGCACTCGTCATCGGGGGGACGCGATTCATCGGTCGTCACCTCGTCACCGACCTGCTCGACAACGAATATGCCGTGACGATTTTCAATCGCGGCAACCACGACAACCCGTTTTCGGAGACGGAAGGTGTGAGCCACTTCGAGGGCGACCGGACGAACGACAGCGCGCTCGAAGCGGCGCGCGACGAAGTGGATCCCGACATCGTCATCGACTGCGTGGCGTACAAACCCCGCGAGGTGCGTTCGGCGACGGAAATCTTCGCGGACGTCGAGGGATACGTCTACATCTCCAGCGGGAGCGCCTACGGCAGAGAAGTGATTCCGAAGCGCGAGAACGACACCGAACTGTGTGACTGCACGGCCGAACAGGCCACCGACGACTCCGGGGAGACCTACGGGCCGCGGAAGGCCGAGGGCGACCGAGCCATCTTCGAGGCCGCAGAGCGCGGCGTCAACGCGATGAGCGTCCGACCGTGCATCGTCTACGGACCCTACGACTACACCGAGCGCCTGGATTTCTGGATCGACCGCGTGAACGAGCACGACCGCCTCGTCGTCCCCGGCGACGGCGGGAATCTCTGGCACCGCGCCTACGCGGAGGACGTGGCCAGCGCGCTCCGCATCGTCGCCGAAGAGGGCGAACCCGGCGAGGCCTACAACGTCGGCGACCACCGACTGGTTACCATGGACGAGATGCTCTCGCTCATCGCCGACGCGCTCGATACCGAGGTGGAACTCGTCCACGCCAGCGACCGCGAACTCTCGACGGCGGACCTCTCCACCGACGACTACATCCTCTACCGCGACTACCCGCACGTCCTCGACACGAACAAACTGGAAGCGCTCGGGTGGGAATCCACGCCGCTCGACGTGGCCATGGAGCGCACCGTCGAGGAGCACTTGGAAAGCGAGCGTGATGGAGAAGAGTACGACCCCGGCCGCGAGAACGAGGAGCGGATTCTGGGCGTGCTGGATACGATCTGAAGGCGACGAGCGGACTGCGTTGAGTTTGGTCTTGGTTTCTCTGGTTCTGTCGAACTCACCCACGATACGCCATCCTACCCCGCTTAGACGCGAGATCCTCGGGAAAACTTTAGATTACTCGTCACCCTATCTCCGGCATTCGTATGCCTTTTCAACAGTCACACGATAGCGTTCTCACGAAACTCTCGACGAACCTGTGGGTGTACGAGGATTCCCTCCGATTTCATGGAATCCGGACCAATCGCATCATGGCCGTCATCCGTCTCTCGGACGGGAGTCTCTTCGTTCAGTCACCGGCGGAATTGACATACGAGGTGAAAGCCGCGCTCGATGCACTCGGTGACGTTCGGTTCGTCGTACCGACGAGTAAACTCCACGGTCACTTGTATATGGAACAGTATCGGGCGGCCTATCCTGACGTCAAACTGTTCGCTGCGCCGGGATTACCCGCTCGACGACCTGACCTCCGATTCGACGGCCTCCTCGGGAGCACGCCGGACCCTCGCTGGAGTACCGACATCGACCAGACCGCGCTTATGGGCAATTGGTGGATCACCGAACTCGCGTTCTTTCATCGGCCAAGTAAAACCGTCATTCTAGGCGACATGGGTGTTCACATCACCGAGAACAGCTCTTTAGAGATGCGACTTTTTGGCCGGCTAAGCGGCATCTACAATCGAGTTGGACAGCTTCCGGAATTCAAACTTCCCATTAGAAACAAGGAAACACTCACCCAGTCGGTGCGGAACATCCTTGCGTGGGACTTCGACCGCCTGATTCCCGGCCACGGCGATATCGTCGAATCCGGCGGTACGGAAGCCGTTCAGAATGGTTTTAAGTGGCTGCTGAAATGAAGCCGCCTATCGTTTTTCTCTCCGCCCTCATCAACCGAACTCGCCTTGCAGACCGACTGAGTTCCGTTATCGATATGTGCCCTGTATCTCACACGAAACCCGACTTCACGCCCGCATCCGCCAACGAACTATTCTCGCGGCGATTGTTCGAACAGCCACTCGAACCACTGGAGTTTGAAGTCCCGCTGTTCGCTCTCGTCCAGCGAACTCTCCTGCGTGTGGCTGTAGTTCAATATCGCGACGAGCAACACGCCGCCGACGGTGTTGCCGAGCGTTATCGGCAGCGTCACGCCGGACAGGGCGGCGACGACACCGGCGCTCCCGCTGAAGACCAGGTAGAACACCTCGCAGGTGGCGATGACGCAGTGGAACAACCCGTTCGCCGGGATGAGCGCCATGATGAAGATCACGAGCAGGACGCGGGCGGTCGATTCCCGGACCGCGTGGGTCATCCACACCATCCCCGCGACGAGCCATCCGGCGACGATGCCCTTGAAGAACAGGTCCAACCACGGCGTGTGCAATGCGTGCGTTCCCATCTCGGTCGCGACGCGCGCGACGTCCGGGCTAAAGATGCCCGTTTCGGCGAGCAACACGGCACCGAGTATCGCGCCGAGGATGTTTGCGACGAAGACGATGCCCCAGACGCGAAGCAGGAGGGGAACGCTCGCGATGCGGGTCAGGACGAGCGTGACCGGCGTGAGCGTGTTCTCGGTGTACAACTGGTAGCCGCCGATGACGATGAAGACGAACCCGATTGGGTAAAGGAGGTAGCCGAGGATTTCACCGGCGGTTCCGGGAACCGTCGCTTCGACCGTCGCGCGGGTGAGAAACGACAGCATTATCGAGAGCCCGGCGGCGAGACCGCTGAGGAACAACTGTCGGTCGGAACAGCTGAACTCGTACGATGCCGTCGCGACGATGCGTTCGAACACCTCGTCGCCGGAGAACCGGTCACGGATCGCTTCGCCCGCCGCGGGCGCGCCGCTCCGTGAGCGGTCGAGGAACTCCCGAATCTGTTTCCGTCGTTCCATCTCTCGTTCGTCCACGTCCAACTCGTCCGGTAAGTCGTCCGACTGCTCCGAATCCATCCTGTCATCCCTATCGACGAATCACGGTAAGGATGTTGTCATCCGGATGGCGCGAGTCGGAGGGGTCGTGGTCCAATCACGACCGTGCGCGTCTCCGGAGGGGAAAGTGTTTGACTGCGCAGAAAAGACCCACTGATATGTTCGAAAAATCGTCGTGGATTCGGCTACCGAGGAACGTCCTGGTAGGTCATGGCGTGCTCTCGGAGACGGTCGCCGCGATTGACGAGTTACATCTGCAGGGGACGCCGCTGTTGGTGACGAGTCCGACGCCGAACGAGGTGGCGGGAAAACGCGTCGTGACGCAGTTCGAGGAAGCGGGCTTGGACGTCGAAACGGTCGTCATCGAGGAAGCCAGTTTCGCCGCGATACAGCGCGTCATCGACATCGCGAACGAGGTAAAGCCGGGCTATCTCGTCGGCGTGGGCGGCGGGAAGGCCATCGACATCGCCAAAATGGCGAGCGACGAGGTCGGACGCGGGTTCGTCTCGATTCCGACGGCGGCGAGCCACGACGGCATCGTGAGCGGTCGCGGTTCGGTGCCGGAGAAGGACACGCGCCACAGCGTCGCGGCGGAGCCACCGCTGGCGGTCGTCGCGGACACCGAAATCATCGCCGACGCGCCGTGGAAGCTGACGACGGCGGGGTGTGCCGACATCATCAGCAACTACACGGCCGTCGAGGACTGGCGGCTCGCACAGCGACTCCAGAACGTGGAGTTCCACGAGTACTCGGCGACGCTCGCGGAGATGACGGCGGAGATGCTGGTGGACAACGCGGGCAGCATCAAACCCGGACTGGAGGAGTCGGCATGGGTCGTCGTCAAGGCGCTCGTCTCCTCGGGAGTCGCCATGAGCATCGCCGACTCCTCACGTCCGGCGAGTGGGGCGGAACACCTGTTCTCGCACCAACTCGACCGGATCGCGCCGGGCGCGGCGCTGCACGGCCATCAGGTCGGCGTCGGCTCCATCATCACGGAGTATCTCCACGGCGGCGACTGGCGAGGAATCCGCAACGCACTCTCGACCATCGGTGCGCCGACGACGGCCGACGAATTGGGTATCGATGCCGACACGGTGGTCGAGGCGCTCACGACGGCCCACGAGATCCGCGATCGGTACACCATCCTCGGCAACGGGATGAACAGAGCGGCGGCGTTCGAAGCGGCGGAGACAACGAAAGTTATCTGAATAATTTAGGGAGCGTACGAAACAGCGACGGAGTCGATACCGATCGAATCCGGAACGCTCACAGAACTGATTCGGAGGGGATAGAGACGTAATTGGCCGTCGATTCGGACGCAATCGGGGTTTCGTTCGAGGAGGAAACACGCCGCTCTCGTGTCGAATACAACGATTATTTTCGGACGATTGTAGCTGAAGTTGGCAACAACATTGAATACCTTCGCGTAACAGATTTTCGCGTGGTGGTATCGAAAACAAATGAGTTCCATCGTGGAGATTTCGATATCCGCCGATGAGTTTGCACTTGGCCGTGCGTTACAAGCGGACTCTCAGGTGCAGATAGAACTCGAACAAGTCGTCCCGGTGGGAACGTCGCTGTTCCCGTTCTTCTGGGCTCGCGGCACGGACGTCCAACGGTTCGAAACCGCAGTACGAGACGAACCAGCTGTCGACAAACTCACGAGAATAGACACCCTGACTGATGAAACGTTGTTCCACATCAGATGGAACGACGAGATCACGAACTTCGTCCACGGAGTCGAGGAAGCCAACGCGACTATCGTGGAAGCACACGGGACGGCCGACGACTGGACGTTTCATCTCCGGTTCCCGGCGCAAGAGGAGATGTCGGCGTTCCAGTCGTTCTGTCAACACGAGGAGATTCCAATGCAGGTCGAACGAGTGTATTCGATGCAGGAGCGAGCAGTCCACAACTCTGCGGGCGTCACGCCTGCACAGCGCGAGACGCTCGTCACTGCCTACGAGGAAGGATACTTCGAACGGCCGCGCGGAATCACACGCGAAGAGTTAGCCGACGAACTGGGAATCTCTCCACAGGCCGTCGGTGGCCGCCTTCGGCGCGGATATGCGAATCTCATCGCCGGGTTACTACGTCCGATGAATGTATAGCTCGTTGAATTGGAAACGCACTTAAGTGTGTTTCGTGGGAAACATGTGGTCTGAACTATCTCCGGCCACATCTTTTCTATGTGATCGGGCGCACGGAAAATCCGTTGGCAGTGGTCGGGAATTTTGACCCGATCGAAACGCGAACGATACTCTCACGCCTCCAGACCCATATATACCGCGGACTGCCGATTTCCGCGGGATAGAAAGCGTGTACTACCACTCGCCAATATGAAACCCGTGTGTCCATCGACCCGGAGATGACGAATGAGTAACCACCGAATACTGGTCGTCGATGACGAACAGCCGATTGCCGATTTGTTCGCCCGCTGGCTCGAAGACCGATACGAGGTCCGTATCGCGTACGACGGTGCCGAAGCCGTAGCTATGCTCGACGAATCGTACGATGTCGTGCTCCTCGACAGGGACATGCCCGACGTGAGCGGCGACACGGTTCTCGAAACGATTCGAGAGGAAGGGTTCGACTGCCGCGTCGGAATGGTGACGGCCGTCGAACCGGACTTCGACGTTATCGAGATGGGGTACGACGCCTACATCGTCAAACCGATAACCGAACCGAGCGAGCTATACGCCATCGTGGAGAGTTTGCTTCGCCGCTCCACGTACTCCAGCGACGTTCAGCAGTTGCTCACCTTGTCGTCGAAGCAGGCAACCCTGGAAGCACGCATCGACCAGTCGGAACTGGACCGCAACGAGGAGTATCAGGAACTCATCGCCGAGATTCGGACGCTGAAGGGGTCGCTTTCGACGACGCTCGACGAGATGGACGACGCCGAGTTGGGAAAAGAGATGGCGAGTAGGACCGTTGCCCAAGGGCGATAATTTTTTGCCGTTCGATTAGCTGATGTCCGCGCCTTTGAACCGCCAGTAGCCGAGGCCGAGCGGGACGACCAACCAGAACGCGAGAACGACGAACGCGAACCAGCCTTGGAGGTAGAACGGTGCGCTACCGTTGACGAACCCCGCGTACAAACTCGGGGCGCTCGGATCGGAGAGGAAGTTTGCCGCGACGCTGTAAGCGTTCGTCGGGTTGATGATTTGCAGGAGGAAATACCACGAAGGGAGCCCCTCCGTCACGTTCGGCATTCCACCCTCGATCAGGTAGTAGACACCGAGCGGAATGATGCTCCAGACGAGTTCGAACAGGAAGAACAGGCCAATGGCACCCGCCATCGCCCGCGACCGGGTTGCCGCCATCGACGAGAAGCCGATGGCGATTCCCACGAACACCATTCCGAAGATGAACGTGACGACTCCCTGAACGAGGAAGTCGGTCACGGGGAACGACCCGTACTGGATGGCGAGGACGATGGCACCGGCGATGAATGCGATGATGGTCGCAACCCCGACGACGGCCGAGCGCCCGAGGAGTTTGCCGATGAGTACGTCCCGTCGGGTGTGTGGCAGGCCGAGGAGCAGTTTGATGCTTCCCGACTCGCGCTCGCCCGCGATGGCGAGGTACGCGACGACGAGCGCCGCGAGGGGAACGAGGAGCGTCGCGGGCTGACTGAGGAGCCCGATGGCTTCTTTCGCAGTGAAGTCATCGGTGAACGCACCCACCGCGTACATCACGCCGGCGGTTGCCAGCACGAACAACACCGTGATGCCCCACAGCATCTTCGACCGCGCGGCGTCCTCGAAATCCTTGCGCGCGACGACGGCCCAGCTCATGGCCGGGCCTCCGATTCGATCCGCTGGCTTTCAGAACCGGTCGTGTACGCCTCGAAGAGGTCTTCGAGCGACGACTCCTTCGTCCGGATGTCGGCGACGGTCGCGCCCGTCTCCTCGACGGCGTTGATGACCTTCGCCTTCGCGCTCGCCTCCGTGTACGTGACGTGCAGTTCGTCGCCCTCCACCGTCGAATTCGTGACGCCGTCGATTCGTCCCAGATCGACGTTCGGCACGGTATCGACCGTCAGAACCATCGTTGCCCCGGTTCCGGTCGCGTTCCGAAGCCCGTCGATGGTGTCGACCGTGATGAGTTCGCCCTTGTTCATGATGGCGACGCGGTCACAGACCGCTTCGACCTGACTCAAGATGTGGCTGGAGAAGAAGACGGCCGTACCGCGGTCCGCCTCGGCCTGGATGATCTCTCGCATCTCCTTGACCCCGTGCGGGTCGAGACCGGAGGACGGTTCGTCGAGGATCAGGAGGTCGGGGTCGCCGACCAGCGCCATTCCGAGCGTCACCCGCTGGCGCATCCCTTTCGAGTAGCCACCTGCCGCACGTGCGGCGTCGTCCTCGGAGAGGCCGACGCGGTCGAGGATTTCGTCCGCGTCCTCGCCGGTCTCCTTGGAGTCGATGGCGAACTGGATGTGTTTCCGTCCGGAGAGCCGCCCGTACAGGTCGGTCGCGTCGGGGAGGATACCGATCCGTTCGTGAATCGGTTGCGTTTCCTCCTGTGCATCGTAGCCGAGCACTGTTGCGGTCCCGTCGGTCGGGCGGATGTAATCCATGAGCATGTTAATGGTCGTCGATTTTCCGGACCCGTTCGGACCGAGGAAGCCGAACACTTCGCCTTCCTTGACTTGGAGGTTCAGGTCACGGACTGCGACCACCTCACCGAATCGCTTGGTGAGGCCAGTTGTTTGTATAGCGGCCATAACGGCCATATAATTCCTAGGGTAGTTAAAACTATGTTGCTATGATAAGTCACCCCACGATTTCTCAGCCGAGGTCGGCGCGTTCGAACGATAGATAGCCGAGAACGAGCGGGACGACGAGCCACACGCCGAGGATGACGAGCATGAACCACTTTTTCAGGTAGAACGGAATCGCCGCTCCGTGTTCGAGGACGCGGAAGTGGTACACTCCTCCGCCCGAAAACACCAACCCGGAAGCACGCTGGAAGGCGTACGACGGGCTGATGAGATAGACGAATTCGTATATCCGCGGCGAGAGCTGTATCCCGAGTTGGTCGTGTGCGACGAAGCGGAGCGCCGAGGACGGCGATATGGGCGGAATCGTCCAGAGCACGTTGAAGATGAAGAAGACCCCGACGGAACTCACCATCGCACGCGACCGCGAAGCGCAGGCCGAGGAGAGACCGACCGCGATGGCGACGTACGTCACGCCGAAATAGAGGAACAGCAGGAAGAACTCGGCGAAGACGGTGAAGTCGATGGAATCGAGCATGAAGAGGCCCTCGAACGCCGCGATACCGAAGGCCAACAGGAGACCGAGGATGACGACCGCTGATCGGCCGACGAACTTCCCGACGACGAGGTCGAGGCGCGTGTTCGGCAACCCGAGGAGGAACTTGATGCTGCCCGATTCGCGTTCGCCCGCGATGGCGAGATAGGCGACGACGAGCGCGCTGATGGGGATGATGAAGATGCCGATGAGGGTGAGCACTTGGAGGATGTTCGTCATCGTAGAGCGGGGGTTCGACGACGCCGCGTACACCAACAGCGCGAGCAAGCCGACGTAGACGGCGATGAGCGCCCACAGTCCTTTCGAGCGTCTGGCGTCGATGAAATCCTTCCGTGCGACGGACAGCCAGGTCATGCGGGAATCTCCATGCGCGATTCTTCGGGTTCTTCCGGTTCGTCGCCCGTCGTGTACGTGGTGAACAGCTCTTCGAGCGACGCTTCCTCGGACTTGATGTCCGTGATGGTGGCCACGGCGTCGACGCGTTTGACGACGGCCGGTTTCGCCGCGGCGTCGGTGAACGACACGCGGAGCGTCGACCCTTCGAAGGAAGTGTCGCCGACACCCTCGATGCCGGTCAGGTCGAGGGCAGTCGGCATCTCCTCGACGGACAGGAGAAGTTGTGACTTGGAACCGGTGCGCTCCCGAAGTTGGTCGACGGTGTTCTGTGCGACGAGCTTCCCGCTATTCATGATGCCGACGCGGTCACAGACGGCGTCCACCTCGGAGAGGATGTGGCTGGAGAAGAACACGGCCGTTCCGGTGTCCGCCTCCGCTTGGATGAGTTCACGCATCTCGACGATGCCGTGCGGGTCGAGGCCGGAGGACGGTTCGTCGAGGATCAGGAGGTCGGGGTCGCCGACGAGCGCGGCGGCCAGCGCGAGTCGCTGTGTCATCCCTTTCGAGTAGCCACCGACCTTTCGGTCAGCGTCCTCCTGTGACAACCCGACGCGGTCGATGAGTTCCGCCGGGTCGTTGCTCGCGTCCTTCGCGTCGATGGCGAACGAGAGGTGTTCGCGTGCGGTCAGTCGGTCGTACAGGTGGTAGCCGTCCGGGAGGATTCCGATGGAGTCGCGGATGGCGCGGGAGTCCGTCTGTGCGTCGTAGCCGAGGACCGTCGCCGTGCCGTCGGTCGGGCGCATGAAGTCCAACAGCATGTTGATCGTGGTGGATTTTCCTGCACCGTTGGGACCAAGAAAGCCGTAGATTTCGCCCTCCGCCACGGTCAAATCGAGATCGTCAACCGCGACGACGTCGCCGAACTGCTTCGTGAGGGACTTAGTTTCGATGGCGGGCATGGCCGATAATTTTAATGCCATCTACAAATGCTTTCCGTTGATTGACAACTACTCCCGAGTCCGATGATAACTATTCACAAACAGAACCAAGACGCCCGAATCGAGAGTCGCTCGTAGCGAGATGAACGACGTCACCATCCGCGCCGCAAAACCGGACGACGCGACCGCCATTCGACGTGTCGCCCGGGAGTCGTGGCACGCGGCCTACGACGGGGTCGTGGGGGAAGAAACGGTGGACGGGGTCGTGGACCGGTGGTACGACACCGAGGGACTCCGCGAGAGCACGGCGCGGGACGACGACGAGTTCCTCGTCGCCGACCGGGAGGGCGGCAGTGTCGTCGGATTCGTCCACGTCGCGCCGATTCCGGACGAGAACGGCGGGTTCGACCTCGTTCGAATCTATCTCGTTCCGGAAGAGTGGGGAGCGGGGTTGGGGACCCGTCTACTCGACTGCGCCGAAAAGCGGATTCGTGAACGGGGAGCCGAACGGTTGCGGTTGACGGTCGTGGCCGACAACGACAGGGGCGTGGGATTTTACGAATCCCGCGACTTCGAGCGGATCGAGGAGCGGGAAGACGCTGCTCTGGGAGTGCAGGAGTACGTGTACGGGAAAGAGTACAGGTGAACGGTTGACCGAGAGTTAGTCTTCGAAAGCGTTCGAGCACGACGCGGCGACTGAAAGCGGGTCCCGAAACCCGGTCAGACGTACTCTTCTAGGAACTCCGCCGTCTTCGTGTACGCCTCGATGCGGTTCTCCAGTTTCGTGAAGCCGTGACCCTCGTCCGGGAAGACGAGTTTTTCGACGGGAACGCCCTGTTCGGCGGCTTCCTCGGCGATTTGCTCGGCCTCGTCGACGGGCACGCGCGGGTCGTTCTCCCCGTGGAGGACGAGCAGCGGGGCCTCGATGTTTTGGATGTTGTTGATGGGACTGACCGACTCCAAAAAGTCGCGGTCGTCTTCGAGCGAACCGTACTCGGCCTCCCGCAACTCGCGCCGCCAGTCGCCCGTGTTTTCGAGGAACGTGACGAAGTTGGCGATGCCGACGATGTCGATTCCTGCGGCCCACAACTCGGGGTACTCGGTGATCGCCGCGAGGACCATGAACCCGCCGTACGAACCGCCCATGGCGACGATTCGGTCGGGGTCCACGGCGCGCTGGTCGTGGAGCCACTCGACACCGGCCTCGATGTCCGCGACCGAATCCATCCGCTTTTCCACGTCGTCCAGATGGGTGTACTCCTTGCCGTAGCCCGACGAACCGCGGACGTTGGGTTCGAAGTAGGCGTAGCCGCGGTTCAGGAAGTACTGCTTGACCGGATGGAACGACGGTCGGCGCTGGCCCTCCGGCCCGCCGTGGATGTCCACGATGACGGGGGTTTCACCCGCCTTCGCACCGCCGGGGACGGAGAAAAACGCTGGAATCTTCCGCCCGTCGAAACTCTCGAAATGGACGAGTTTCGGGCGGACGAACGATTCGGTCGGAAGACCGGCGGTCGATGCCTCGGTCCAGCGTTCGGCCTCGCCGGTTTCGACGTCCACCACGTAGACGTTGGTGTTGTCCGTACTGCCGGTGGCACCGATGGCGAACCGCTCCGCGTCGGGGTCGAAACTGACCCCGCCCGCGATGCCGCGCGGGAGGTTGGGCGTCGGGAACTCGCGGATGGTCGTGTCGTCGGTCAACTCCCCGACGGTGAGTTCCGTGTACCCGTCCACGTTGCGCGAGTAGACGAGACGACCCGTGTCCTCGTGGAGGGAGAGACCGTCCACGTTCCACTCGCCGCCCTCCTCCACGAGTTCGACGTCGAGCGAATCGAGGTCCAGACGGGCGAGGTACATCGTGTCCGCCCCGTCGTCCGTGACGAGATAGAGCGCCTCCCCGTTCGGCCCCCAGTTGACCCCCTGGTACCGTACGTTGCCCTCGTGTGGCGTGACGTGTTCGAGCGCGCCGGATTCGATGTCGAGGACGGAGAGGTCCTGGTCGAACGAGGAGTGGGATTCGATGACGAGGAGTTTTTCGTCGTCGGGACTCCATCCCGCGAGCGAGAGCCAACCGTCACCCTCGTATACCAGTTCGGCGTCTTCGCCCGTTCCGTCCCGGTCCTGCACGTACACGTCGAAGACGGCGTTGTCGCGTCGATTGGACGTGAACGCGAACTGCGACCCGTCGGAGTTCCATCCGCCCCAGCGGTGTTTCGCGTCCGGCATCGCGGTGAGCGGGGTGATGGTTTCGCCGTCGCCGTCCAGTCGAAAGAGTTGCTGGCGCTCGTTCCCTCCGTCGTCCATTCCGAAGACGAATTCGTCGCGTTCCGGCGATTGGGAGATGAACGTCACGCGCTCGTCGTCGAAGGTCAACTGACGAGGCCACGAACGGGGCTCGTCTAGCTGCCACACCTGTGGAACGCCGGTCGTGTTCAGCAGAAAACACAGCCGCTCGCCGGCGAAGTCGAACGACGCGCCGTAGGCGCTTCGAACGTTCAAATATCGCTCGAAATCGTAGGTACTCATCTCCCTTTTCTTTTCATTCGTCCATCATAGTGCTTTGGTAGTCGGTAGTCCGGAACACGATATCGTCGTCGAAACAATCAGATATAAAATGTTTCATTGTACTTAAAGAATGGAGATGCAAAGGCACAGACTTTGTATGACCGATACCTTGATTTGTAGTACGCTGAGTGATATACTATGGATGCGACATCTCAAAATACCCATACTGATTCTGATTTGATACATCAATACTCGTTCGACGGTGACGAGACCGATAGTATCGTCGTCACGGTCAGTAGCGCCGTCTCCGACGTTACTGGAACGCCGATGGATGAGATGCCGCCGCTGCAGGAGACGCTCGATTGTGACTCGCTCGAATCGCTTTTTAGCTCTTTTAATATCGAAGAGATGTCCGGAATCGGCCAGGTGGGGTTTACGTTTCACGGTTGTACCGTTCGTATCGACACGACGGGAACCGTCCAAGTGTACGAGGAGAATCGTGGCTTTGCCGTCGATAGCTCAAGGTGCTAACATCGTGTCCCGCGACCTTGAACTCCTCTCGGTGGACGAGTTCGAAGACCAACTCGGCCACCTACTCGAAGTAAGTGCGGTGAACGGAATCGATTTCGACAGGTCGTGGACGTTCCGCCTTCCAGGCGACGACGTTCCCGACGTGATGGTCGAAATCACGCGTCTACAGAAGCCGTCCACCGATCAATCCGAACGGTAACGAGACCGTTCGATGGGTAAATTCGTCGTTTCTGCCCGGTAGTTGGCGAATAACAAAAACCCCTGCATGAGTGGCCCCGTTGCCATGCAACGCGAGAGACGACACATCCTGACGCTCGCCATCGTCTGCCTGCTTATCCTTGGCAGCGGTGGTGTCGCCGCCACGACGTACGACCAGCCTAGCCGCGACCAACCCACGATAACCACGCACGAGACGGTCCGCGTCGAGTTCGCTAACGACTCCACGGTCATCGTTCACGGGAACGTGGAGCGCGTGGGCATCGGGACGACGTGGAGCGCGACGGACGGTGCGGCAACGTCGTACTTCCAGTACGGTCCGATGAACGGGACGACTCGACTCGACGTGCCCAAGGAAGGGAAACGAACGGCAATCAGCTACGTGACCGTCTACAGCGGCGGAAACATGACCCCAATCTTGACCGTACAGAATCCGAGCAAGGAGTCTACGAACGCCACGAACACGTCCAATTGCCACGTCGGACCGTCCGGAGAGAGTGCCGCATCGTCAGTGCGAGCGGCGTAATGGATCGTAGTTGAATTCGGTCGCGTGGAACCGTCGGTAGAATGGTGATCTTTTTCGACTCAAACGAGCGGGTAATAGCCGATTGCACCGCGGAGAGTCCCGAGAATGCGTCATACTCGTTTTCCTTCGAGACGATACGCTCCCCACCCGTTTGTCAGTCGATAAACTGTTCACGTCGTCAAGACATCGGGGGATACAGGGTAAACGGAGTCGCTGATTTATGCGGTATCTCGGCGTCTACGCATCGACAGGGTGGGAAGAAATGAATACGACACAGTCACGGGAGCGCAGTGATCCGACACGGTCACGGGCGTTTTCAGAACAGGAGGTGTACGATGCGGTAAAGAATTTGCGACGACGGTACGTTCTCTATTCGCTCAATCGGGCACAGGAGTCCGTCGAACTGGGGGAACTCGCCGAACAGATAGCAGCGTGGGAGAACAACATCCCTCGGGATGCCGTTTCCCCCGAACAGCGGAAGTCAGTGTACAGCGCGCTGTACCAGACGCATCTCCCGAAGTTGGAGAACATCGGAATCGTCAGCTACGACCGCGACTCGAAACGCGTGTCGTTTACCGACGGTGCGGAGGACTTCGAACTGTATCTGGCGACGGATGCACAGACGACGATTCCGTGGCACAAACTGTACGTCGGGCTTTCGGCGTTCGGCGCGATACTCATCGCGCTCGGGTGGATCGGTCTCGTTCCTGCATCGGGGTTCCAACTCGCAGTCATCGTTCTCGGGGTGTTCGCTGTGACAGCTATCGCACATTTCTACGACCGCCATTGCTGGCAACGACGGTTTCAGGGTGCGACACCCGACCTCGCCGTGGAGTTCGGCGAGAATCGATGGTTCCAATGAAAGAAGACTTTTACTTTCTCGTTTCGTGGCGGCGAGTATGCGCGTCGCGTTCGTCGCAGAAGTAACGGCCCAACACGAGGAGTCGGGGAGGACTCACCGACTCCGACGTATCGCGGAACTGCTTGCGAACCGCGGCCACGAGGCCACGGTCTTCTGTGCACAGTGGTGGGACGGCGACCACGATACGTTCGAACAGGAGGACGTGACGTACCACGCGGTGACGACCGAACCACCCGGCGACACCCCATCGCGCCGGTTCGCGCTTTCGCTCCCCGGCGCGCTTCGTCGTGTAAAACCGGACGTGATTCACGCGACCGCAGTGCCGAAACACGTCCTCGCGGCGAAGACGGCGAGCAAACTCGCACGCGCGCCGCTCGTCGTCGACTGGTACGAGTCGCCGCCCGAAACCGCCGGGAACGCCTCGAAATCGCTTCGGATGGCCGCGCGTTCGCCGGACGGGGTCATCACGCCCTCGGAGACGGTGAAGACCCGAGTTCGGGAACTCGGCGCGGACGAGGCGGACGTGCGCGTGATTCCCAACAGCATCGATACGGACGCGATTCGGGAGGCCCGAATCGTCGAGGGGGCCGACATCGTCTATTCGCGTCGATTGGACGAGGACGCCAACGTCGAGAGCCTGTTTTTGGCGCTGGCGGAACTCCGCGGGATGGGCTGGAACGCCGTCATCATCGGCGACGGTCCCGAACGTGAAGGGTACAAACGGCAGGCCGCCGACCTCCGCATCGACGACCGCGTGGAGTTCACGGGCGCACAACCCGTCGAGAAGCGCATTCCGGTGTTTCGCGGCGCACACGTCTACGTCCAGACGGCGCGCAGGGAAGCGTTCCCCACCGACCTCCTTCGCGCGCTCGCGTGTGGCTGTTCGGGCGTCGTGGAGTATCACGTCGAATCGAGCGCCCACGAGTTGGTCGAACAGGAGGATCGCACGTTTCGGACGACGAGCGAACAGGAACTCACCGAGGCGCTTCGTTCGGCCGCCGAACTCCCTCACATGACCGAAAACGAGAAGTTCGATCGATATGACGACGATCCCGTACTCGAACAGTACCTCGACTGCTACCGGGACATACAGGATTCGTTCGGCTTTTTCTGAGTGTTCACTTGCTCTCGGGGTCGTGCCGTTCGAACCACTCGGTAAGCGTTTCCAATCGATGGCGCGTCCGTTTCGGTGCGCCGATATTGTGATGCTCGTTCGGATAGATAACGAGTTTCGTCGGCACTCCTTGTCTTTTCAAACTCACGTACAACTGTTCGGCCTGTGACGGCGGACAACGCCAATCGTTCTCCCCGGCCGTGACGAGCGTGGGCGTCTCGACGTCTCCCACCTCGGTGATGCTCGACATGGCGTGGTAGGCGTCCGGTTCCTCCCACGGAAGGCCGAGGTCGGTTACGTACCACTGGTGGTGGTCTCCGGTTCCGAACAGGGAGTAGAAGTCGTATATTCCGTGTTCGGGCGCGGCCGCGGCGAACAGGTCGGTCTGCGTGATGACGTGAGCGCTGTTCACACCGCCCTGTGAAAACCCAGTGACGAACAACCTGTCTTCGTCCGCCCAGCCGCGTCGAACCGCCCACTCGACGCCCGAAATGATGTCGTCGCTTTCGCGCGGTCCCCACTCTCCGCGGATGGATTCGGTGAACTCCCGACCGTACGAGATGCTTCCGCGGTAGTTGACTCGGAGGACGATGTATTCCTTCCCGGTCCAGTAGCAGTCGTCGACGCCGAACTGCGGGGCGTCGTACGACATCGGCCCGCCGTGGATGGCGGCGATGAGCGGATGCGGTTCGGGGTCGTCGGGGTCGAACGTCGGTGGAAGGTACGCGATGGCTTCGATCGTCCCGCCGTCGCCGTTCTCGAACGTGACGCGGCGACAGTTCGGCATCGCCACTTCATCCACGAGATCGGCGTTCATCGCGGTGAGTCGGGTTGGGGCTTCGCCCCCGCCGATTGCGTCGGTCGGCATCGCGTACACGTCGGTGGGTTCGCTCGGTCCGGTGAGACAGAGCGCGACGGTCGATTCCGTCGCATCGAACGACGTGATAGTCCGATACTCGTCTTGTGTTTCGAATACTCGTTCCGGGTCGTCCCTGCTCGCCGCTAATCGAACCAATCGCGTCCGCGCTTCGTCGCCGAACGGAGCGAGGAGCGTATCGTCGTCCGTCCACGTCGGCGCGCCGACCCGCAACACCGACCGGTCGAGGGATGTCGACACCGACTGGTACGTCCCACCGTCGGCCACGAACACTCGATTCGGGATACACCAGTTGTTCGGGTTGCCACCGACGAACGACAATCGACCGCCGTCCGGGCTCCAACGCGGTTTCGAAGCGGACAGTTCCCCATCCGTGACCCGTCGCAGGTCGCTCCCGGACGGGTCGATGGTGAACACGTCCATCATCGAGGTTCGGTCCGGGTGTTCCGTTCGATTCGAGATGAACGCGATTCGGTCCGGTCCCCACGCGGGTTGCAGTCCGGTCATGGCCTCGTATGCGCCGCCCCCATACGCGTCGTCGAGCCGACGGATAGCCCGGGTCCGAACGTCCACGACGAACAGATACGTTGTCACCTCGTCCAGAAAGCCGGTTCCGTCGTACTTGTGTTGGAGGCGCTCGGTTTCGACCGGTGCGTCCTCGTTTCGGCGGGCGTTCAGATACTCCGCCTCCTCGTCGGTCGGGTCGCGGGCGGAGACGACGAGACGCTCGCCGTCCGGCCCCCAGTCGAATTCTCGAACGCCCTCGTCCCGGTCGGTGATTTGACGAGCGTCGCCACCGCGCCCGAGGTCGAACAGCCAGACTTGGGAGTTCGGCGCATCGTCCAAATCGTCCGCATCCCCTTCGTCTTCTGCGTCGTCGTCCCGACCGACGCGCAGCGAGACGTCGCGTTCGCGAGCGGCGAGAAACGCGAGTTTCGACCCGTCCGGCGACCACTTCGGCGACTCAACGCCGGAAACACGAGTGAGCCGATGCGGGTCGTCGTCTCCGTCGGTCGGAACGACGAACAACGACCGGTGGTTCTCGTCGGCCGCCCTGTCGGCTTCCCTCAGTACGAACGCGATACGCTCTCCGTCGGGTGAGAGGGAACAGTTAGAAACGTGTCTGACATCGAAGAGGTCGTTCAGTTCAAAAGGGCGAGCGTCCATGCGGGACGTACCCTGTCACGCCGATAATATGCTTGGGTTATCGACGCTCGTTGCCGGATTCCCGAACGTTCGCCGCCTCGACGGCGCGAACGGCGGCGACGTTCTCCTCGACGTCGTGGACTCGAACGATGTCCGCGCCGCGTTCCGCGGCGATGGTCGTCCCGGCGACCGTCGCGGCGGTTCTGTCCTCGTCGGTTATGGAATCGAACATGGATTTGTGCGAGTGACCGATGAGGACGGGACAGTCGAGCGCGTGCAGTTCGCCGGTCCGTCCGAGCAGTTCGAAGTTCTCCCCGGCGGTCTTCCCGAAGCCGAGTCCGGGGTCCACGATTATCTTGCTCCGGTCGAGACCCGCCTTCTGTGCGAGCAGGACGCGTTCTTCCAGTTCCGCGATGACGTCCTCGACGACGTCGTCGTACTCCACCGTGTGCTCCGGAACGACGGGTGCGTCGAGGCTGTGCATGACGACCAGCGGTGCGTCGTATTCGGCGGCGACGAATCGCATCTCGGGGTCTTCGAGTCCCGACACGTCGTTCAGGATGTCCGCACCCGCTTCCAGCGCGGCGCGACCCACGGCGGCCTTTCGCGTATCGACGGAGATCATGACGTCGAGGTCACGAATTTCCTCGATGACGGGAACGATGCGCTCGATCTCCGCCTCGTCCGGAACCTCGTCGGCACCGGGGCGGGTGCTCTCGCCGCCGATATCGATGATGTCGACGCCCGCGTCGACCATCCGCTTCGCTTGGTCGATGGCGTCCTCGTATGCCTCGTACTGCCCGCCATCGTGGAAGCTGTCGGGCGTCACGTTGAGGATGCCCATCACCGCCGTCCGGCCTTCCCACGGGTACCCGTGACCGCCCGCCACGTCCCCAATGCCGAGCGTGTCCCGAAGGTCGTCGGCGAAGGTCGACAAGCCGTACGGTGAGTCGTCCAGTCGCCCCACGAGTCGCCGGTACTGTGCGAGCGTCCCCATCAACAGCACGTCGATGTTTTCGTCGTCCCGTTCGTGGAGGCCGGATTGCGCACATTCGCCGCCGAGAGAAAGCATCTCGGCTTTGATGTACTGGGCCTGTCGCGTCTGGACGCGGGTCTTCACGACTCGGTGAACCGCCTTGCCGCGCGCGAGATGGCGTTCGGGTCTGGTGGTGTGCGTGCTTTCCAGCGCTTCCTGTGCGTCCTCCAACGATGCGATTCGTTTCGGAATCTCCGCGCGCGTCCAGCGCGTCCGTGCCTCCGCCACGGCGAACAGCGACCCCACGACGAGGACGAAATCGTCCTCCTCGGCCGCATCGAGCGCCGTATCGAGCGCGCTTTCGACCGAACTCACTCGGTCGACTCGTTCGACGTCTTCGGCTTCGAACACGCGTGCGACGACCTCTTCATCCTCCGCCCGGCCGATGTTGGCGTGGGTCGCGACGACGTGGTCGGGCGTCGGAAGCGCGTCGGCCATCCCCTGAATATCCTTGTCGTGCATCGCACCGAAGACGAAGTGGAGGTCGTCGTAGTCGAATTCCGCGATGGTGTTGGCGAGGGCCGCACAGGCACCGGGGTTGTGCGCGCCGTCGAGCACGACGAGCGGGTTCGTTCCCATCACTTCGAACCGGCCGGGCCAGAATCCCTTCCGCAGTCCTCGGGCGAGTTCGTTCTCCGTCACGTTCGCGACTTGGCGGGCGAGGGCCGCGGCGATGCCCGCATTCTGCGCCTGATATTCCCCGAGCAGTGGAATCGCGGTCTCGACGCTCCAATCCGCTCCGGAGATGGAAACTGCGGCCTCGGTGTGGTTCGTCCGTCCGCCGTAGGTCGCTCGCACGTCGCTGCCGTCGTCCTCGCCGTCGCCCACGACGATCACGTCGCCCGCCTGTTTTCGAACGGCATCGAGGGCGTCTCCTTGCGTGCCGGTGACGAGCGGTGTGGTTTCCGGGGCCACGTGTGCCTTGTCGGTGGCGATTTCCTCGATGGTCTCGCCGAGGATGCCCGTGTGTTCGAGCGTGACGCTGGTGACGGCGGCGGCGACCGGGTCGATCACGCTCGTCGCGTCGTAGCGTCCGCCGATACCGACTTCGAGGATGGCCACGTCCACGTCCTCCCGGGCGAAATACCACAACGCCATCGCGGTCATTCCCTCGAAGAAGGTCGGCGAGTCGCCGCGAGTCGCCGTCTCCGTTACGTAGTCGTAGACGGACTCGACGTACTCGACGATGGCCGTCTCGGTGATCTTTCGTCCATCGACCGTGATTCGTTCGCGAACGTCGTCGAAATGTGGGGAGGTGTAGAGACCGACCGACAGCCCCGCTTCGCGGAGTACCTGCTCGGTCATTCGGGCCGTACTGCCCTTTCCGTTCGACCCGGCGACCTGTACGAACCGTCCGCCGTCGTGTGGATTGCCGAGGTGGGAGAGGAGGTTTGCGGTGGAGTCCGTCCCCGGCTTCGGACGGAACCGCCGCAGGTCGAAAAGAAAGTTCGCCGCCTCGTGGTAGTCCATAGCTGTGAGGACAGATGCCGAGCGCTTTAGAGTGTCGGAGTTGAGATTCCCGGCAATTCGGAACCGGCTACGATTCCACTCGGGAGGGACGTCTTTTCAGTTCCAAGGGTTCCCGGTCCAACGCTTGGAAGCTACCGCTCGAATTCCCACTCGTACTCCCGTTCGAAATCCCGCTCGAACCACCGTCGCGTATCGCGGTGAGCACCGTCGTTCGTTCGTCCTTCGTCCAACAGTCGCATCATCCGTCGTTCGAACTCGTACTCGTCGATCTCGTCCGCGACGTACTGTCGCTTCAGTTCCTTCATCCGATCCTCCTTCGTCGGCGTGACGTGCTTCGAGAGACCGACCTCGCGAGCGCGCGGCGAAACCGCTTCCGCGACGCGAGCCATTCGTCCGAGTCGATCGCTCCGCGGGACCGATACCCCCTGAACGATGGCGACGGCCAGCCAGACGAAGAAGACGCAGGCCACCACCGCATCGAAGAAGAACGCGACGACGTACGGAAACGCGGCGCGGAAGAACGCGGGGATCAGGGGCGCGTTCGCGTACGCCGGACTGCCGAGCGCGGCGAGCGTACCGAACACCCCGAACACCACGATTGCAAGGAGGGTGAGGAGGGACACCACGAACGCGGCGAACAGCCGCTTGACCTTGGTGCTGGCGAACGCGTTCATCACGAGGACGTTGGGCGGCTACCGGTTTAAAATCGTCTTCCGTCGCTCGCGGTCGTCGGTCATCGAACGTCGGCCAACGCTTCTCCGCAGTACGAACATTCCGCGTCGTCCACGAAGTTCCGCGCGCCACACACCGGACAGTTGCGTTTCGGCTCCGATTGTGTCCCCTGAAAGAAGCCGCTCCACTCAGCCAATTTGAGGACTGCAAGGACGAACACCACGTCGAAAATCCACCCCACCGGACCCATGAAGGAGAGTAGGATGAAGAATACGACGCCGACGAAGGCGAGTACCAAATAGACGCCGTGCTCCGTCCGGAAATTCATGGCTCCACAACGGATAGACCAGTGATAAGTTTTCTCCCGCATTTAGACCGCAACAAAAAGACGCGCACGTCTCGTTTCAGCACCCATCTCAATCGTGTCTGAAGTACCGTCAGAGCAAGCTCTGACGTGCTTCCGCCATTCTTCGCTAACGCTCAGTCATGGCGGAAGCACCGTCGTTCCGCTACGCTCCACGACGAACCTCAGACACGATTTCACTCCGTTCAATCGTGGCGGAAACACCGACTCCCGGTGAACACCATCGCCATGTCGTGTTCGTTCGCGGCCTCGATGACGTCGTCGTCGTTGACCGATCCGCCCGGTTGGATGACCGCTTCGATGCCCGCCTCGGCGGCCTCCTCGATACCGTCCGGGAACGGGAAGAAAGCGTCGCTGGCCATAACCGCGCCGTCGGCGTCCTTGCCGTCGGCGTCGCGGTCGGCTTTCATTGTGGCGATTTCAACGGCGTCCACGCGACTGACCTGTCCCGCGCCGATGCCGACGGTTTCGGTGCCTTTGGCGAACAGGATGGCGTTGGACTTGACGTGCTTGATGGTCTGCCACGCGAAGAGTAGGGAATCGAGTTGTTCGTCCGTGGGTTCGCGTTCGGTGACGATTTCGAGGTCGTCGCGGGAGGGTGCTTGGAGGTCGCGCTCCTGTACGAGTCGGCCGCCGACGAGGTCCTTTTCCTTGTGGCTCTCCGTGATCTCGCCGATTTCTTCGACATCGAGCACACGGAGGTTCTTCTTCTCGCAAAGCGTTTCGAGCGCGTCGTCGGTGTAGCCCGGCGCGACGACGACTTCCTTGAACGAGTCCACGATTTGCGTCGCGGTTGCCTCGTCACACTCACGATTGAGGGCGACGATGCCGCCGAACGCGCTCTTCGCGTCGGTGGAGAGCGCGCGCTCGTAGGCTTCGGCGAGTTCTTCCGCGACGGCACAGCCTGCGGGGTTCGTGTGCTTGATGACCGCGGCGGCGGGTTCGTCGAACTCCTTGACGAGGTTGAGCGCGCCGTTCGCGTCGTTGTAGTTGTTGTAGCCCATCCCCTTCGCGCCCTCGTTCAACTGGGGCGCGTGGACCACGCTGGCCTCCTCACAGGTCGCGTCGGCGTACAGTGCGGCGTCCTGGTGCGGGTTCTCCCCGTAGCGGAGGTCCGCGGCGCGGTCGGCGGTTTCGACCTTCCGGACGGGCAGTTCCTCGGCCGTATCGTCGGCGACGTGCACCTCGTTCGCTTCGAAATCGACGTCGACCTCGCCCTCCGCGAACCAACGGACTGCACGCGGGTACGCCTTGAACTCGCCCTGATAGAGGACGCGCTCCTTCAGCGTGTCCGTCGTGTCGCCCTCGTACACCGGAACCGGTTCCTGCGTGAGGATGGGGCCGGAATCGACCTTCGACTCCTCGACTTCGCCAGACTCGTCCGTCGCGTCGGTGACGACGTGGACGGTGCAACCGGTCATGCTCACGCCCGCGTCGAGCGCGTCGCCCCACGCGTCCATTCCGGGGAACGACGGGAGCAGGGACGGGTGGACGTTCAGCGTCGTCGGCGCGTCGTCCAGGAACTCGTCCGTCAGAATTCGCATGTAGCCGTCGAGGCAGACGAGGTCGAAATCGTACGCCGCCAACGCGTCCAGAACGCGGCTCTCGTGTTCTTTGCGCGATTCGTCCTCACCCAGTTCGACGACTTCCGTCGGAATTCCGCGCTTTTCGGCCTCGTCCAACACCGGCGCGTCCGCGCTGTTCGTGAGGACGACCGCCAGTTCGGCCCCGCCCGGCGCGAGGTCCGCGATGTGCATGAGGTTTCGACCACGGTTTCCGGCCATACCCGCAATCCCTGTCATGGGGGAAAGACGGCGCGGCGAGGGCAAAGTAGTTGCGGTCCAGCGACGAATTCTGTGCAACTTCGTGTATATATTTCACAGTGCATTCGTTATTTTTCCGTTTTGTATGCACACTTGTGCGTCACCGGACCGACACGCTTTTGCCGAACCGAACGGCAGGCACAGGTATGGATTCCCTTTATGCCGTCTCACCGATAGACGGGCGCTACGCGGGTCGAACCGCGCCGCTCCGCGAGTACGCGAGCGAGGCCGCACTCATGCGTGCCCGCGTGCGAGTCGAAATCGAGTATCTCATCGCGCTGTCCGACCTCGACGTGACGCCGTTCGAGGTCGCGGCGGACGACCGCGAGGAACTCCGCACCGTCTACGAGGAGTTCGACGAGGAGGACGCCGGGATCGTCAAAGCGCTCGAAACCGAGGGCTACGAGGACTACCCCGCGACGAACCACGACGTGAAGGCGGTCGAGTACTTCGTTCGGCGCTCGCTTCCGGATGGATTGGACCTCGGGTCGTGGATCCACTTCGCGCTGACCAGCGAGGACGTGAACAACCTCGCCCACCGACTGCTCGCTAAACCCGCCGTCGAGGAGGTCCTGCTCCCCGAACTCGCCGCCGTCCGCGACGAACTGGCCGACATGGCCCGCGAGTACCGCGACGTGCCCATGCTCGCGCGGACCCACGGCCAACCCGCGACGCCGACGACGTTCGGCAAGGAGATGGCCGTCTACGCTGCCCGACTCGGCAAAGCTGTCGGCGAAATCGAGCGCGCGGCCGAATCGCTCTCCGGAAAGCTCGCGGGCGCGAGCGGCACCTACGCGGCCCACGTCGCGGCGTACCCCGACGTGGACTGGCAAGAGTTCTCCCGCGAGTTCGTGACGAACCTCGGACTCGACCACACCGCGCTCGCCACGCAGGTCAACCCGTGCGACGACCTCGCGGCGCTGTTCGACGCGCTCGGCCGGGCCAACACCGTCCTCCTCGACATGGACCGCGACATCTGGCTCTACGTCAGCGACCGCTACCTCGGTCAACTGTCCACCGCGAGCGAAACCGGCAGTTCGACCATGCCGCACAAGGTCAACCCCATCGACTTCGAGAACTCGGAGGGAAACCTCTCGAAAGCTAACTCCGACCTGACGTTCCTCGGCGACTACATCACCACCTCTCGACTCCAGCGCGACCTCTCAGATTCGACCGTCAAGCGCAACATCGGGGCCGCGTTCGCCTACTGCCTGCTCGGCTACACTAAGGCACAGGACGGCCTCGGCAAGGTCGTCCCCAACGAGGAGGTCATGCGCGAGGAACTCGAAGCCACGCCAGAAATCATCGGCGAAGCCGTCCAGACCATCCTCCGCAGGGAGGGCCATGGCGACGCCTACGAGCGCGTCAAAGCCCTCACCCGCGGCAAGCGCGTCACCCTTGACGACTTCCGCGACCTCTTCGACGAGTTGGACGTGGACGAGGACGTGCGCGAGGAACTGCACGCCCTGACGCCCGCGGGATACACCGGCATCGCCGACGACCTCGTCGCCGACATCGACTGAACGCGTCGAACCAGCCCGAACGGTTTCCTTTTCGTCCGTCGTTACCGGTTGCATGCCCTCGAAGTACGAACGACGTTCCATCATCGCATCGCTCATCGCAGTCGTAACGATCGTGTACTGGTTGTTCGTTCGGCCGTGGCACCTGCGTTGGGGCACAACCGACGAGGAGGTCGATATGACTCTTCCCGGTGACGACATCCTTCGAACACCCGAGTCGCAGGTCACCCACGCCATCACCATCGATGCTCCGGCCGAGACCGTTTGGCCGTGGCTCGTCCAAATCGGGCAGGGCCGCGCCGGGTTCTACAGCTACGATTGGCTCGAAAACCTCGTCGGCGCGGACATTCACAACGCCGACCGAATTCTCCCCGAACAACAGGACCTCCACGTCGGCGATACCGTTCGACTCGCACCCGAGGAGTATTCGGTGCAGACCCCCGAATCGGCTCCCGAAGTGGCGGTTCTCGACGCCGAGCGGGCACTGGTGCTCCGACCGCCGGGACCTGAACCGCGATGGACATGGGCGTTCGTCCTCCGGCCGATGAACGACGGGACGACACGATTCATCGTTCGGATGCGAACGCAGGGGAAGGAAACCGTTCGAGGCAAGATAACCGACTACCTGTTCTGGGAACCGGCACACTTCGTCATGGAGCGAAAGATGCTCTGCGGCGTGAAGGAGCGAGCGGAAGGAACGGGAGAGACGAAAGGGAGCGAGAACTGAGCACGCTCCGTCTCGATTACTTGTAATAATCGCGCTTGCTGTAGATGTACGCCAATATCAGGATACCGACGACGAGGCTGATGATGGCGCTAAAGTCACCCACGAGCAACTGGAACAGGTCGCCCACGATTCGGAGTCCGTACACGATGATCGTGAGCGTCCACGCCCACGATTGGAGCGTCCATAGCCCCCACGCAACGACGATCTGACCGATGGCGAGGACGATGATGACGAGTCCGATGATGAATCCAAAACCACCCGTCAGTAGCGTCCCAAGCCCGCCAATGAGACTCAGAACACCGACAATTACGCTCAGAAAACACAGAATCTTGATCCCGAGCGGAGCGGTGTTCGGTTTGTTTCCGTACGTGGAATGGTTAGTACCCATAGTAGTCGATGTGAATCGAGGAGTAATAAGTTTCAGTGACGTATCGACCACGAAGTATTTAGTGACTCGCTACACACTCCCCGCTGTATGGACCCCGATACACACGATACCTCTGGCTGCCCGAAATGCGGTCACACCGAAGCCTCCACGGACTCCATCTCGACCACCGGTGGCGGACTGAGCAAGATGTTCGACATCCAGACGAAGAAGTTCACCGTCGTCTCGTGTGACAACTGTGGCTACTCGGAACTGTACAAAGACGTCCGCAATCGCGGAAGCGACGTGGTGGACGTCTTCTTCGGTTGAGAGTACACGCACCGTTTTTTACCGAAACAAATACTACACACATGTCCTCCAACAACACGTTCGTCAACTCGCTCATCGGTGCCGTCGTCACCATCGTCGTCTCGTTCGTCCCGCTATCGCCGATCATCGGCGGTGCCGTGGCGGCGTATCTCAGCGATGTACCAACCGACGAGGGCATCCGAATCGGTGCCATCTCGGGTGCGATCGCCACGGTTCCGATGGCACTTTTCGGATTCTTCGTGGTCAGTATCCTCCTCTTCGGATCCATGCCCGGTGGATTCCTCGTGATCCTCTTGCTGTTCGGCGTGATTGCGCTACTGTACACCGTGGGATTGAGCGCACTGGGCGGGTACCTCGGTGCGTACTTTCGGGCTGAAAGGGAGACGAGGGAAGTGGACAGGTAACGTCCGCGGACCGCCCGTAGGTTCAAATACGAACACGAAACCACCCCATGGCGTGACGCCCGAACCTGTTGCGTCGATACTCGTCCTCATCGCGTTCATCGTGTTCATCTCGTCCATCGCTCCCATCGACGAGCGACGCGATTCATCGCGTCGAACATCGACGCCATCACGGAAATCGGTCGTCACACGGCAACCGGTAGTCCTCTTCGACCGACCGCCTCCCGAATCGATCCACTCGAAGCGACTGCTCGCAATCGATGGGACGACAGTGCCAACAGTATTCCGACTCGCGGACGAGAGGACAAAACTAAAACTACTGGACGAGCGTCCGAAGCGTCCGGGTTACTGCGCTCGCGGCCGCGGTCACCTCGTCGACATCCACGTACTCGCCCGGGGCGTGTGCTACTGCACCCTCGTCGTCGGACAACACGCCCGGTCCGAACACGACCGTCGGCGCGGCTTGCGCGAAATAGGACGCTTCAGTGGCCGCCCCGAACGGCCGTACCTCGCCGCCGCTCGCCTCTCGAAGGGTCCGAACGAGCGTCGAATCGGCAGGGGTCTCGAAGGCTTCGAGAAACGGCGTTTCCCGTTCCGCCAGCGAAACGTCCACCGTGACGGATTCGGATGCCGCCGTCCGAAGATGGGCTTCGAGCGATTCCCGAAACTCGTCCGCGCCTTCCGGCGGGACGCTGCGTCGGTCGATGACGAACGAGCAATCGGCCGGGATCTGGTTCGTCGCCGCTCCGCCGGTAATCGTTGTCGGAGTGAGCGTCGGTGCACCGAGGTCGGGATGCACCTCGTCCGTATCGAACGTGGAAAGTGCCGACAAGATCGGGGCGGCCCCGCGAATCGCATTGACACCGGCCTCGGGATGTGCGGCGTGGGCGTTCTCCCCGTACACGGAGACCGTCCCCTGAAACCGACCCCGTGCGGCGTTGCACACGTCGAGGCCGGTCGGCTCACCGACGATGATAGCGTCGGGGGGCGATAGCGCTTCGTCCGAGAGCAGTTCGAGCGCGGCCGCACCGGTCGAGTCGGTTTCCTCGTCCGGCGTTACGGCGAGCGTCAGCCGACCGCACTCCGGTTCGACGGTCAGAAACGCGTCGAGAAGCACCGCAAGCGGCCCCTTCGCGTCACACGACCCCCGCCCGAAAATTCGGTCGCCGTCACGCGAAAACGGAACGTGCGGCGGGACGGTGTCGATGTGCGTGTTCAACACGACGTGTGGGCCGTCCCCCTCCCCGACGCGCTCGGCGAGGACGTTTCCGGCGTCGTCGACGGACACATCGACGCCCGCCGCTTCGAGGGTTTCGACGAGCAGCGTCCGCATCTCGTCGGGCGATTCGTGCGACGGCGTCCGTACCGCCGATTCGAGGAACGAAATCGGATCGAAGTCGTCCGCGCTCATCGAATCACGCCTCCAAATCGAGGCGTCCCGCGTTCGAGACGTGCATGTCGCCACCGAACTCGCGCTCGACCGGTCCGGTGAGCGTCGCGGTTCGGTCGCCGACTGTCACTTCGAGGTCGCCACCCGGCGGCGACACCGATACCTGGTCGCCGTCCACGAGTCCGAGACGGCGGGCAGCGGCCGCGATAGCGACCGCGCCGGTTCCACAGGACTGAGTTTCGCCTTCGACACCGCGTTCGAACGTCCGCTGGTCGAACCCACCCTCGCAACGTGAAGCGAAGGTCACGTTCGCACCGCGTGGGAACACGTCCGCGTGCCGAATCGGCGGCGCATCGTGTTCGAGGTTCACGTCGTTCACGTCGTCCACGAACGCGACGGCGTGTGGAACGCCGGTGTTCACCGCCGTTACGTCGTAGTCGCCGACGCGCGACTCGACGAGCGGTTCGTCCCCCGCGAGCGGAACGGCGTTCGGGTCGAATTTCGGCGCACCCATCTCGATGGTCGCGCCACCGTCGTGAATGGTTGCGTGGCGCGTCCCGGCGAGGGTGTCTATCATCACTTCGTCCGCGTTCGCCTGCTTGGCAGCCCAGACGGCGGCACAGCGAGCGCCGTTGCCGCACATCTCGGCCGTGCTTCCGTCGGGTTGGACGAGCGTCATGATGACTCGCGGCGGGCGGAAGTTCGGTTCGAGCGACAGAAAGAGGACACCGTCCGCGCCGATTCCCTCCGCCCGGTCACAGACGCTACGGGCGAACCGTGCTCGGTGAGGAACACACGCGTTCTCGTTCACGATGACGAAGTCGTTGCCGGTTCCGTGGTACTTCTCGAACGAGAGGTTCATTCCCACGTCACCTCCGTCTCGGTCGCGGTAACGTCCGCGATGGTTTCGCGTCGATGGGCGACCGCGGTCCGGTCGCCGTCCACGACGACGACCGCCGGGCGTGGTCGGGAGTTGTACTGGCTCGCCATCTCGTAGCCGTACGCTCCAGCGTTACCGATCGCGAGCACGTCGCCGCGCGTCGGGTCGTCGAGCATGTGGGTGCCGAATGTGTCCGAACTCTCACAGATCGGACCGGCGACGGTCGATTCGACGGGGTGGCCGTCCTCCCCGACGGACCTGATGTGATGGTACGAATCGTACAGTGCGGGGCGAGCGAGCGTGGTCATCCCCGCGTCGATGCCGACGAGCGTGGTTTCCGGCGTTTCCTTGACGGTGTTCACCGCCGTCAGGAGGACGCCCGCGTCGGCGACGAGGTAGCGACCGGGTTCCACGACGAGCGTGGCGTCCACGTCACCGAGTGCGTCGCGCGTCGCCGCCGCCACGGAATCGAGGTCGAGCGGCGAGTCGTCGGGATGGTACGGAACGCCGAATCCGCCGCCGACGTCAACGAATTCGAGCGGCAGGTCGATGGTTCGCGCCAGTTCTCCCATCCGCGAGACGAGTTCCCGGTGGTTGCCGAGGTCGTCGCCCGAGATGCCGCTTCCGGCGTGAGCGTGGATGCCGACCACGTCGAAATCGTCAGCAGCGGATTCGAGGAGTGGGGCGGCCCGGTCGTACGGGACGCCGAACTTCGCGTCCGCGCCGGTTCGTACCTTCTCGTGGTGGCCTGCACCGACGCCGGGGTTGACGCGGAGACAGAGTCGCCCGTCGTAGCCGCGCTCGGCCAGTCGGTCGATGGTATCCTCTGCACCGACCGTGATCGTCAAGTCCTGCTGTTCGGCGGCCAGTTCGACGACCCTGTCGAGGTCCCCCCCGGGTGGATTGACGGCGGTGTAGTGGACACGCTCGCCGGAAAAACCGGCATCGAAGGCCCGGACGGTCTCGCCCGCTGACGCGCATTCGATGCTCGCGTCTTCGGCTTCGAGCGTTTCGAGCACCGCCTTCGAGGTGTTGGCCTTCGCGGCGAAGTGAACGTCCGCGTCCGGGAACGCGCGGGAGAGCCGTCGGTAGTTCTGGCGGACACGCTGACAGTCGATGACGTACAGCGGCGTTCCGTGTTCGTCCGCGAGCGCTTCGAGTCGGGCGTCCGACCAGTCGGCGAGTCGCCGTACCGGCGGATTGTCGCTCTCGAGTGCAGGAGTCATCGAAGGGCCTCCTCACGCTCGACCTGTGCGAGCGTATCGTCCTCCACGTCGAGGGCGACGACCGCGGGCTTGTACGCCCCGCCGTCGAACAGGTCGTGATCGCCGAGGCCGGATTCGACGAATCGGGTGAATGCGCGGCGGTTCGGTGGAAGGTGGCCGTAGATGACCTCCTCGTCCACGAGGTCGTAGACGGGGATTCGTGGCGTGAGAAGCGTGTTTTCCGCGACGATACTACCCTCACCGACGACGAACCCGGACGTGACGCGACAGCCAGCGCCGAGGCTTACGTCGTCCTCGACGATGACCGGCGTTCCCTCGACGGGTTCGAGGACGCCGCCGATGAGCGCGTTCGCGCCGAGCTTGACGTTCTCGCCGATCTGTGCACAGGAACCGACCGTATCACAGGAGTCCACGAGCGTCCCGTCGCCGATGGAGACGCCGATATTGACGAAACTCGGGCTCATCAGGATGCAGTTCGACCCGACGTGTGCGCCCCGTCGGAGGACGGTTCCGTCCGGCGTGTTCCGGGTTCCTCTCCCGGGAAGGTCGTCCGTCTCGCGGAGCGGAAGCACGTCGTGGTACGTCACATCGCCGTATTCCCGGCCTTCGATGTTTCGCAGGCCGAAGTTCAGTAAAATGCCGTGTTTGACCCACTCGTTCGCTTCCCACTCCCCGTCGCGCTTTTCGGCGGCGCGAACCTCGCCCGCTTCGAGCGTGTCGAGGAAGGTTTCGAGGACTTCCAGTTCGTTCGCTCCGACACCGTCCGCGTCGATCTCGCCGGAGTCGTATCGTTGCCACAGTTCCCGTACGTCGTGTTCTAAGTCGCTTCGGCTCATGCCGTAATTACCTCGTCAAATCCGTACCAGCCGGGCGTTCGCCCGGCCAGCCATACCGCTGCATCGAGTGCGCCATCGGCGAACACGGCCCTGTCGGCCGCCCGATGGGCGAGTCGCAGTTCCTCGTGGTCGTTCGCCAGCAGCACCTCGTGTTCGCCCGCAATCCCGCCCGCTCGTCGGGCGTGGACACCGATTTCGTTCTCCTGACGCGGGGCGTCTCCCTCGCGTCCGTGAACCCGCTCCTCGGGACCGCCAGCGGCGGTGATACGGTCGAGGACCGTCTTCGCCGTCCCGCTCGGTGCGTCCCGCTTGCCGTTGTGGTGGGTTTCGGTCAGTTCCACGTCGTAACCGGGCAAGTCGCTGACGGCCCCTTCGACGGCGCGGAGCAGTGCTTGCACGCCGCGCGAGAAGTTGCTCGCCACGAGGACGGGCGCGTGTTCGCTCGCTTCGCGGAGGGCGACTTCGTCGTCCTCCGTGAACCCGGTCGTGCCGACGACGCAGGGTACGCCCGCGTCGGCACATTCCGTCACGAACTCGACGCTCGCGTCGGGTACCGAAAAGTCGATCAGTACGTCGGGATCGTACTCCGAAAGCACGCTCCCGAGTGCGTCGGCCGGTTCCACCGGAACCCCGTCGATTTCGCCGGATTCACGGCCCACGCCAGCGACGACGTGCACGTCGTCGCGAGCGCTCGCTTCCGCGATGACGGAACGGCCCATTCGTCCCGTCGCACCCAAAACGAGCACCCGCGTCATGCGGTTTCCTCCAGTTCGTCGAGTATCGCCGCGAGTTCCGCACGGTTGTCGGGGGATATCTCGGACAGCGGGAGTCGCAGTTCGCCCGGTCCGTAGCCGCGGTGTTCCATCGCGGCCTTCACCGGAATCGGGTTCGTCTCGGAGAACAAGGTGCGGAACAGCGGTCCGAGTTCGTACTGGAGCTCCTGTGATCGACCGTAGTCGCCCGAAAGCGCCGACTCGACCAGTTCACAGGTCCGTTCGGGTTCGATGTTCGCCGCGACGCTGATGGTTCCCGCTCCACCGATGGAAAGCACCGGGAGCGTCAGGGCGTCGTCGCCGGAGAGGACCGCGAACGCCTCGTCCTGAGTTCGTTCGATGATTTCGCTGATCTGGCCGAGGTCGCCGCTCGCGGCTTTGTACCCCACGATGTTCTCGTGTTCGGCCAGCGAAACGGTCGTCTCGACCGCGATGTTGCGTCCGGTTCGGGACGGGACGTTGTAGACGATCTGCGGGAGGTCGACCTCGTCCGCGATCGTTCGGTAGTGCGCTTCCATCCCCGCCGGTTCGGGCTTGTTGTAGTACGGAGAGATGAGAAGGAGTCCGTCCGCCCCGGCGTCCGCGGAGCGCCCCGCCAGTTCGAGGGCTTCGTGCGTCGCGTTGCTCCCCGCGCCAGCGATGACGGGGATGTCGACGGCGTCCACGACGGTCTCCACGGCCTCGACGTGTTCGTCGTGGCTCAGGGTCGCGCTCTCGCCGGTCGAACCGACCGGAACGAGGCCGTCGACTCCGGCGCGTTCGAGGCGCTGGGCGTCGTTGTAGAGGAGTTCGTGATCTATGCTTTCGCCCTGGAAGGGCGTTGTCATCGCGGGATAGACCCCGCGAAACGGTGTGTCTGTGTCTGTCATCGGTGTGTGTCGGAAATCGGTTAGCGCGCGGTGCAAAACGAGGATGGCTCGAAACGGGGGTGCCACGCCCGCCACGAACCTCATGCCGCGCGTTTTGTGCGTTTTCCGACGACGCCGGTGCTCATCCGCTCGTAAACGAACGTAGTGAGCGCACCAGCATGTGGCATATCCAATTGGGTGTGGCGTGAGAACTTATGCCTTGCGCCGACGGCAGAGTCTGCGAATCCGAGTAGGGTGGGATATCACCGCGGACGAATTATTATATATACTGACATCATTGATCGGGTATGAACTGGTCGCTCGTGCGGCGTTGTGGCCTGCGCTACACGCTCGTCTATGCTGGACTGACGGTCGTGGTCGTGTTCGCCCTCACGAGGTCGCCGCTCGTTCTCATCGGCCTGTTCGGACTCGGACTTGCCAGCTTGGTGTTCGCACTCGGCGGCACCAAAAAGATCCGGATGGGAACGGCGGTGACGAACGCACAGTCGATCGGTCTCCAAAGTACCATCGCAGACCCTGCTGATGACCGACCGACGGCGTTGGCGAACGACATCAAACTCCTCTTCTACGGTGTCGGACTCGTCGTCTTTGCGACCATCACGCTCGTCGCAACCGGATGACACGAACTGTAACGTCGTGAGAATACGATCCGTCGGTCTTATCACACCTCCGTACATATTTTTCGGAGATGCTCGTCCTCGGAGACGCTCACGCCGACGAACACGCCCACCGTCGCGCGCTCTTTGCGGCCTACCGCGAGGCAGACCCAGACGTAACTCTGCAGTTAGGTGACCTGATGTTCTACGATCTGCCCGCACCGACGTGGTTCATCGGCGGCAACAACGAGGATTTCGACGTCATCGAAGCACTGCGAAACGGATTGGTCTCCAACTCACGCGTGAGAAACGCACATCTCCTCGCCAGCACCGCCGTCGAACTCGATGGCCTCCGAATCGCCGGGCTGTCGGGTAACTTCGCGCCGACACAGTACGACCGCCCGCGTGCGAACCTCGTCGGCGAACGCCGTCGCCACTTCACGTACGAGGACGTAGAGCAAGCGATGGAACTCGGCTCCGTGGACGTACTGATGACCCACGAGGCACCACACGGTCTGCCGGTCGCCGAGGATTACGACGTCGGCTGCTCGCACATCGACGATCTGCTGGAGGCGCTGTCGCCCGACCTCTGTCTCATCGGGCATCACCACCAACACGCGGAGACGACGATCGGCGATACACGGGTGGTCAGCGTCGCGCCGACGTGGGAACGGTATTACATGTTGGACCCGGATTCGATGACGCTTACGTGGCACAAGACACCGACATCGTGACAGTATCGGACAAGCAACTTCTTTATGCCAGTAGTTATCACACTAACGTATGACGGAGATACATCCCTCTCAGCGCGTCACGGTGTTAGCTGACGCGCAAAACCTCTATCACACTGCTCAAAGCGTCTACAGCCGAAATATAGATTACTCCTCTCTCCTCTCGAAAGCGACACAGGAACGGGAGCTAACGCGTGCCATCGCCTATGTCATTCAGGCCGATAGCCCGGACGAGGATCGCTTTTTCGACGCACTCACCGAAATAGGGTTCGAGGCGAAGATCAAGGCGATAAAGACGTTCGGCGACGGGTCGAAGAAAGCCGACTGGGACGTCGGGATCTGTCTCGATGCGATCACGCTCGCCCCGAAAGTGGATACCGTCGTTCTCTGTACCGGCGACGGCGACTTCGCACAGCTCGCCACACACCTCCGTCACGAGGGAGTGCGCGTGGAAGTGATGGGGTTCCAAGAATCGTCCGCCGAAGAACTCATCGAGGCGGCAGACAGCTTTATCGACTTGAGCGAACGAACCGAGACGTTCCTGCTTTAGACCGGACGGCCTTCTTCGCCCGTCCCGTACAGCAGCGCACCGGCAGCGAGTGCGACCGTGGCGAGTGCCGCGAGCGCGTTCCCGACGAAGGTGCCGATCATCGAAATGACGCCGAAGATCACGACACACCCGATGAGGAGGAGTGCGATTCCCAGCATTTCTTTCGTGTTCATACTGCCGCTTTGGGACTGACACCTAATAAATCGTCCTCAAATCGATAGCCAGCATGGTATTCGTCACCATATAACAAAGGTTGCGGCCGCGTGTCGAAGGGCTTTCACCCCCTCGCGCGAAATCCGGCGCAATGACAGAGGATTTGCCCGCACTTCGCACGACGGCGGACTATCAGTTCGGCGCGGGTGCCGGTACCGCGTTGTTCCCACCGGAAGAGGACCTCGAAGTTCGCCACTCGTCGTCCGGGCGACCCCAACAGGTTCACGCCGACGGACGCCGACTCGTCACCTACGCCACCGACGGGCGTTTCACCCTGGGTCTCGCGGGGGGACACCGCATCGCCGACGCGCTCGACGCGCCTGATGGTCGCGTCATCGTCGGCGACGAGAGCGAACCGTTCGTCCGCGACGGCAAGAACGTCTTCGCCAAGTTCGTCGCCGACGTCGATTCCGACGTTCGCTCCGGTGACGAAGTGCTCGTAACGCACGAAAACGGCGACCTGCTCGCCGTCGGCCGTGCGGAACTCGACGCCGACGCGATGTTCGATTTCGACAGCGGAATGGCCGTGAAGGTTCGGGACGGCGCGGGCGAGTAATCGAAAAGCGACGTCCGACGGCCACTCGCAAAATAGATTTTCACGCATTGCTCGTTCCGGGAACGAAGACGAGTGAGCGGACCGTTTGCGTCACGTTTTTGCCTCTTCGTTCCGACGGTTCGAGTATGTTTGGAGGAGGCGGCGGCGGCGGTGGGCTCGACCCACGCAAGATGCAACAGATGATGAAGCAGATGGGTATCGATGTGGACGACATCGATGCCGAAGAAGTGATCATCCGCACAGCGGACGGCGAGGAACTGGTTTTCGACAGTCCGGACGTCACGCGGATGGATGCTCGCGGACAGCACACGTACCAAATCGTCGGCGACGCCGAGACGCGCGAAGCGTCCGGTTCGTCCGAAACGGCCGGTGCGGTCGAATCCGGATCCGGCGGTGCCGAAGAGATTCCGGACTCCGACGTGGAAATCGTCGTCCAGCAGTCGGGCGCGACGGAAGACGAGGCCCGCGAGGCGCTGGAAGCGGAGAACGGCGACCTCGCGGCGGCGGTAAACCGACTGAAGTGACGGTTTTACTCGTTCACGGCGACCGCGAGTATCTACGCGACCCTGGCGAGGAACTCCAGACCGACCTCGGCGTCCTCACCGTTCCCGAGGACGTCGAACCCGGAGACGTCCTCGCCACCCACTTGGACGAGGAGTTCACGGTGCGGCGACTTCGCGGCCCGGACCTGTTCCACCACTTCGATCGAACCGGCGCACCGATGCTCCCGCGGGATATCGGCCTCGTCGTCGGGGAGACGGGTGTCTCCGCGGGCGACCGAGTGCTCGATGCAGGGACCGGAACCGGCGTTCTCGCCGGTTACCTCGGCCGAATCGGCGCGGAGGTCGTCACCTTCGAGCGGAAGGCCGACTTCGCCGAGGTGGCCCGCGACAACATCGAGATGGCCGACGTGGCCGAGTCGGTGGACGTTCGGACGGGCGACATCACCGAGAACCTCGACGACCTCGGCGAGTTCGACGTCCTCACCCTCGACACCCCGGACGCGGCGGAGGTCGTCGCACACGCGCCCGACCTGCTCGCGGACGGCGGATCGCTCGGCGTTTACGCGCCGTTCGTGGAGAGCGCCCGGGAGACCGAACTGGCCGCACGCGAGGTGGGCTTGGAGAACGTCCGAACGATGGAAACCATCCAACGCGAGATGGACTTCGACGAGCGCGGCACGCGCCCGTCTACGAGTCCCGTCGGGCACACCGGCTATCTCGTCTTCGCGCGAAAAGCGTAGACTCCCGGCGACTGCCGGACGATCTTTTACTTTCGAGGAATCGAAGCGACCGCTACCGTCTGGTGTCGTACTTGTATGTCGCCTCGTCGGGGTCGATACCGAACTCCTCGGCCATCTCATCGACATCCTCGACCGGTTCTTCCGCCGCGTCGTGCGGCCCGGCCTCTTTGAATTGTTCGCGCAGGTGTGGAGGCACCTCGAAGGAGCCGATGTCGAGCACCATCGGCATCGCGTCGGTTTCGATGGTTTCGCGTTTCGTGCCGAGGCGGTGGCGAAGGTCCGGCGGTAGTTCTTCGGTATCGATGTGCTCGAATCCGAACTGGGCGAGGTACTCGGGCACGCCGACGAGCGCGTACACCCGTTCGAAACCGTCGTCGCTCGCCTTGTCGATGAGGCGTTCGATGACGTGTGCACCGACGCCCTGCCCCCGCCACGATTCGACCACGCCGATGCTCGTCAGCTCACAGATTTCGGGGGCATCCTCGGGCTTGTGAATTCGAACCCGCCCGAACCCGGCTTTTTCGCCCGACGTTTCATCCACGACGACGACGTAATCCCGGGATCGGAAGGCGGTCCCGTCGAGTCCCATTGCCTCGATATTATCGAGCAACCAGACCTCCTCACGGTTTTTGGCATCCCGGACGTACATGCTGGGAGATACGTTCGGGAGCCACAAAAAGTCATCCGTGGTCGGGACGTTAAAGTGAGCCGTCGAGAAACGGCAACCATTCAATGGATTGGTCGAAGGGCGGAGAACGGTGGGAAATAACCCTCCTGATGGTGCTGCTCGTGGTGCAGCTAGTTCTCGAAGGGTACGGGATGGTAACGAACAACGGAACGGCCGGGTTCATCGGTCATCTCGTGTTTTCCACCCTTTGGATCGTTTTCGGTTACGCGACGTTTCGCCACTACGGGACGACCCCGCGGTCGATGCTTACGGTGACGCTACTGATCGGCGGCGGACTGCTGAACGGGTACGCCCTCCTCGCCTCGAATCCGATGGCGGGAGAAGGGATAGCCGAGATTCTGGAGGGGTCAGGTGCCCTGCTGTACGCGTCTCGCCTGCGGGAGACGTCCTCAGAGCCCTTCCAGCGAACGTAGCTTCTGTTCGACGTCCGGCGGTGCGGCGCTCGGACCGTCGCGGACGCGATGGTCGGGCACCAGAATCGGCGCGGGGTTCGCGTCGAGTGCGGTCCTGACGAGTTCCAAATCGGCCTCCTCCGTGTGGTCGATACCGGAAGTCATCCGGGCGACCGTTTCGACGTTCACCTGGTCGCCGTAAGGGATGTTTCGCACGGCCTCCAACACGCCGCGCTGGTCGGTCGGAACGGTCAGTGCGACCTGTACGTCCGAGAAGTCGTCCTCGACACCTTCCAGATACGCCATGATTCGGTCGAGTACGGCGTGTTCGGGAAGTGCGTCGTCCTCCGCCTCGTTCGGAAACGTCACGCGCAACACGCGCCCGCTGGCGACGCCGACCTGAACGAATCGCTCCAAGTACGGCGACTCCTGCGCGTAGATTCCGGCAGTCTCGTCCATACGGACGCGAACGAACCTCACGACCTTCAAGATTCGTCCCCCGGACGCAAGTCTTATGTACAAACTAGTCCGTTGATGTACTACAATGAACGTAGATGGTGCGCTCGCACCCGCGGTCGAGTCCATCCTCCGGACCGCTCGGGAGCGGGTACCGGACGAGGAGACCGAACGGGTGTCCGTGACTCCCCGTTCGTTTCCGGACGCGCTCGCGGCGGCGGCGGACGACGAACGGGTGCCGCTGATCGCGGAGGTAAAGCCGACCAGTCCGACGACGGAGGGCGAACGAAGCGACGACCCCGTCGAACTGGCCGAAACGATGGTCGAAAACGGGGCGGCCGCCCTGTCGGTGTTGACCGAACCGGACCACTTCGGTGGCGATCCGGAAAACCTCCGGCGAATCCGCGAGGCGGTCGACGTTCCCGTTCTCCGCAAGGATTTCATCGTTCGGGAGGAGCAACTGGACGTCGTGGAGGCCGACCTCGTCCTCCTCATCGTGCGATTCGTTGACGATTTGGCGGGTCTGCTTTCGGCCGCCGAAGAGCGCGGCTTTCAGGTGCTCGTCGAAGTTCACAGCGGGGAGGAGTTGGCGGAAGCGCTCGACGCCGGTGCGGACATCGTCGGCGTGAACAACCGTGACCTCGCACGACTGGAAGTCGATCTGGACACCTTCGAGTCGGTATCGCCCGCGGTACCGAACGACGTAACCCTCGTCGCCGAAAGCGGTATCACCACGACGGAGGACGCCCGTCGAATGCGGGATGCGGGCGCGGACGGCCTGCTTGTCGGAAGCGCGATCATGGACGGCGACGTGGCCGAGAACACGCGGAGGTTGGTCAACGCATGAGTGAGACGAACGAAGCGAACGAGAGGAACGCGATGAACGAAGCGAACGAAACGAAATTCGGCGAATACGGCGGCCAGTACGTTCCGGAAGTGCTGATGCCCGCCATCGAGGAGTTGCAATCGGCCTACGAACGCTACGTCCTCAATAACGAGGACGGTTTCATGGACGAGTTCCGCCGCCACATGCGGGACTTCGGCGGACGACCGACGCCGCTCCAGCGTGCGGACGCGCTGAGCGAGCGCTACGGGAAGGAAATCTACCTCAAACGGGAGGACCTGGTCCACGGCGGCGCGCACAAACTGAACAACGCGCTCGGTCAGGTCCTGCTGGCGAAGTACATGGGCAAGGAGCGAATCGTCGCCGAAACGGGCGCGGGCCAGCACGGCACCGCGACCGCGATGGCCGCCGCCTACCTCGATATCGACTGTGAGGTGTTCATGGGCAGAACCGACATCAACCGCCAGCGCCCGAACGTCTTCCGGATGCGAACCCACGACGCCGATGTCATCCCCGTCGATGTCGGGTCGGGGACGCTGAAGGAGGCCATCAACGAGACCATGCGCGACTGGGCGACCAACGTCGAGGACACCCACTACGTCATCGGGAGCGTCGTCGGCCCACACCCGTTCCCGAAGATGGTCCGTGACTTCCAGTCGGTCATCAGCGAGGAGTCCCGCGAACAGATCCGGGAACAGGCCGGACGACTGCCCGACAGCGTCGTCGCCTGCGCTGGCGGCGGGTCGAACACAATGGGCGCGTTCCACAACTTCGTTCCCGATGAGGACGTTTCCCTGTTCGCCGTCGAAGCGGGCGGGTCGGGACTGACTATCGACGAGGACGAGGGCGTCGCACCGAATTCGGCCTCGCTTTCGACCGGCGAGGACGGCGTGCTCCACGGGGCGCGGACGAAACTGCTCCAGAGCGAGGACGGACAGATACTCGAATCCCACAGCGTGAGTGCAGGACTCGACTACTCCGGCGTCGGCCCGGAACTCGCTCACCTCGTCGAAACCGGCCGCGTGACGCCGGTCAACGTCGACGACGACGCGGCGCTCGAAGCGTTCCACCGACTCTCGAAGTTGGAGGGGATCATTCCCGCGCTGGAATCGAGTCACGCGGTTGCTTTCCTCGAAGAGGTAACGGACTTGGACGAGTTGGGCGACCTCGTGATCGTCAACGTCTCCGGACGCGGCGACAAGGACCTCGACACGGTCATCGAGGAGAGCGAGAAACGTGGCATCGACGCGGCACCGAGCATGGAGGTTTTTGAATGAGCCACTCGAAATCAGACCTCGAATCGGCCTTTGCGGACGAACCGGCCCTGATTCCGTACGTCGTCGCTGGCGACCCGGGTATCGAGGAGACGAAGGAGTACGTCCGGGCACTCGTCCGCGGCGGCGCGGATGTGATCGAACTCGGCCTGCCGTTCTCGGAACCCATCGCGGACGGCCCGACGATTCAGAACGCCATCCAGCGCGCGTTGGACGGCGGGATGACCCCGCAAAAATATCTCGGCCTCGTTTCGGAGTTGGACGTGGACGTTCCCATCGTCTGCATGACCTACTACAATCTGATTTATCAGTATGGTTCCGAGGAGGGCGTCGAAGCGTTCGTCTCCGCCGCCGCCGATGCCGGTATCGCGGGACTCATCGTTCCGGACCTCCCCGTGGAGGAGAGCGGTCCGCTCCGACTGGCGTGTGACGAATACGGACTCGATCTCGTGTTCATCGTCGCGCCGACGACGACCGACAGGCGCAAGCGACGCATCTCCACGCAAGCGTCCGGATTCGTCTACGTGCAGGCTCGGATGGGAACGACGGGCGCACAGGCGGACGTGAGCGGCGATACGCACGAGAGCCTCCAACGACTGGCTGGAAGCGACTTGCCGAAGGCGGTCGGGTTCGGCGTGAGCGAAGGCGAACACGCCCGGGAGATCGTCTCGGCGGGCGCGGACGGCGTCGTCGTCGGGAGCGCGCTCGTCGACATCGTCGCCTCCGGTGAGGACGTCGCGGAACGCCTCGAAACCAAAGCCGCTGAACTCAAATCCGGGGCACGCGAAGGGAGACAGGATATACCGGAACCGGAACGAACTTCAAACTAGATTGGGACTCTTTAACATACTATGGACACAGGAATCACAGCACGACTCGACCGAATCGGGTCCGACGGGCGCTACGTTATCGTCCCGATGGACCACGGCATCACACTGGGCGCGGTAAAGGGACTGAAAGACATCGAATCGACCATCGACGCGGTGACACGGGGCGGTGCCGACGCCGTCCTCACCCAGAAGGGAATCGCATCGCGCGTCCACGACCACAAGAACGACGCGGGGTACATCGTCCATCTGAACGCTTCTACCGTTATCGGCCCGGACTCGAACGACAAACGAATGACCGGAACGGTACAGGAGGCCATCGCGGCCGGGGCCGACGCCGTGTCCCTCCACCTCAACGTCGGCAGCAACTACGAACCCAAACAGATCACCGACCTTGCGGAGGTCTGCGATACGGCGAGCAAATTCGGGATTCCCGTCCTCGCCATGTCCTACGCTCGCGGACCGGGGATCGACGAACACGACGCCGAAAGCCTCGGCCACGCGGTACGATTGGCGGAGGAACTCGGCGCTGACGTGGTGAAGACGGCCTACAGCGGTGACCCCGAAAGCTTCGAGCACGTCGTGGAATCGACGCGCCTCCCCGTCGTCATCGCCGGTGGTGCGCCCGAGGGCGACAAGGCGACCCTCGAAGCGGTTCGCGGCGCGATGGACGCCGGGGGCGCGGGCGTCTCCATCGGCCGGTCGGTCTTCCAGCACGACGATCCGGAAGCCATCGCACGGGCGGTTTCGGGCGTCGTCCACGACGACCTCTCCGCCGAGGACGCGCTGGACGAAGCGGGGCTGTCGGTCGAAGTCTGATTTCTACAGGATAGTCGGAAATTCCGCGAGCGACGGGAGCGTGTACGTCGGTTCGGGGGTTGGATTCGTGACCCGTTCTTCGTAGGGGACCCACACGGAGTCGATACCGAAAGCGTTCGCCCCGGCCACGTCCGCGCGGAGTGAATCGCCGACATGGATCGTGTTTTCCGCGTTCACATCGAGTTCGCTCAGGGCGCGCTCGAACGGCGTCGGGTCCGGTTTCGGCGGAACCCCGCCACGAGGGTCGACGAATACGTGCGTGTCGAAGACGTCGGTAATTCCGAGCGCCTCCAATTTGACGGTCTGGGTCTCCTCGTCCCCGTTCGTCACGAGGGCGACGTTCGTCTCGCTGGCCGCTTCCAGCGCCGCTTTCGCGCCGGGGCGAAACGAAACCGCGGAATGGTCGAGACACGCCTCGTACGCGGAGGCGAGTTCCGAAGCGTGTGCGTCCTCGACACCCGCGTTTCGAGCGGTGGCGTCGAAACAGAATTCGTAGAACTCGTGTGGCGTTTCGGCGGTCGGGATGCCGTCCACTGCCGCGACGATATCGTCGAGCGTACAGTACTGTTCGACGGAAACGCGGTCGAACGCCTCCGCGACGAGTGCCTCCTCGTCTTGGTCCGAGACGCACAGCGTCGAATCGAGGTCGAAGAGAATCGCGTCGAAATCGGTCATTTGGTAGTGATATTCGAGGCGGAAGAAAAACCTACTGAGTACGAACTTGCGACGACAGCGATAGCGAGAAGTTGCGGATTCCGCCACGTTCAAGCCATACGACTGCGAGCGATTCAGCATGACACGCTCCGTATGGTTGAAAGCCGACGACAGCGTCGGCGATTGGGAGACTCGACGCAAACGCATCACGGCCGGTTTGGAAGCCGGTGTGGACTGGATTTTGGTCGACGATGACGATGTCGAGCGCGTTCGAGAACTCGGTGACGTGAACGTGGCGGCGTTCCATAGCGATGGGGACATCCACGTCTTCGACGCGGAGGAGGACGGAGGCGAGCGCGAGCGCGCTGACGCCCGAATCGTCGGAAAGAACGGCGAAGGAGATGGGACGGTAGACCTCCCCTCGGATTTCTCCGGCTCCGCCGACCTCTCGACGCTCAGGCGTGAGGACGAGGCGGAAGGTGCCTACGTCCGAATTCTGGGCGAGGAGTACGAATCGTTCGCCCAAGCCGCGGCGGAGGACGCCGACTATACCGTCATCGTCGGCGAGGACTGGACCATCATCCCGCTCGAAAACCTCATTGCGCGCATCGGCGAGGAGACGGAACTCGTCGCGGGTGTCACGAACGCCGAGGAGGCACGGACCGCCTTCGAGACGCTGGAACTCGGCGCTGACGCCGTGCTGTTGGACAGCGACAACCCGGACGAAATTCGCTCGACGGTGGAGGTGCGCGACGCCGCCGAACGCGAGACACTGGAGTTGGAGTGGGGTGAAGTCCTCGCCATCGAACAGACCGGCAGCGCGGACCGCGTCTGTGTGGATACCGGATCGTTGATGGAACACGACGAGGGGATGCTCGTCGGATCGATGTCCCGCGGTCTCTTCTTCGTTCACGCCGAGACGGCCGAATCGCCCTACGTCGCCTCGCGCCCCTTCCGGGTAAACGCGGGCGCGGTTCACGCCTACGTCCGCGTCCCCGACGGCGGGACGAAATACCTCGCTGAACTCCAAAGCGGCGACGAGGTCCAGTTGGTGGATACCGACGGCAACACCCGCGAAGCGGTGGTCGGTCGGGTGAAGATAGAGAAACGGCCCATGTTCCGGGTGCAGGTGGAAACGAAGGACGGCGACCGGGTGGAGACGCTACTGCAGAACGCCGAAACCATCAAAGTCGCCACGCCGGACGGGAGAAAGGCCGTGACGGACCTCGACGTCGGCGACGAGGTCAAACTTTTCTTGGAGGGCGGCGCACGGCACTTCGGCGAGAGCGTCGAAGAGAGTATTATCGAGCAGTAGATTCGGCGTCTATCGACGACGAACACCACTGACAGAAGTCGAACTCCGGATCCACTTTCCGGCCGCAGTTGGGACAGCGTACCGTCCCGTCCACCGCCTCTTGGACGACGCGGTTGTTCCGAACAGCGGACCAGTACGCGTCGACGATGTTGCAGACCGATACGAACAGGAGCGGGAGGGAGACATCGAGGCCGAGGTTCTGGGTCGCCTGTGAGTAGGCGGCCATGTCGTTGTTCTGAATCGCGACGGATAGTTCGTTAGCCACCGCTGGAGGGATGAAGAAGTAGGCAGTGAGCAACATGAATCCGAACCAGAGGAACCCGCGAAGCCACTGACGGAGGTAGAAATGCCCCAATCCCGGATAGACGAAGGAACCGAGGGCGGCGAGCCATGGGCGTTTTTTCTTCCGTGTCACTAGTCGTTGATAGCTGACGGAGTGTGTTAAACTCTTCCGATGTGGTGAGTTGCCCAAGTATTCCCTCGAAAAACGGAGTCAACGAACGTAGTGAGGGGTGGTCGGTTCAGTGAAAGTGCCGTCCGGCGGCCTCGCCGAACTCGCGGAACGTCCTCCTGACGGCGCTCAGGCCGAAGAGGTTCGCGAGTCCGAAGACCACGAAAAGGAGGCCGCCGAACGCATAACTCGGGTCCGCAGGTTGGGCGAGGGTCGTCCAGAGGAGAACCATCACACCGGTCGCCGCGAAGGGGAGCGAAACCGCGCCACGATAGCGAGACGTGTGGCGAACTTCGAGGAACGCGACGCCGATAGCTGCGAGGAGGGAGACGAGTCCGACGTTCGATGCGTGGAGTCCGGCGGCCGCACCGAGGAAAACGCCGAACCCGCCGACGAGGGTGGCGACTCCGCTCAGGTGGGAGCGACGCCGTTCGATGGTATGAGCAGGGACCATATGTTCGGGTACGATTCAGTTCATTATCATTTTTTCCCTCGATGGCCGGCGTGTGACAATCGATTCGTCGCGCGCGACGGTCACGGATAGGGAGCAGGCGTCTCCCGAGCTATTTCCCTCCCAACTCGTCCACAAGCCGCGACAGGGTGGCCAAATCGTACTGTCCCGGCGCGGTCGCGTCGGCCAGGTCGAGGGGTGCGTAGCCGATTTTCGACCCGTAGATGGGGGCGACTGCCCGCGAGTGGCGACCGGATTCGCCCATGGCGAGGGTGGCGACGGTTCGGCCGTATTCCGTGAGGAGGTTCGTCACGCGGAGTACGTCGAGCACGTCCGAACGGGAGTGGGCGGTGACGGCGAGTTTTCCCACGTCGGCGTGGTCGGTGCAGTTTTCGAGCAGTTCGCGCATCCGTTTCTGGGAGGGTGTCGCCTCGAAATCGTGGACCGAAGCGACGACGTGCGCGTCGTTGTCGCGTGCGTGGGCGGCGGCTTCCTTGCCCTGCTCCGTGAGCAGAGTTTCGAGTTCGACGTCCACCGCGACGACTGACGGATGTTCGGCGGCTATAGCCAGGTCGTCCAGTCGCTCGTCACCGGTGGCCTCGCCGCCCTCCCACGCGGCGCGGTTGGTGGCGATAATGGGGAGTTCACCGTCGTAGGCGGACAGCGACGGGAGCGGGTCGTCCGCGAGGTCCATTCGAAACTCCACGAGATCGGCGTGGTCGCGGGCAGGAGGTTCGTCGCCGAGGTCGGCCGTGCTCACGGCGAGCGAAAAGGAATCGAAGTTCATGGCTTCGAATTCGCGTCGATGAATAAAAGATTACTCGGAGTACGGTTCGTGTGTGGCGAAAAATCGCGTCCCGTCGCGTTCCACGCCGCTCACCTCGTACAGCAAAATATCCCGTTCCTGGGCGGTCTTGACGGGGAAGTCGTAGTTACGGGCGTCATATTTGAGCTGTCCGTCGTGGTCGGAAACGAACTCGCGGTGGTCGTCGAGTCGTTCGCCGACGATTTCGCGTGAGAGTTCCTCGACGGCGGCGACCCGCTCCGCGAACAGTTCCGTGAAGTCGGCTTCGAGTTCGTAGCCGACGGAATTTCGCCCGGCGACCATCGCGGCGAGCGAGGTGGTTCCAGTCCCCCAAAACGGGTCGAAAACCGTGTCGCCGTAGACGGAAAACATGGAGATGAGGCGGTACGGGAGTTCGAATGGGAACGCCGCCGAACGCTCGCGGAGGTCGCCGTGGTCCAGCAACTGCTCCTCGCCGCGGACGTTCGTCCAGAGGTCGGAAAACCACTCGTTTCGCTCCTCCCAGAAGTACACCGACTCGTAGCGGTGGTCGATACCGGGTTCGAATTCGCGGGTGTCGCCGTTACGGAAGACGAGGAGGTATTCGTGTTCGAGCGCGGTGTACGCGTTCGGCGGGAGCATCCCCGACCCCATGAACTTCGTCAGGCGGTTCGACGGCTTGCGCCAGAGGATGTCGGGGAGGGGTTTGAGTCCCCGCTCGCGGAGATGGCGGAGCACTCGGGCGTGGTTGGGAAACGACTGGAAGGTTCCGTCCACCTTTCGCGTCGCATCGCCGACGTTTACCACCGCGATTCCGCCGGGCTTCAACACGCGAGTGACTTCGGCCCAGACGGCGTCGATTTCGTCGTGCATCAACTCGAATGCGGTATCGCCGTCGCCTCGCTCCAGCGCGGTTTCGATGGCGGAGTTCACCTCGCCGAACAGGTCGTCCCACATCTCGATCATCGGATAGGGGGGCGACGTGACGACGAGATCCATCGAATCGTCGGGAAGCGAGTTGTCGCGTGCATCACCGACGTGAATCTCGTGCTCGGTTTCCATTGCAGTAGCTTCCTGAATGTATCGGCGCGGCGTAAAAACCTCTTTTCAAACTCGTCTACAGCGCAACGGTTCCTTCTTCGGCTTCGAGCAACTCGTGGTAGCGGTTTCGGATGGTGACTTCGCTGATGTCGGCCACGTCGCTGACCTCGGCCTGCGTGGTCTTCTCGTTGGTCAACAGCGCGGCGGCGTAGACGGCGGCGGCCGCGAGTCCGACGGGCGATTTCCCGCTGTGAACGCCCTGTTCCTTCGCGTTGCGGAGGAGTTCACGGGCGCGATGTTCTGCCTCGTCCGAGAGTTCGAGTCCGGACGCGAATCGTGGGACGTAGCTCTCGGGGTCGGCGGGTTTGACTTCGAGGCTGAGTTCGCGCACGACGTAGCGGTAGGTTCGTGCGACTTCGCTCTTCTCGACGCGGCTGACCTCGGTGATCTCGTCCAAACTGCGCGGCACACCGGCCTGTCGGGCGGCGGCGTACACGCACGAGGTCGAAACGCCCTCGATGGAACGGCCCGGTAGGAGGTCCTCGTTCAGTGCACGGCGGTAGATGACGCTGGCCATTTCGCGGACGTTGTCCGGGAGGCCGAGCGCGCTCGCCATGCGGTCGATTTCGCCGAGTGCCTGCTTGAGGTTGCGTTCCTTGCTGTCGCGGGTGCGGAAGCGCTCGTTCCACTTGCGGAGGCGCTGCATCTTCTCGCGCTGGCGGGAACCGAGCGAATTACCGTAGGCGTCCTTGTTTCGCCAGTCGATGTTGGTCGAGAGCCCCTTGTCGTGCATCGTGTTCGTCGTCGGCGCGCCGACGCGGGACTTCTCGTTTTTCTCCTTGGCGTCGAATGCGCGCCACTCCGGTCCGCGGTCGACGTTGTCCACTTCGACGACCAGACCACAGTCCTGACAGATGGTTTCGCCGTGGCCGGAGTCGGCGATGAGCTTACCGCTACATTCGGGGCAGGTTTGGCCTTTCTGCCCGCTTTTCTCTACTTCGGATTCGTTGCTTCTCGTTCGAATACTCGTGTTTTGCATGTGCAGTACCTCCTCAGAGGGAGCGTCGGCTACCGGGCAGGTTAATCCCGAAAAACCCGGATACCGCAGTCTTAACTCGTGGTTATGACGAAAGGTACTTAAAGAATTCGTTTTTGACGCCCCGTGTGTTCGTGAAACAGTCACACGGGGCGTGAAGTCGCCGTTTGGCGTCAACCGAGCGAAATGTTTAAGAAGGGATTACCGGCCGGTAACGAACTGTTTACCCACAACGGAACGAATCGATTCCCATGGAGTCAACCCGCGTCGTGTCGCTCGCACCGAGTGTCACCGAAATCGTACGGGAACTCGACGCGACAGACATGCTCGTCGGCGTCACGCACCACTGCCGAGTCGATTCGGACGACGTTCCCGCGGTCGGCGGGTGGCTGAACCCGAATTACGAGGCTATCCGAGCGTGTGACCCGGACCTCGTCGTTACGACCGACTCGTTACAAGCGGACGTGCGCGACGAACTCCGTGACCGTGACCAGCGCGTCGTCCACGTCGACCCGCGAACGCTCGGCGACGTCATCGACTCGTTCGCGACGGTCGGCCGGGCACTCGGGAAACCGCAAGCGGGACACGACCTCGCGTGGCGTGCCCGGAGTCGTATCGAACGTGTTCGCCGATTGGTGCGCGGGCGGCCGAGACCGACCGTCTACTGCGAGGAGTGGTCCGAGCCACCGACCGCCGCCGGAAACTGGGTTCCCGACGCGGTGCGGGCCGCTGGCGGGGAGTATCCGTTTCTGCCAGCGGGGGAGCGCTCCCGCGAAGTGGATTCGGCGGACGTCGAGGCGGCGAACCCGGAACACGTGTTCCTCCACGTCTGCGGACGAGGGGAGCGAAGCGACCCCGAGGCCGTCCTCGACCGTGAGTGGGAAATTCCAGCGGTCGAGAACGATGCCGTCCACGTCCTCGACGACTCGCTGTTGAACCAGCCGAGTCCGCGACTGCTCGATGGCATCGAGACGATGGCCCGGATACTGCACCCGGACGCCATCGAGCCAGCCGACGACTGAGTAGCAATCACCAAGTCGGCGGACGAGAGACGACGACCATGCGAATCGGAGTCGGCAGTGGAAACCCAGTGAAAGTGGCCGCAGTGGAAGCCGCCCTCGGTGGGCGATTCGACGCTCGCGTCGAATCCCTCCCCGTCGAGTCGGGGGTCGCGGAACAACCGTTCGGAGAAGGAGAGACCGTCGAGGGAGCGGAGAATCGCGCCCGGCGAGTCGTCCGTTCCGGGGAGTACGACCTCGGCGTCGGTTTGGAAGGCGGCGTCGCCGAGGTTTCGGGAACGGACGGATTGTATCTCGTCATGTGGGCCGCCGTGACGGACGGCGAGACGATGGGCCACGGTGCCGGACCGCGACTACAGCTTCCGGAATCGATCGCCGAACGGATACGGGACGGCGAGGAACTCGGCCCGGTGATGGACGACACCCTCGGCGAGGACGACGTGGCGAAAAAGCAGGGTGCGGCGGGAGCGCTCACGGACGGAATCATCGACAGACAGGAAGCGTTGGAACACGCGGTGGCGGGGGCGCTCGCCCCGTTCGTCACCGAATTCTATTAATCGTCGAGCGAGGCCGGTTCCTCGACCGACACGTCACGACCCTCCTCGACCGCTTGGGTCAGCGAGACGTTGAGCGAGAACATCGACCCGACGCCGCCGACGAGCGTGACGACGTTCTTCACCGCGTGGTCGACGATGGCCGCGCCGAGTGCGACCTCCCACGGAATCGGGGTCAGACCCGCGACGAAGACCGTGAACGCGGCCTCGTACAGGCCAACGCCGCCGGGTGACAGCGGAAGGACCTTGGCGAGGTTGCCGACGCTGACGGCGAAGAAGCCGATGGCGACCAGCGTGACGAGGGTCAGCGACACGTCGCGGAACGCGGTCAGCACGAGGATGGCCGTCAGCACGTCGAGCGACCAGATCGCGAGACTGCTCAGACCGACGCTCGCGAAGGCTTCACGGTCGTTTGCGACCATCTGCACGTCGCCGGTGAAGCGCTCCACGATGCCCGCGATGTGGTTCGCGTACGAGTCGGAACTGACCCGCGTGACGAACGAACGGACGAGGTTGCTGTCCGAACGCGCGCTGGCGATGATGACGGCGACTGCCGCGATTGCGAGGACGCCGACACCGGCGGCGACGTACACCGCGGTTCGTGCCGCTTCCGCGTGTTTCGCACCGGTGACGGCCTGTACGATGGTGGCCGCCTGTCCCGTCACGGTCAGTCCGATGAGGACGACACCGGCGAGGACGGTTATCGTCAGCAGGTCGAACACCCGTTCGACCGCGAGCGACGCAAAGCCGGACGGGTACGGGATGCTGCGCCGAGCCTTCATCACGTAGGCACGGACGCCGTCACCGAGTCGGGCGGGGAACACGAGGTTCCCGGTCTGGCTGATGAATATCGCGCCGGTGAGGAAACCGGTGCTTTCGGTGTAACCGAGTTTTTCGAGGATGTTCTTGTACCGAACGCCGCGGAGCGGCCACGAGAACACGTACACCACGGCCGCGAGAGCGACCAGTGCGAGGTTCGCGTGCTCCATCTGGTCGAGCACCTTCCCGAGCGGGAGGTATCGACCCATCAGCGCGACGGCGATGATGGTCAACAGGACCCCGACGGCCATGGAGACGCCGCGGGTGATTCGCGGTGCGACGGTGAACTCCCACCAGCAGCGACCGATCTGGCTCCCCATGCCGAACACGTCGCGGACGAGGTCCACCTTCGTGTCGCCCTTCGGCGTCCAGTCCACGGAGAACTCCTTGATTTTGTAGCCCTTGCGCTGTGCCCGAACGAGGACTTCCGTGTCCCAGAACCAGTGGTTGTCCCCGACGTCCGCAAGCACGTCGAACAGGGCGGTCCGGTCGAACGCCTTGAACCCACACTGGTGGTCACGAAGGTCCGAACGGAGGAACAGACGCGTCAACCCGTTGAAACCACGGCTCGCAACGTCACGTTTCGCCGGGCGGTCGGCGACGTTTTCGGGCATCCACCGCGACCCCGTTGCGAAGTCGTACTCGCCGGAACGGACGCTCTCGACCAATTCTTCGAGATGTCGCATGTCCGTCGCGAGGTCGGTGTCGAAGTAGACGAGTGTCTCTCCGTTTGACTCTTCGAATGCGCGATTCAATGCTCCTCCGCGTCCCAACCGTTCGTCACTGTGGAAGTGGCGAACCCGTTTGTCCTGGGCCGCCATTCGATCTGCGATTTCCGGCGTTCGGTCGTCACAGCCATCTTCGGCAACGATCACTTCGAAACTATCTGGAGGGAGAAACGATTCCAATGTGTCGAGGGTTGTCTCGACGGTATTCTCTATGGTCGCCTCCTCGTTGTACGACGGAAGGACGACGCTCACCTCTACAGAACCACCGCTCATTATGGAACTGTCTCACCCTCGCACCGTAAGTAGCTTCTGGGCCACGGTTGTCATGAGTCAGAGCGACACATGCCGCGAAACGTGGCGTTAACCAACCGTACCAACCACCCCCGCGGGAGGAATTATATTCACATATATTTTCACAGAAATCACAAGAGGGCGTGGCGTTAACCGCTCGTACCAAACCCACTAAGGTCGTATCCATCTTCTACAGTAGTATGAGCACCACGACTGCTGGTACGACGACGCTTACTGACAAACAACAGCGAATTCTCCGTTACCTTCGTGAAAACGGCACGACAAAAACCTACTTCAAGTCCCGACTCATCGGCGACGAACTCGGACTGACCGCGAAGGAAGTCGGCACGAACATGACCGCAATCGCGGACGGAAACTTCGACGTGGAAGTCGAGAAGTGGGGCTACTCCTCCTCCACGACGTGGAAAGTCAGCGCATAATCGCGACGCGTCGTCCCAGTCGGTTTTCCGCCCGGCACCGGCCGGGCCCGTCATCCATTCGTCTTCACGAAAGTCGTTACTCCCAAACGAAACGGAAACGACGATGAGATGTCGAGAAACGGCCGATTTTCAGGGATCGAACGAAATCAGATTCGATGCTTCACCGGCGAACTGCTCCGCGTTCGCACCGAACGAATCAGCGTAGCGGACCAGCAGCGTGATGAGCGTTTCCGGGTGTCGAACGGCGTAGCCGTTCTCACGCGAGAGCAGGCCTTTTTCGTCCAAATCGGCGGCGTATTTGCTCACCGTCGGTCGGGAGACGTCGAGCGCGGCCGCGAGGTCACTGCCGGTCGCATCGGGGTTGCGGAGCAGTTCGATCATCATTCCGCGCGGCGTGTCCCGTCGGAGATAGCCCAACGCGACCTGTTCGAACGCCGAAAACTGTTTGGCCGGGAAGAATCGCCGGTAATCGCCATCCCGGTGACTTTCGACCACGCCGAGTTCCACCAGTTGCCGGAGGTGGTGTTGTGTCTCGCCGGTGCCGAGTTGCAGGTCGTCGCGTATCTTCGAGAAATGAGCGCCCGGTGTCGTCGTGACGTAGCCCGCAATCGCGTCGCGGGCTTCGCTCTGCCCGCCGGAATGGTTCCCCTCGGCGAGTTTTGCGAGCGGCGCGGCAGCCCCTAAAACCGCAAAGCGGCGGAGGGTGGCGCGCTTATTTTCATCGACGTTCCCGTGCTTAACCATCTATACATCGGTACAACCGGGGAACGTAAAACAGCTTCGTTTGGGAGACAATTACAATCGAGTGGTTCCGAGCAGGGCGAGAAGTACGATAGGGGTCAAAACATCAGTAATCAAAATCGCGACACGATTGCATTATCCGGACTGCGGTCGTCGTTCACTCGACCGTCACGGCGTGAGCCATATCGGCGTGTGAAAACGGCGTCGCAGTCGATACGCGGAAAAACGGAGGGAGGGCAGTTTACTCGACTTCGGTTTCGAGTTCGGTCTCTTCTTTCGACTCGGAATCCTCGTCTTGATCGGATTCCATCTCGCCGCCCATCTCGGCGTCCATCTCCTCGATGACCTCGTCGGCGCTCTTGATTTGGGCCTTGTCCTCGCCTTCCTTGATGGCCTGTGCCTGTTTCTCCATCTCCTCGACGTCCATCTCGGCTTCCTCGTCGATCTGTCCGAGGATTTCGTCGATGTCGTCGAGACCGAGCAGTTCGCGGGTCTCGCCGTCGAAGTCGAGGCTGTCCAACTGCGACTCTCCTTCTTTCACGTCGCTTCCGGTCAGGTGCTTGCCGTAGCGGCCGACCAGCGAGGAGAGTTCCTGCGGGAGGACGAACGTCGTGGACTCGCCCTCGCCGATGGCTTGGAGCGTCTCCATTCCCTTCTCGATGACGGCGCGTTCACCCATCGACTCGGCGGACTTCGCGCGAAGCACGGTCGAAACCGCGTCACCCTGTGCTTCGAGAATCTGGCTCTGCTTTTCACCTTGCGCGCGGATGATGTTGGACTGCTTGTCACCCTCCGCCGTCTCGATGGCGCTGCGGCGTTCACCCTGCGCTTCGAGAATCATGGCACGGCGTTTCCGTTCGGCGCTGGTCTGTTGCTCCATCGCCTGCTGGACGTCCTTGGACGGGTTGACCTCACGGACCTCGACGCTCTCGACGCGAATTCCCCACTCGTCCGTGGGTTCGTCGAGTTCGCGGCGGATCTTCGCGTTGATCTCCTGTCGCTTGTTGAGCGTGTCGTCGAGTTCCATGTCACCGAGGACGGCACGAAGCGTCGTCTGGGCGAGGTTCGAGACGGCACGCTTGTAGTCCTCGACTTCGAGGAACGCCTTCTTCGCGTCCATCACCTTGATGTAGACGACGGCGTCGGCGGTCACGGGCGAGTTGTCGCGCGTGATGGCCTCCTGTCGCGGCACGTCGAGCGTCTGAGTCCGCATATCGAAGCGGTAGGTCTTGCTGACGAACGGCGGCACGAAGTTGATACCCGGTTCGAGGAGTTTGCGGTACTCCCCGAAGACGGTTAGAGCGCGCTTCTCGGTCGCCTGCACGATTTCGACGGCCTGCCAGACCGTAACGATAACGAGCAGTAACAACAACAGTGCGACGATCATTAGCCCCCCAGTCAGTGGGGCGCTCTGCAGGGGTATTGTGGGCAGCATTACGTCCTGATGTTGGGATACATACTTGTTAAGTATTCTGCTACTTTATCCTATATGATCCGACAATAAAAGGGAAGAGAATTACAGTTCCTCGGTTTCCCGCTCCGCACGGTCCGTCTCGGATCGGTTCGCGTCGGTTCGCCCGCGTGCGAGTTCACGGTCGATAGGGTCCTCGATGAAATCGACGGGTTCGACCGTGACGACGTTCCCGCCGCCGGGGTCCATGACCATCACTTCCGTTCCTTCCGGAATCTCGCCGTCCATGGTTCGGGCGGCGTAGTAGGGGTTGAAGCCGCCGCTGTCCAATTTCACCTGTCCTTCCGAACGCGTCACGCGTTCGGTCACGTGGCCGGTGGTCCCTTTCAAGGAGTCCGAGTCCTTCGTCCTCCCGGACCCCTTGCCGCCGTAGAGGTCGAGGTGACGATAGCCGTAGAACGATATCGCGCCGAACGCGAGGACGAGGAACGAGAGCACGAACGGTTGGGCGAGCGGCGGAAAGAGGAACGCGACCAATCCAGCGAGCAGGAGCGCGATGCCGACGACGATGAAGTGTGCGCCGGGAATGAGCGCTTCCGCAAGCGTGAGCCCCGCGCCCGCGATGACGAGCAAGAGCGCGAGCGAATCGAAGGGCGATGCCATGATTGGGGATTGGTGTCGAACGATTAAGGGTTTGTGGGTTACGCGACCCCGATGGCGTGGAGAAAGACGTACAGAACGGTAAGGGCACCGAGGAGAACGAACAGCACGTTCTCGGCCGATGGGGACCCCGGTTCGAGGGGTTCTTCCTCGGAGAATATGTCGGATGGCGTGTCGTCGGCATCTTCACCGACGTCCTCCACGTCGTACTTCCAGTCGGACATACGTCAAGATACGCGACGGGCAACCAAAAGGCTGGCTACGAAAGGATGGACGACGAAAAAACGGATTACGACCGGTCGGAGGAGCGGACGTCGCCCTCGTACACGACGCCGCGTTCGGCGTCGAGGGTGATCTCGTCGCCGTCGTCGACGGTCGGGCCGAGCGGTGCGCCGCTTATCATCGGGATGTCGAGTTCGCGCGCGACCAGTGCCGGGTAGCCGGTCATCCCCGGGCGGGAGTCCACGATACCAGCGATACGTCCGGTATCGCCGGTGAACTCGCCGTCGAAGTCCGGTTCGAGGACGAGAATCCCGCCGTCGGTGATCTCCGAGAGGTCGCCGGTCGAGGAGCGCGAGACCGGACCGGCGGCCTGGCCGCGAACGACACTGCGTCCGGTGGCGATGGTTTCGGCGGCGACGTGGACCTTCAGCATGTTCGCCGTATCCGAGCCGTCGAGTTCGCTCATCATACCCGTGAGGACGACGACGGTATCGCCGCTTTCGGCGACCCCGGCATCGAGCGCGGCTTGGACGCCGTCCTCGACGATGTTCTCCACGCTGTGACCGAGGTCGGTGTACTGGGCGTTGACACCCCATGACAGGGCGAGCGTGCGTCGAACCCGGTCGTTCGGCGTCGTCGCCACGATGGGCACGCCGGGGCGGAACTTCGCCACCTTCAGCGCGGTGTACCCGGATTCGCTGGCGGCGACCACAGCACTCGCGCCGATGTCACGGGCCAGATAGCGGGCGGAGCGAGCGATGGCGTCCGTTCGTGTCTCGTCACCGGCCGGAACGCGCTGTTCGAGCGTCTCCGCGTACTCGTCGCTCCCTTCGGCTTCGCGGACGATCCTGTCCATCGTCTCCACGACGCGGACGGGGTGCTCGCCGATCGCCGTCTCGCCCGAGAGCATGACGGCGTCGGTGCCGTCGAGGACGGCGTTGGCCACGTCGGAGGCCTCCGCGCGCGTTGGGCGACGGGAGTGAACCATCGAATCCAGCATCTCGGTCGCGGTGATGACGGGGACACCTGCTTGCTGGCACGTCCGGATGATGCGCTTTTGGATCATCGGCACGTCCTCCATCGGGCACTCGACGCCGAGGTCGCCGCGCGCGACCATCACGCCGTAGGCCGCGTCGACAATTTCCTCCAGATTGTCGACCGCGCCGCTCCGCTCGATTTTGGCGATGATGGGGATGTCGGCACCGAACTCCTCCAGCACCTTGCTGATCTCGTAGACGTCGTCCGCGTCACGGACGAAGCTCGCGGCGACGAAGTCCACGCCCTTCTCGGCCGCGAGTTGCAGGTCGTTTCTGTCCTTCTCGGTGACGACGCTCAGCCCCAGTTCGACACCGGGGACGTTGACGCCCTTTCGGCTGCTGAGGTCGCCGCCGCTTACGACGTGCGCGACGACGGCGTCTCCGTCGATCTCCTCGACTTCCGTCTCGATCCGGCCGTCGTCCAGCAGGACGGTGTCCCCCGGTTCGGCGTTCGTGATGGAAACCGAGAGGCCGACTTCCTCCGGCGTCGCGTCCTCACCCTCCACGAACCGAACCGTCGAGCCGGTTTCGAGCGTGATTGGCTCGTCCACTTCCGCCGTTCGAATCTCCGGACCTTGCGTGTCGAGCATGGCCGAAAGCGGATTCTCGGTCGCTTCGTCGACCTTCCGAATCGTGTCGATGATCTCGGCGCGGTCCTCGCGTGAGCCGTGGCTCGCGTTCACCCGCGCGACGGTCATTCCCGCGTTCGAGAGTTCCCGAACCATGCTCCGAGAATCGGAAGCGGGCCCGAGGGTACAGACGATTTTCGCATTTCTCATGAACGGCAATTGGTGTGGACACTCAAAAAAACCCCACAGTTAACTCGCAGACGAGTTTATTCCGTAGCATCCCTGGCCACAATCGATATTTGTGTTGCCTTCGAAACGATGAAATATGTCGAAGTACGCGTCGCTCGTTACTGTCGAGCAGAACTATCAGAACGTTCAAGAGCTGGCGTCGATCTGGGGAGACATCCGAAACGAACTGGAGACGCACGAGACGACCCTCGAATCGACCTACGCGATCCTCGGGGAGTACGACTTCCTGCTCATCATCGACGCCGAGGACCGCGATGCGGCGTATCGAGCATCGCTGTGCATCGAGCGCTACGGGCTCGATATGCAGACGATGGAAATCCTTCCGATGGAGGATTTCGCGGGACTGGTCGAAGACCTCTAAGTTCGGTTACTTGATCTTCGTTCCCGGTTCGGCGTCGGCGTGCGTCGTCAACAGGTCGGCGTCCTCGCCCGCCGCGAGAACCATTCCGTCGCTCTCGACGCCGAACAGTTCGGCCTTTTCGAGGTTGGCGACGACGACGATTTTCGTGCCCGGCAACTCGTCCACGTCGTGGAGTTGTTTGAGACCGGCGACGATCTGTCGCGTCTCGCTGCCGATATCGACTTCGAGTCGCAGGAGTGCGTCGGCACCCTCGATCTCTTCGGCCGACTCGATGCGGCCGACGCGCAGGTCGAGATCCTGGAATTCGTCGAAGCTGATCCTGTCGTCCGAGATGGGTTCTTCGTCGCTCACGGTTTCATCTTCGTCTTCCTCGTCGTCGGTTGTAGCCGCTTCGATACGCGCATCGAGCGTCTCGTTCAGTTCCTCGACGCGCTCGTCCTCGATCTTGGCGAACAGTTCTGTCGGCTCGCCGAAGTCGCCGCGCGGCGCTTCGAGCGCGTCCGCGACCTCGGTTCCGTGGACCGACCCGTCCTCGCCGAGTTGCGTCCAGAGCGCTTCGGCCTTGCCGGGGAGAATCGGCTCGAACAGCACGGCGAGCGCCTTGGAAACCTGTACGCAGTCGTAGATGACCTGTTCGGCCCGCTCGGGGTCCTCGTCGGTCAGCTTCCACGGTTCGTTGCGCTGGATGTACTCGTTGCCGAACCCGGCCAGTGCGGTCGCGGCGTCGCCGAGGTCCTTGAGCGAATAGTCGTTGACGGCCGCGGTGAACTCCTCCACGGCTTCCTCGATTCGCTCCGTCACCTCGTCGCTCGCCTCGGCGTCCGGCGCGCCGTCGTAGTTCCGCGCCGCGAACAGCAGGCTTCGATAGACGAAGTTGCCGACCGTTCCGACGAGTTCGCCGTTGACGCGCTCCTGGAACCGGTCCCACGAGAAGTCCACGTCCTGCTGGAACCCGCCGTTGGTGGCGAGGTAGTAGCGCAGCAGGTCCGGGTCGAAGCCCTCGTCGAGGTAGTCGTCGGCCCAGACGGCGCGGTTGCGACTGGTCGAGAAGCCCTTGCCGTTCAGGTTGACGAAACCGCTCGCCATGACGGCGCGGGGTTCGTTGTACTCCGCGACGTGGAGCATCGCTGGCCAGAAGACGGTGTGGTGCTGGATGATGTCGCGGCCGATGATGTGGACGATTTCGCCTGCGTCCTTCCACGTCTCCTCCCAGTCGTAGGTGTCGGGGCCGACGCGCTCGGTGTACTGTTTCGTGCTGGCGATGTACTCGATGGGTGCGTCCACCCAGACGTAGAGCACGAGGTCTTCCGTCCCATCTTCCTCCCCAGGATAATCGATTCCCCAGTCCATATCGCGGGAGATACACCAGTCCTGGAGTTCGCCCTCGATCCACTCTCGGGGCTGGTTCTTCGCGTTGCTCGTCCCTTCGAGTCGGTCGATGAACTCCTGCAGGTACTCCTGCAGGTCCGAGACGCGGAAGAACTTGTGCGTCCGCTCGCGATACTCCGCCGGGTTTCCGGTGCGGGTGCTCGTCGGGTCCTCGATTTCGCCGGGTTCGAGGTGCCGTCCGCAGCCCTCGTCACACTCGTCCCCGCGCGCGTGGGCACCACAGTACGGGCAGGTCCCCTCGACGTAGCGGTCGGGGAGCGGGTCGTCCTCGATGGGGTCCCACGCGACCTTGATCTCCTTCTCGTAGATGTACCCTTCCTCGTCCAGTTTGCGGACGATTTCCTGGGTGAGTTCCGTGTTCGTCTCGTCGTCCGTATGGCCGTAGTTGTCGAACTCGATGTTGAACTTCGGGAACGTCGCCTCGTACTTCTCGTGGTGGCGAAGCGCGAATTCCCGCGGCGAAACGCCCTCCTTCTCGGCGTTCACGGCGACCGGCGTGCCGTGCATGTCGGACCCCGAAACGAAGGCCGTTTGCTGGCCGAGCGTGTCGAGGGCGCGCGAGTAGACGTCACCGCCGACGTAGGTTCGGAGGTGTCCGATGTGGAGTTCCCCGTTCGCGTAGGGAAGCCCACACGTCACCACCGCCGGTTCCTCGGTGGGAAAACTGTCGTGGCTCATACTATCGTCTCCTTCCTTGCGGGTGTAAAACCCGCCGATTTCGTGTGTTCGTCATTGATGATGTGGTCGCTGCTGCGTGATATTCGTGTAGCGGTCGCTCTCGAAAACCGGAATCGACGGGTTTCACCCCCGAAAACCGACCGTGGCCGGCCCAGAAGGATTCACCCGACGCTATCGGCGCATGCGCATAGCGAATCGGGTGAGGTGGGCCGTCGAACGCATACCACGCAGTAGGTTCGTTATCGTATATAAACACTTGGCCGCGAGGAGGATTTTGGTTTTCCGTGACGACGGAAAGAATCGTCTTCAGCCCCGAATTTACTCTCGAGAAATCACACTCACGATCGCAAAACGCCACCCAATTCGCAACACCCGTTCTCGCCGTTCAGATCGACAGAACGCCTTTGGTGATGAGCAACACCAACACGAGCCGTCCGACGCTGCCCGCAAAGGACGCCAAGGCGAACTTCACGTAATCCGTCTCCAGGATCGAGAAGGCGTAGATGGAGATGGTATCGGGGAAGCCGGGGACACATAGCGCGCCCGCCAGGCCGAAGTAGCCCCAGCGTTGGGCGAGTGCGACGGTCTTCCGTTCGGACCACTCCACGATGTCGATCCGCGAACGGCGGAGTGCGCGGATGACCGGGCCGGACTCCTTGGCCTCCTGGCCGATGTGGAACGCGAACACGCTTCCGGCGGCCTTGCCGAACCCGCTGACGAGAATGATGAGCGAGTACCGTCCGATTTTCCCGATGCCGAGGTCGAGGGGGGCGAGGAGGACGATTTCGCTGGGGAGGGGCAGGAGGAACGAGATGAGAAAGGAGTAGACGGCGATGAAGACGACACCGACCCACCCGGTAGCGGTTTTCACGGCGGCTTCCAACCCGCCGAACGACCCGAGAACGACGCCCCCGGTGAGGGTAGGGGAGAGCGGAATAAGGGTATCGAGCACATCAGTAGGTCGGCAACCGACCGACGTAAAGGTTGAGCTTGAAACCCGGGAGACGACGGGCTGAGCGCCGATAGTGGCAAACAGACTCATGGCGGACGAAAACGAACCGAAACGCGTGAACTCGGACAGAGAATATCGCGTCACGGTTCATCCGACGCTGCAAGCGCGGGTAGCGTACACGGACGACCGCTCGGCGATGACGGTGACGGTCGAGTACCGACGCAACGGGAAGTGGGAGGAATCGGCGGGAGACATCGAACTCCGGGGGCGGCAGATCGCCATCACCCGCGATGGCGAGTCGCTGCTGGAGAAGCAGTTCGACGCCGAACTCATCGAGGAGTACGGCTCATCGGTCGTCGGATTGGTCCGGCGACTTACGAACCGGGGCAAACGGACAGTAGAGTCGGAGGGGAAACGGGACGAAGACGAGAAAAGTTCCGAACCGGACTCGTGGCCCGTCGCGGTCACACAGGACGACGGGAGCGTCGTGGAAGCGCTGCGCCCGCCGGCACAGGCGACGTTTCAAGTGTACAAAGATCACGCCGGGGAGTGGCGCTGGCGGCTCGTCCACCGAAACGGCAACATCATTGCCGACGGCGGCGAGGGCTACTCGTCGAAACGCGCCGCGAAAAACGGAATCAAGAGCGTCAAGCGGAACGCCATCGGCGCACCGATGGAGGAGACGGAGGAACCGGCCGAATCATAGGTTCAGCGAATCTAGGTCGGCGACGAACGTCTCCAGCATCGAACGGGTGACGTGCGGCATGCAAACGATTCGGAGTTCGCCCGACCCTGTCGGAGAGACGCGCCAGCCACGCTCCTGGAGTGCCTCGACGGTCTTTCGGGGCACGTCGATGGCGACCAGCGGGAGCACCGGGTCGACCACATCGTAGCCGCGGGATTCGAAGGCGTCGGCCACCCACTCGGCGTTGGCTTGAGAGCGTTCGTACTGCTTTCGGTAGCCGTCGGACCACAGTTCGTCCATCGCGGCCCACGCGCTGGCTACCCCTGCACCGCTCCGCGTTCCGGTCAGCGTGGCTTGCGAAGTCGATTCGAGGTACGGCGTTTCGACGGCCAGCGCATCGAGCACGCGGGATTCGCGGGCCACGAAGCCACCCGCCGGAACCGCCGCCTGTCCCATCTTGTGTGGGTCGATACCCATCGTATCGACCGCGGCGTGGTCGAAGTTCCACTCGTGGTCCGTGAACGGGAGGACGAACCCACCCCACGCGGCATCGACGTGGAGCAACGCTCCGGCGTCGTGTGCGATTTCGGACAGCGCCGGAATCGGATCGACGCGCCCGTATTCGGTCGTCCCAGCGATGCCGACGACGAGAACGGTATCGTCGTCAACCAGTTCCGCCATCGTATCGGGGTCGGCGCGCCGGTCCCCGTCCACCGAACCGAGTCTGAGTTCGACGCCCAGTACGTCCGCCGCCTTCTGGAAGCTGAAATGTGCGCTCTCGGGGGCGACGACGTTCGGGTCGTCGCTCTCGGCGATGTTCCGCGCGGCGCGGACGGCTTGGATGTTGGCTTCGGTCCCGCCGCTCGCTATGTAGCCGTGCGGGTTCGACAGCCCGGTTATTTCGCCGAGCAGCGAGACGGCTTCGTCTTCGAGCGCGGAAACGGTCGGGTACGTCGTCGGGTCGCCCGGGTTCGACGCCAGAAACCGTTCGGCGGCGTCACGGGCCGCTGGATGGGGTTCGGTGCACATCGACGAAAGGACCCGGCGGAACGACTGACTCGCGGCCACCTGCATACCGAAAAATTCGACGGGACGGGTTTATCGGTTCCGTTATGCACTGCCCACGCGGTTGTACCCCTCGATCTCCTCGATCTGTGACTGGAGTTGGCGCATCGCCGCCTCGGGCATCATTCCGCCCGAATACGCCTCGTGGACGAGTTCTGCTATCTTCGTCGATTCCTGTGTCCACGCGACCGTCACCGGCCGCGGAATCGCGTTGGCTCCGGCGATTCTGAGCGTGTCGACGTGATCGCCGACGACGGGAACCTGCCGGGCCGCCTTCGACTCCAGCACGCTGACCTCCGGCGGGAGGAGTCCGATGTTCTCGAACAGCATCAACTGAATCCGCTCGTCGGTCATCGCCTCCATAATCCGGAGCACCGCATCCAATTTCTCCGTGTTCGGGTTGACCGCCATGTGCCATCCGCCGAGGGCCGACGTCGAACCGCCGATGCCGGGGTATTCGGATTCCTTCTCGCTCACCGCGTACGGTATCGGCATCACGCCGAGTCGGTCGCCGAGCACGCCCTCGGCCCCCGCGCTGGCGATGGCGTACGGCCAGTTGCGGTGCATCACGGCGTCGCCCGCCGTAAACGGACCGAGCGAGGAATCCTCGATCCACTGGAGGACGCCGGTCGGCGAGATTTTCCCGGCGTAGCCGTCGAGCGCGGCGGGGTCGCCCTGCCCCCAGATGAACGTCCGAATCATCCGAATCGAATTCATCACGCCGGGGTCGTCGATGGTCACCGGGCGCTCGCCGATGGGACCGAAGAGGTCCTTTCGCCCGCCGAAGTACGCACCGCCCCACGAGGTCATGAACTCGTTGAAATCACAGCATGACAACCCCTCGTAGAGGTCGGCTTGAAACGTGTAGCCGTACGGCACTCCCGACTTGTCCATCGCGTCCTTCGTCGCGTGCGAGAACTTCCGCCACGAGATGGGGTTTTCCGCCCAGTTCTCCGCCTCCGGTTCGTATCCCGCCTTCTCGACCAAGTCCTTCCGATACAGCATCACCCCGAAATCCGGATACAGCGGAATCGCGTACAGGTCGCCGTTCGGTCCCGTCGCGGTCGAAACGCTCGCCTCGAAGTAGCCGTTTTTCACCCGGTTCACCAGCGATTTCGGCAGGTGCTGATCGAGGTTCAGCAGTTGGTCGCGGACGACGAAGTTCAGCGTCCATCCACTGTCGGTGAGCAGCATATCCGGGTTGGCGAGGTTCCCCGACAGCCATCGCGTGTACTGTTCCTCGCGGATGTCCGTCTCCTCGGTTCCGGCGATGACGTCGATGTTGATATTTCTCGGCAGGCCGACCTCCCACAACAGTTCCTGAAGCGGTCCGGCGACCGACGCCAAATCCGAGTCCGCACCCCACTGGACGGATATCGGCGCGCGTTGTGCGCTCGCCGTTCCACCGGTAATCGCGACGGTTGCGCCGCCCGCACCGACCGCTTTCAGCACGTCGCGGCGCGAGACGGTCCGTTCTTCGTGTCCCCCGTGTTCCCCCCTCATCGTGTTCCCCAACGAAATACGCCGTCAGTGCTTCTTAGCGTTGCGGCGGGGTATCTCCTCGCTGTGTGTCCGTCGGGATGGGAGGAGGGACCCCGGCGGTCCTCTTCGCCCCGCCTGAAAACGAATCGGATCGTTGAGGTAACTCACACCCGCGCGTTCCATTCGGACTGGAGCCAGTGGATACCGCGCCAGAGGTAAAGGAGAAGGCCGAGAACGACGAAAATTCCGGTGGTGAGCAACAGTGCATGTCCGAGCAGCGGTGATTCGATGAGATGGAGTTGGTATGCCACCGACGCCGCTCCCCAGAGGATCACAAACCCGAGATAGACGATAGAGAGGAATAGCAACAATCGTCGTCGCATGAGTTAGTGTTCCGTCATTACCCTACCGAATACAATAATCGTTTCGCTCGACATCGTTCAAACACAGCCGTTGAGACTGAAAACAGCGGAAGACGACCGAAAACGACCGAAAAACGAAATTCGCGTTACCGAACCGAATCCAGCATCAGTTTCTGCTCGACGCGTTTGACCTCGTGTTGTACGTCGCGCACGGCGTCGATGTTCGCCGAGATGGACGAGACGCCGCGGTTGACGAGGAAGCGAACCATCTCCGGTTTCGATCCGGCCTGTCCGCAGATGCTCGTGTTGATGTCGTGTTCGCGGCAGCAATCGATGGTCTGGCCGATGAGTTGGAGGACGGCGGGGTGGAGTTCGTCGAACCGATTGGCGACGTTCTCGTTGTTCCGGTCCACCGCGAGGGTGTACTGGGTGAGGTCGTTCGTGCCGAAACTGGCGAACTTGATGCCCGCGTTCGCCATCTCCTCGATTTGGAGCGCACTGGCTGGCGTCTCTATCATCACGCCCCACGCACGCTTGTCGGGGTCGATGCCCGTGTCGGCCATCAACCTGCGGGCGCGGTACACGTCCTCCGCGTCGTTGACGAGCGGGAACATGATCTGGACGTTGTCGTAGCCCATCTGATACAGTTCGTGGAAGGCGTCGAGTTCGTGTTGGAAGACGCCGGGCTTGTCGAGGCTTCGGCGGATGCCGCGCCAGCCGAGCATCGGGTTGTGCTCGTTGGGTTCGCTCTCGCCGCCCTGGAGTTGTTTGAACTCGTCGGTCGGTGCGTCGAGCGTGCGAACGCGGACTGGCCGGGGATAGAACTCCTCGGCGACGCCGCGGATTCCCTCCACGATTTCGTCCACGTAGGCGTCGACGCCGTGGTCCTCGATGTAGCGCTCCGGCGTCTTGTTGGTCGAGAGGATCATGTGCTCCATCCGGAGCAGGCCGACGCCGTCGGCACCCGTCGCGGCGGCGCGTTCGGCGGCCTCGGGAATGGAGACGTTCACCTTGACTTCCGTCGCCGTCATCGGTTTGACGGGCGTCTTCGGTCGGGCGTCCTCGATGGGTTCGCGTTGTGCTTCGCGCTCGCGTTGTCGCTCCGGTTCGCCCTCCCGGACGGTCCCCTTGTCGCCGTCCAGCGTGACCATCTGGCCGTCTTCGAGGGAGTCGGTCGCGTTCGAACAGCCGACGACCGCCGGGACGCCGAGTTCACGCGAGACGATGGCGGCGTGACTGGTCATCCCGCCTTCGTCCGTGATGATACCCGCGGCGCGCTTCATCGCGGGCACCATGTCGGGCGTCGTCATCTCCGTGACGATGATGTCGCCGTCGCCGACCTTGTCGAGTTGGTCGAGTTTCGAGACGATTCGCACCGCGCCGCTGGCGATACCGGGACTGGCACCGAGACCGTCCACGAGGATTTCGTGGCTTTCGGTCGCTTGGGCGGCCCCACTGCCGTCGGCGACGCCTTCGGATCCCTCGGTTTCGATGGCCCCGCCTTCGTTGATCGTCGTTATCGGCCGCGACTGGAGCATGAAGACCTCCCCGTCCACGATGGCCCACTCCACGTCCTGCGGGGTACCGTAGTGGTCCTCGACTTCCTCGCCGAGTTCGATGAGGCGGTCGATGTCGGCTTCCGTGAGGACGCGGGCGTTCCGTTTGTCGTCGGGAACGCTTCGCTCGACGGTCTCGCCGGTGTCCACGTCCTTCGTGTGCATCACCTTCTTGTCGGCGATGGTGATGTCCTCGGCCGCGCCGGTCTCGCGGTCGATGACGTAGTTGTCCGGGGAGACCGACCCCGAGACGACCGCTTCGCCGAGACCCCACGCGGCCTCGATGATGATCTTCGCGTCGCCGGTCGATGGGTGGCTGGTGAACATGACGCCGCTCTTTTGGGCGTCCACCATGCGCTGGACGACGACGGCAATGTCCACTTTGCGGTGGTCGAAGTCCTTCTCCTGTCGATAGTAGATGGCTCGCTGGGTGAACAGCGACGCCCAGCATTCTTTCACCCGTTCGACCAGGTCGTCGCGGGTGATGTTGAGAAACGTCTCCTGTTGGCCCGCGAACGATGCGTCCGGGAGGTCCTCGGCCGTCGCGGAGGAGCGAACGGCGACGAACGCCTTTCCGTCGTCCAGTCCGTCGTAGGCGGCGAGAATTCCTTCGCGCATATCGTCGGGAATCTCGGTACCGAGAATGAGTTCCTCCGCCCGCGATTCGGCAGCCGCCAGTGCAGAAGAATCCTCGGTATCGACGTCGACGGCCTCGAACAACTCCTCGTCGATTCCGGTTTCCTCGATGAACCGACGGTAGGTCTTGGCGGTCACGACGAATCCCGGGGGAACGGGGAGGTCCGCGCCCGTGAGTTCACCGAGCGAGGCACCTTTGCCACCGACCAGTTCGAGGTCGTTTGCACTGATTTCATCCAGCCAGAGTACAACCATTGCGTATGGGGGGGAACAAGCAGATAGATTAAGAATGTTCCGACCGAGGCGCTGAAGGAAAGTAACTCACAATCGAATATGGATTTCGAAAGCCAGGCAAAACAGCGTCCGAATCACCCATTATTTCAGAATTAGCTCGCATAATTTACCGACATCCTCACGACGACTGACGACGCCACGCGTCCTGTCGTAGTCGACGAGCCCGACATCCGCCAGTTTCGGCAGGTGGTGATGATACAGCGAGGATTCGATGGACTCACGTTTTCAAGATCGGTCGTTACGCCTCGATGATATCGTCGTCCTCGGCGTCCGGAACGACCAAATCACCGTCCAGTGCCGTCGCCGCCCGCCCGCCGACCCGCACCGCTTCGTCGTCAACCCGCACGCGCACGTAGCCCGGCCGGTCCACGAAGTGGCCCTGTTCCAATCGCAGTTCGTCGGGGAATCCGTCGGATTTCTCGTTCCCGTTCTCCTTCCCGTCCCCGCTTTCGTTCCCGTTCTCCTTCCCGTCCCCGCTTTCGTTCTCGTTCTCCTTCCCGTCCCCGCTTTCGTTCTCGTTCTCCTCCCCGTCCTCGTCCTCGAACGCACCGAACGCCCGCAGATACGCGCCGACCGACCCGCTCGCCGTTCCGGTGACGGGGTCCTCCGGAATCCCGACGGCAGGGGCGAACATCCGTCCGTGGAGCGTCGATTCCGCCTCGACGGCGTCGAAGGTGAGGACGTAGATTCCCATGGCCCCGACTTCCTCGCCGATTTCTACGAGGGCATCCATGTCGGGGTCCGCACTGCCGACGTGTGAGAGGAAGTTGACCGGGACCACGAGAACCGGGAAACCGGTCGAGGAGACCGCCAGCGGGAGGTCTTCGCCCACGTCGCGGAGCGCCGCCGGGTCGATACCCAGCGCGTCGCCCAGTCGGTCGTACTCCAGGTCGACGCTCTCGACTTCGGGGTCGTCTTGGGTCATCCAGACCGTGCCATCGTCCGTTACGTCGATGTCCAACACGCCGACGTTCGTCTCCAGCGTGTGCGTCCCCGGTTCGATATCCCCCGCTTCGAACAGGTGGACGTGCGATGCGATGGTCGCGTGTCCACAGAGGTCGACTTCCGTCGTCGGCGTGAAGTACCGGACCCGACGGTCGGCCTCCTCGCTTTCGACGAAAAACGCCGTCTCGCTGACGGACAGTTCTCGGGCGATGGCTTGCATCTGGTCGGCCGATAAGTCGTCCGCCGCCGGAACCACCCCGGCCGCGTTTCCGGACAGCGGTTCGTCCGTAAACGCATCCACCAGCAAGGTTCGACAGGTGTGCATGTTCTGTCAGTGGGGACGGGGTGCTGTTTAAGCCTCGGGTCATCACCCTCTCGGTTCTCGATTACGGTCGCAGGTAGCTAGTCAGACACGAAATGTCGTTCCGAAGCTGTTTTAGCCGGGAGTTCTGAAAGGCATCCTATGACTGCGCCTTGGGACGACTGGAACCATATAACCAAGCTCGACCCCGACAAGAGCCTCGCGGGCGACGATACGTTTGCCGACGTGTGTGCGACCGGTACCGACGCGCTTGAGATCGGTGGAACGCTCGATATCACGGCGGAGAAGATGCAACGAGTCATCGACGCCTGTTCCGAGTACGACGTGCCGCTCTATCAGGAACCGAGCAACCCTGCCGTCGTCGTGGACAGCGATGCGCTGGACGGCTACCTCGTTCCGACCGTGCTGAACACGCGGGACGTCGCGTGGATCGCCGGACTGCACAAGGAGTGGGTTCGGATGTCGGAGATCGATTGGTCCAAAACCCACACCGAGGGATACATCATACTGAACCCGGAGGCGAGCGTCGCCCAGTACACCGATGCGAACTGCGACCAAACGCCCGAAGACGTGGCGGCCTACGCCGAACTCGCCGAACGAATGCTCGGCCAACAGATAATCTACATCGAGTGTTCCGGTATGTTCGGCGACCCGGAGACCGTGAGGATGGCACAGGAAGCGTTGGACGAGGCGACGCTGTTCTACGGCGGCGGCATTCACGACTACGAATCGGCGAACACGATGGCCCAATACGCCGATACGGTCGTCGTCGGCGACCTCGTTCACGACCAGGGTGCGGACGCGGTCCGCGAGACGGTCAAGGGCGCACGGGACGCCAAAAAGGCGCGCGCGGAATCGGCGTAAGCCGGAATCTATCGGCAGTAGTTTTTCCTCCAACTGGTTCGAATCGATCGTGAGCTATTGGCTAGCCTAGTTGCCGTTTATCGTTCCGAGAGCAACTGGGACAACAAAATCCCCCGCTCAAAAATATGTGAAGCAAATATTCATATATTCATAGTTCCAATATGCAGGGGACTATGACCGCACTCGAAACAACTGGGTTGACGAAATACTACGGCGAGACGCGGGGAATCGAAGACCTCTCGCTCGCCGTGACTGAGGGCGAAGTGTTCGGCTACCTCGGGCCGAACGGGGCCGGGAAGACGACGACGATTCGAACGCTCCTCGGACTCATCGCCCCGACCGGCGGGGACGCGACCGTACTGGGGTACGACGTTCGGGACGAGCGCGCGCTCATCGAGGCGAAGCGGCACATCGGCTACCTTCCAAGCGACCCGGGATTCGACGAGGACGCGACCGGAACCGAATTCCTCGACTATCAGGCGTCGCTGAAGGGCGACGACCGACGGGAGGAGTTACTCGAACTGTTCGACGCGCCGGTCGAGCGGAAGATCGAGGAGTTCTCGCGAGGGAACAAACAGAAACTCGCCATCGTCTCGGCGTTCATGCACGACCCCGACCTGGTCATCATGGACGAACCGACCTCGGGTCTCGACCCGCTGATGCAGGAGCGGTTTTACGACTTCCTCGACGACGAACAGGAGCGAGGTGTAACGATCTTCTTCTCCAGTCACGTCCTGAGCGAGGTTCGGAAGGTGTGTGACCGCGTCGGCATCATCCGCGACGGGAAACTCGTGACGACCGAGGACGTGGAGACGCTGCTCGACAGGAGCGGGAAACGCGTGCGGATGCGAACGTCGGACCCGATCGACCGCGAGGATTTCGACATCGACGGCGTCCACGACCTCACCCTCGACGGTGCGGTGCAGTTCACCTTCACCGGCGAGTACGACACCCTGCTCGACCACCTTTCGCGGTACCACATCGTGGACGTCGATATCGAGGAAGCGCCGCTCGACGAGGTGTTCATGCGGTTCTACGGCGACGAGATTGCTGGAAGCGAGCACGAAGATGGGGTAACTACCGACGTGGCGGACGACGTTCCCGTCAGCGACGGAGGTAAAAGCCATGTTTGAAATCACGCGCTACGAATCCTCGCGGCGGGTCAAGGGGACGATCGCACTGGCGGTCCTGATGAGCCTGATGGCGGTGCTGTACGCCGCCCTCTTCCCGTCCATCAAATCCTCCGGCGCGAGCATCGATACCTACTGGAACAACCTGCCACCCGCGATGAAGGCGGCGTTCGGTGCGAGCGGCGGCGGGTTCTCGTTGACGACGATGTCGGGATTCCTCGCCATCGAGATGTACCAGTTCTTCTGGCTGCTCCTGCTCGGCATCTACGTCGCGTACATCGCCGGAAACCTCATCGCTGGCGACGTGGAACGCGACCGAATGGACATCCTGCTCGCCACGCCGATTTCGCGCTCGAAGGTGCTGGTCGAGAAGTTCCTCTCCATCGTGCCGGTCATACTCGTCCTCAACGTCGTCGTCGGCGTGGTCGTGTACGCGAGCGTCGTCGCCATCGGCGAGTCGGTGTCGCTCGCCGATTTGGCCGTGGTTCACCTGCTCTCGATTCCGTACCTGCTCGCGTGCGGCGCGATCGGACTGCTCCTCTCCGTGCTGTTCGACCGCGCGGACATCGCCCAGCGAGGAGGACTCGGTGCCGTGTTCGTCCTGTTCCTGCTCAATTCGGTGGGCGAGTCGGCGGACATGGGCTGGATCGGTGCCCTCAGCCCGATGCACTACTACGACCCGACGGCGATCCTGGTCTCCGGGAACTACGACTGGGCGGGCGCTGGAATCCTGCTCGTCGGCACCGCCGCACTGGTGCTCGTCAGCCGCGCGGTCTTCCAGCGGAGGGACATCGCGTGAAAGGGTTCAGCGACACCGAACGCGACCGAATTCGAGAGGAGTTGCTGGAGACGGGGGCCGAACTGTTCGCACAGTACGGCCTACAGAAGACGACCATCGCGGACCTCACCGGCCCGGTCGGCATCGCCAACGGCACGTTCTACCAGTTCTTCGACTCCAAGGAGCGACTGTATCTCGAAGTTCTACAACGGGAGGGGGACGTGGTGGCCGACGAAATCGTCGCCAACTCGTTCGAAGTCGAAGACGACCCCGAATCAGCGATTCGGCGCTTCATGACACTGCTCGCCGAGGAGATGGAGGAGAACCCGCTGTTCATGCAGTTGGTCGCTGGCGACGAGTTAGATAGAGTGATACGAGCGATAGACGAGTTCTCGGAGGAGGAGATGGAATCGTTGCGCGGGGAGTCGTTTGCACACATGCTTCCGTACATCGAAACGTGGCAATCGGAGGGTCGTCTCCGAGAAGGTGACCCGTTCGTTATCGGCGGCATGTTCGGAATGGTGGAGTACCTGACCATGTACCGCGAACAGATCGGGGAGGAGTACTACCCCGCCATGCGCGACATGCTCATCGAGACGATCGCCGCCGGGTTGACGTGCACGACGGACTAACACGTCCGAATCGGACGCTTCCGTGAAGCGAAACGAACGCGTTTAAGCCCGTCCCGGGTGAATTGCGGCGTATGCAGAACCGAACCTACACCGCTGATGCCGAACCCGGCGACACCGTCACGGTGGCTGGCTGGGTTCACGAGATCCGCGATCTCGGTGGAATCGCGTTCCTCATCGTCCGCGACACGACGGGGAAGATCCAGGTCAAGTTCGAGAAAGAGGACATGGACGAGGACCTCGTCGAGACCGGCCTCGGCGTCAACCGCGAGAGCGTCGTGAAGATCACGGGCGACGTGAAGGAGGAACCCCGCGCGCCGACGGACGTCGAAATCGTCCCGACGGACGTGGCAGTCATCGCGGAAGCGGAACCCGAACTCCCGCTCGACCCCAGCGGCAAGGTCGACGCCGACCTCTCGACTCGTCTCGACAACCGAACGCTCGACGCGCGCAAGCCCGAGGTTGAAGCCGTCTTCAAGATCCGCGGCGAGGTGCTCCGTGCCGTGCGCGAGAAGTTCAGCGAACTCGGTTGTAGCGAAATCAACACGCCGAAAATCGTGGCGACGGGGACGGAAGGCGGAACGGAGCTGTTCCCCATCACCTACTTCGGCGAGGAAGCGTTCATGAACCAGTCGCCCCAGCTGTTCAAACAGCTCATGGTCGGCTCCGGACTGGAGCGCGTGTTCGAAATCGGCCCCATCTTCCGCGCCGAGGAACACAACACGCCCCGACACCTGAACGAGGCGACCAGCATCGACTTCGAGAGCGCCTTCTACGACCACCACGAAGCGATGGACGCCTGTGAAGCGGTCGTCAAGGCCGCCTACGAGGGCGTCGCCGAGAACTGCGGGGACGAACTCGACGCGCTCGACATCGAGTTCGAAGTCCCCGAAGGCGAGTTCCCGCGACTCACCTACGAGGAGGCCATCGAGCGAATCAACGCCACGGGGGCGCTAGACGAGATGCTCGTCTGGGGCGACGACCTCCCGACCGAGGGTGAGAAGGCGCTCGGCGAGGACGTCGGCAGCCACTACTTCATCACCGACTGGCCCAGCGAGATCAAGCCGTTCTACATCATGGACCAGGACGAGGACGACGAGCTTTCGACCGGTTTCGACATGATGCACCCGCGCATGGAACTGGTTTCGGGCGGGCAGCGTGAACACCGCTACGACCGCCTCGTCGAAGGGTTCGAACAGCAGGGCCTCGACCCCGAAGCGTTCGACTACTACACGAAGATGTTCAAATACGGCATGCCCCCGCACGCCGGGTGGGGCCTCGGCGGCGAGCGCCTCGTCATGACCATGCTCGATCTGGACAACATTCGTGAGGCCGTTCTCTTCCCGCGAGACCGCCAACGTCTGAGCCCATAGGCGAAGACGGTGCGAGATCGAGCGGATTTTTCTTCGTTTTCGTTGCGAGAATAGAGCGACCGTCGTCGTTTGCTGGGGGACGAACTTGGTGTTGTGATTTCAGTCAGTACGAAGAAGGCCCGACCGCGTTGGTAATTGAATAGATGAACAACGATTCAACTATCTGTCGCTCGAAATCGAGTCCACGAACCCCAAAACCAGCCAGTCGTGGCGTAACACGAACCCGTGTCGTTTAGGTGCGTACCGCGACGAGTACCGGTCATGATTGGCTTCATCGGCGGAAGCGGAATTTACGACGCACTGCCCCTCGAAAACACGCGGGAAGAGGAAGTGACGACCCCCTTCGGCGAACCGAGCGCGCCGGTCACCATCGGCGAAATCGCCGGGAAGGAAGTCGCGTTCCTGCCGCGACACGGCCCGAAACACCAGAAGACGCCGACGGAAGCGCCGTACCGGGCGAACATCTACGCGCTGAAGGAGTTGGGCGTGGAGCGGATCCTGGCGAGCAACGCCGTCGGGAGCCTCCGCGAGGAACTGCCGCCCCAGACGCTCGTGATTCCTGATCAGATCTTCGACCGCACGAAACACCGAACGCCGACGTTCTTCGGCGACGGCATGGTCGTCCACATGCCATTCGCCGACCCGTACTGCCCGCACATGGTCTCGCACCTCTCGGACGCGAGCGCCGAGGCGACGGACGCGGACCACCACTCCGGCGGCACGTACGTCTGTATCGAAGGCCCGCAGTACTCGACGCGCGCCGAGAGCGAGTTCTACCGCGCACAGGGCTTCGAGATCATCGGCATGACGGCGATTCCGGAGGCGAAACTCGCCCGCGAGGCCGAGATGTGTTACGCGACAGTGGCGGGCGTCACGGACTACGACGTGTGGAAGGAGGACAGCGAAGTCACGCTGGAGGAAGTGCTCGACAACGCCGCGAAGAACGAGGACGCCATCAAGGAGGTCGTCGAACACGCGATTCGGTCGATGCCGGACGAGCGCGAGTGTGACTGTGCCCACGCGCTCGAAGGCACGGTCAACACCCCGACGGAAGCGATTCCGGAAGAAACGCGGGAAGAAGTCGATCTGCTGGCGGGACAGTATCTCGACTGAGTCGGTCAGGTCGGTTCCCAGTCCCGTTCAGTCCAGTCAGTTCAGTCAGTTCAGTTCGGGTTCCCGTTCCTCGTTCCGATTTTGCTGACTGGAGAATTTCGCCTCGGAAGTCTCGTCGAGACAGGACGAACAGTAGTCGTTTTCTCCCCCGTCGATCGTCCAGAGCGGAACGCCGAACAGCACCGCCTGTTTCGTGTACGTCCGTCGCTGTCCGGTCTCGACGGTCGAATCACAGACGCTACAGTCGGTCCCTTCGTCCACCGGTTCCGTGTCCACTCGACGTTCGATACCGACCGTAGAGCGCGGATACTGGACGAGATTCGAATCGAGCACGAAAAATATGAGGGTGAAATAGAGTCCCAGCAGCACCAGGTTTGGGACCGGCCAATCCATCCCGAAAAAGAGGTATGCCAGCAGTATGGGGACGCCGATTTTTCTCACGGCCCGGCGGATACGGGCAACCAGCGTCGAAGGGGAGACATCCCGTGAAAATGAGTTGTGCTGACAGTTAATCGTTCACATGATCCGACACGAGTTCGGAGCCGATGAGCCTCAATCGGCGTTCTCGGCCGTTTCCCCGCTCGCGTCGGCGTACTTCCCGCTCGTGCCGCCGCGCAGATCGGCTTCGATCTCTTCGAGCGAGCGGCCCTTCGTCTCCGGAACCTTCCAGTAGACGAACAGCAGGGAGAACAGGCTCAAGACGGCGTACAGCCCGAACGTCCCCGTCTGTCCGATGCCGCCGAACTCGACACCGGAGAACGTCCCGCCGTTGATGAGCGTGAGGAACGTCAGCGAGACGAGGAGGTTCGCGGCCCAGTTGGCGACGGTGACGACGCCCATGGCCGATCCACGGACTTGAAGCGGGTAGATTTCGGAGATGAGCAACCAGAACACCGGTCCCATTCCGATGGCGAAAAAGCCGACGTAGAACATGAGGCTTCCCACGGCGGCCCAGCCGACGACACCCGACAGGCCGGGGAGGAAGAACACGGCGCTCAACCCGCCGAGCGCGAGCACCATTCCGGTCAGTCCGACGAGCAGGAGCGGACGACGGCCGACGCGGTCGACGAGGAGCACCGCACAGATCGTCGCGCCGACGTTGACCAGCCCGACGCCGACGGTGGCGAGCAGGGATGCGGACGCCCCGAATCCGGTCGACTTGAAGATGGTCGGCGCGTAGTAGATGACGGTGTTGATACCGGTCACTTGCTGAAGGACGGCGAGACCGACGCCCACGATGAGCGCTGGACGAATCCAGGATTCGAGCAGGGTCGAGGCGTCGTTCTCTTCGACCTGAGCCGTCTCCTCTATGTTCTCGATTTCCTCCTCGATACGATCCTCCGAACGTGTTCGTGAGAGGACCGACCGGGCTTCGTCCAGACGTCCGTTCTCGACCAACCAACGCGGACTCTCCGGCATGAAGAGCATCCCGAGCGCGAGCGCCGCCGCCGGAACGACGCCGGACCCGAGCATCCAGCGCCAACCGCCCGGTCCCTTGAAAACGTAGTTGACGAGATACGCGAGCAGGATACCGGACGTCACCGCGAGTTGGTTGAGCGAGACCAGCGACCCACGGATTTTCGGCGGCGCGATTTCGGAGTTGTAGAGCGGTCCGACCATCGATGCGACCCCGATAGCGAACCCGACCACGAGACGCCCGACCACGAGCGCTGGCACGTTGGGTGCGAACGCCATCACGACCGATCCGACGAAGAACACGCACGCTCCGGCGACCATGAGCCGTCGTCGTCCCAATCGGTCCGCCAACCGCCCACCGGCGGCCGCTCCGACTATCGCGCCGACGAGCGTGGCGCTGACGATGATTTCCTGCATGAGATGGGTGAGACCGAAACTGTTGTCGATGTACAACAGCGCTCCCGAGATGACGCCCGTATCGAAGCCGAACAACAACCCGTTCAGCGCCGCGATCGCGGCGGTTATGTAGATAAATCGATTCGTTCCGGTATCTTTAGTAGCGTTTTCCAAGACGAGTGCCTCCTGTCTGGATGTCCCTGACGAATAACTACATTCTTTTTGCTTACGAGTGAGAGGTTAGATAATAATTATAAACATCGTTAATTCTGTTCGGGAGGTGAATATTGTCGCACATCTGCATAACCGGACGCCGGTCCGTGAAACGGGAACGGTTTATCCGACCGCGAACGCAGAGGAACCATATGGACGAGAACACGCTCACAATGACGCCGGGTCCGACTGCGGTCCCCGAGGACGTTCGGGAAGCGATGGCGAAACCGGCGATGAACCCCGACGTAAATCCCGAGTTCGCGTCGTACTACGAAACCCTCCTCGACAAACTGGCGCGCGTGTACGGCACGGACGACGACATGGTCGTCCTCGGCGGCGAAGGAATCCTCGGTCTGGAAACCGCCGTCGAGTCACTGGTCGCGCCGGGTGACGACGTGCTCTGTCTCGCCAACGGCCTGTACGGCGACGGCTTCGCCGATTTCGTCGAGATGGCCGGTGGCAACCCGGTCGTCCACGATATCGACTACACCGAGGCGTTCGATCCCGACCACGTCGCCGAACTCGTCGAATCCGGCGAGTTCGCCACCGCGACGATGGTGCACTGCGAGACGCCGACCGGCCTGCTGAACGATTTCGACGAAATTCTCCAAACGCTCCAAGATGCGGGCGTCCTCACCATCGTCGATGCCGTCTCGTCGCTCGGCGGGACGGCTGTCCCGGTCGAGAACATCGACGTCTGTCTCGGCGCGTCCCAGAAGTGTTTCAGTTCACCGCCCGGCCTGACCACCATGTCGGTCAGCGACGCCGCGTGGGAGAAAGTCGAGGCGACTGAACAGGACGGTTTCTACACCAGTTTGGCTCCGTGGCAGGACGCGGATTTCTCGTTCCTCCCGTACACCCATCTCGTCTCGAACCTCTACGCGCTGGAGGCGTCGCTCGACCGAATTCTGGACGAGGGCAGGGAGAACGTCTTCGCGCGGCACGAATCCGCGGCCGACCTGTGCCGGAAACGGGGCGAGGAACTCGGACTCTCCCCCTTCCCCGGTTCCGAGTCCTTGTGCTCGCCCACCGTCACCGCCTTCGAAATCGAGGGGCAGGCGACGGACGTACAGCGACAGTTGTACGACGACCACGATATCCTCGTGACGACCGGACTCGGAGACCTGGAGGACGACATCCTCCGCGTCGGGCACATGGGCTACAACGCGACGGAGACGAACGTCGAAACGACGATGGACGCGCTCGAATCCGTGCTCGATTGAGCGAGCACCGATCAATCAGCTAGCAGTTCCGGCGGTTCTTCATCCTCGGCATCGCGGGCGTCCTGCACCCAGAGGTCGCCGAACAGGTCGTCCTGGTCGAGCATGAGCGTCCCACGGTGGGCCAAAAACAGCAGGGCGAGATACGTCATCACGCGCGTCGAACCGACCATCTCTATTTCCGCGTACAGCACTTCCGTCCGTCCCGCTTCGTACTGGTCGAACAGCGCCTCCCGCACGTCCTCGATGACCGTCTCGATGTGCTCGTCGTGGGTCGTCCCCGTCACCTCCGACTCCGTCGGTTCGTCGTCGAACCGCATGTCGTCGCCCGAGTGGTAATCGAGGGTTTGGGTTCCCCGCCGGAAGCCCTGCGGCGAATCGCTGGTGTCGTACGTCCGTGATTCCTTCCACCACGACCCGCGTTCGTGCTCGCGCAGGTCGCGCACGAGTTCGTCCAGCGTCTCCGGCGTTCCGCGGGCACTCTTCCGGTCGAGACGACGCTCCATCTCGTCTTCGAGCGACGCGATGGGGTCGAAACCGTCCGACTCGTCCATCGCCATCGGCGCTTCCCACGGTTCCAGTTCCTCCTCCTCGGGTTCGTCGTCCGCGAGGAGCGCGTCGCTCTTCATCCGCAGGAGCACGCTGGCGTAAAACAGCGCCCGGCCGGACGTTCGGAGGTCCGTCCCGTCCAACCGTGCGAGGAACTTGTCGGTCACGTCCACGATGTCGATGTCCCACGGTTCGATTTCGCCCTCCTCCGCCAATTGAACGAGGAGTTCGACCGGTTCGACTTCGTCGTCATCGAAGTCACTGGGGTCGTCGGGTTTCAGGTCCGAAAGCATCCCCGACTCGTCCCGCTCCCGGTCCTCGTGACCGGTGATGTTCAGCGGGATGTCGTCGTTTTCGTTTCGATTCTCCTCCGGAGAATCGCCGCTCACGGCGTTGCCATTCGCGTCTGGAGATTCCTCTGGAATCTCCTCAGTCATCCGCAGGCACCTCCTGCTCCCCGTCCAACCGAATACCCGTCACGCTGCTCACGTTGTCGCCCTGCATCGTCACCCCGATTGCGCGCTCCGAACGGTCGAGCATCGCGGAGCGATGCGAGACCACGACGAACTGGGCGTCGCCCGCGAGTTCGTCCACCATCTCGCCCACGCGTTCGGCGTTCACGGCGTCGAGGAAGGCGTCCACCTCGTCCAGCGCGTAGAACGGCGCGGGGTTGTAGCGTTGGATGGCGAAGATGAACGCCAGCGCGGTCAACGACTTCTCCCCGCCGCTCATCGCGTCGAGACGCTGGACGGGTTTGTCGGCCGGTTGTGCCTTCATCGTCAGGCCGCCGTCGAACGGGTCGTCCTCGTCTTCGAGGAACAGTTCGCCCGACCCGGCCGACAGGCGCGTGAAGATGTCTTGGAAGTGTTCGTCGATGGCGTCGAACGCCTCCATAAACGTCTCCTTCTTCTGGGCTTCGTAGGAGTCGATGCGCTCCCGGATGCCGTCCCGCTCCTCCACCAGCGTTGCCTTGCGCTCCTTGAGGTCGTCCAACTCGTCGTCGACTTCGTCGTACTCGTCGATGGCGAGCATGTTGACGGGTTCGAGCGCCTCCATCGCCCGGGTGAGTCGGTCGATGTTCTCCTGCACCTCGTCGTGATCCGGCACGTCCTCGGGGTCGTACTCGCCGACCTCCTCACGGAGTTCGGCGACCTCCTCTTCGAGGCGATTTGCGCTTCGTTGGAGGCTTTCGAGGCGGTTCTCGACGGCTTCGACCTTCGACTGCTGTGAGTCGCGCTCGGACTTCGCCTCCTGCAGTTCCTCCTTCTGCTCGGCGCGCTCCTCCTTGAGTTCGGAGAGTTCCTCTTCGAGTTCGGAGACCGCTTCGCGCTTCGCTTCGAGGGTTTCTTCTTTCTCCTCGATGTCCGCTTCGAATTCCGCGATGCGCTCTTCCTGCTCTGCCTTGCGATTCTGCGCGGATTCCACGTCGTCGTGGAGGTCGTCGATGGCGTCCTCAGCGTACTGTTTTTCGAGTTGCAGTTCGTTGAGTTTGCCGTCGAGCGAATCCATCCGGTCGGAAAGCGAATCGATTTCGGCCTGTACCTCGTCGGCCTGGCTGGTCAACTCCGGAATCTGCGAATCCGCGAGTTCGCTCTCCAACTCCGAGATGTCGTCCTCGATGTCCGCGATGGTCTCGTCGTGAGCGGTCACCTCGGCGTCGAGTTCCTCCATACGCGCGGTTACGTCCTCGCGTTCCTCCTGTAGGTCATCGATCTCCGACTGGAGCGAACCGATGCGCTCCTCGATGGATTCGAGTTCGGATTCCTTCTGCTCGATGTCGTTCTCGATGGTTCGGACCTGGTCGGTTGCGTCCGTCTGCCGGTCGCGGGCGTCGTCCAACCGCTCTTCGACGTCGTTGATCGAACTCCGGATGGACTGGCGTTCGTCCTCCAACTCGTTGATTTTCCGTGCCACGCGCTCGATCTTCCCCTTTCCGGAGGCCGAAAAGGAGTACCGCGACCCGCTGGTCGAACCGCCTGTCATCGCCCCGCTCTTCTCCACGAGTTCGCCCGAGAGCGTGACGAGGCGGAAGTCGCCCATCAGGTCGCGGGCCGTCTCCATGTCCTCCACGACGAGCGTGTCGCCGACGACGTAGGAGAACACCGACGCGTACTGCGAATCGAAGTCGATGAGGTTGTACGCGAAATCGACCACCCCTGGCGTGTTCGGCACGGATGGAAGACGGCGCTTGTTCATCTTCGAAATCGGCAGGAACGTCGCCCGTCCGGCGTTTCGCTGTTTCAGGTACTCGATACAGCGCTGCCCGACGCTGTCGTCGTCGACGACGACCTGCGCCAGTCGGCCACCGGCGGCCGTCTCACACGCCGTCGCGTACTGCTGGTCCACGCTGCCGAGTTGGGCCACCGCCCCGTGAACGCCGTCCTGCCCGCTGTTCAGAATCGTGGAGACGGCGCGGCCGAACGAGGAATCACCGCTCTCGTTCGCCCGTGCGTCGAGTTTCGCGTACTCCTGCTGTTTCGACTGGATTTTCCCCTCGACCGAATCCAAATCCGACTGGAGTTCGGACTTTTCGTCCTTGAGGTCCGACACCACGTCCTCTATCTGCCCGGCGTTCCGTTCGGCCTTCGTCAGTTCGTCGGCCAAATCGCCGAGTTCGGTTTCGAGTTGGGGGATTCGGTCGCGCGCTTCGGCGAGTTCGTTCTGTTTCTCGTTGACCGCGTCGGAACGCCGTCGCGCCTCGTCTAGTAATCGATCCTTCTCGCGCTGGCGCTCGTTCTTCTCGCTCTTCTCGGCTTCGAGCGCGTCCTTCTTCTCGGCGAGGTCGGCTTTCACCTCGTCGTACTCGGTGTCGACGTTCTCGATCTCCTCCTCGATCTCGGCGAGTTTCGACTCCTTCGTGCCGATCTCACCCTTGACCGAGGCCTTCTCGATTTTGATGTCGCGGATGTCGCCGTTCAGTTCGTCGACCGTCTCCTGCTTGCGGTCGATCTCCACGAACGCCTGTCGTCTTCGGCTTTCCGCATCCGAAATCTTCTCCTCGGCCGTCTCGGTTTTGTCTTCGAGGCGGGAGATATCGCCTTTGACCTCCTCGATCTCGCTCTTGATGGCGAGTTGTTCGTCCTCGCCCTTGCGCTCGATCTCGGCGTTGAGTTCCTCCAACTTGTCTTCCAGTCGAACGACTTTGCCCTGCTTTTCGTCCAAATCGCGCTGGAGGGTGACGAGTTCCTCCTTTCGGGAGTCGATGTCCGCGCGAGTGGCGTCCAAATCCGACTGCTTCTCCTCCAACTCGGCGGCCTTCAGATAGCCCTCGTACTCCTCTTTTTCCTCCCGAAGCCCCTGATATTCGAGCGCCGTCTCGCGCTCGTCGCGCAGTTGGTCGAGGCGGTCCTCCTTCTCCTCGATCCTGAGTTCGGCCTCCTCGACGCGGTCCTTGACCACTTCGAGTTCCTCCAAGGCGGCGTCCCGTTTCGCGTCGAACTCCGCCACTCCGGCGATTTCGTCGATGATTTCGCGCCGCTCGTACGGCGTCATGTTGATGATGCCGGTCACGTCGCCCTGCATGACGACGTTGTACCCCTCCGGCGTCACGCCCGCTTGCGCGAGCAAATCCTGAATGTCCGAGAGGTTGACCGAGCGACCGTTCAGATAGTAGTACGAATAGTAGTTGTCCTCGGTCTGCTTGACCCGCCGCTTGATGGTGATTTCGTCTACGTCACCGACGTTGTCGGTTCCGGCGGCGTTGACGACCTGTGCCCGGTCGAGGGTTCCGTCGGAGTTGTCGAGAATCACTTCGACCGAGGCTTCGAGCGGTCCGTTGCTCGTCCCCTCGTCTCCATCGTGGCCGGGATTGTAAATGAGGTCGGTCAGTTTCTCGGCGCGGATACCCCGCGTTCGGGCCAACCCGAGCGCGAAGAGCACGCTGTCGATGATGTTACTCTTGCCGGAGCCGTTCGGGCCGGTAACCACGGTGAAATCCTCGTAAAACGGGATTTCGGTCTTCCGGCCGAAGCTCTTGAACTTGTCGAGGACGAGCGTCTTGATGTGCATGGATTGCTCGTGGGGGGGAGCTCCTACGCGACGATGATATCGTCACCGGATTCGGATCCGGAGGACTCCTCGTTGTCTGTTTCGTCCTTAGACTCGTCTGATTTAGCCTCTTCGGCCTGCGACGATTCCTCCTCCTCCTCCGCTTCCCGTGCCTGCTCCAGTTCGCGGATACGCTGGTTTGCGTCCACGAGTTCCTCCGTCAGGCCGCGAATCGTCGCTTCCAGTTCCTCCATCCGCGATTCGAGCGAACCGATCCGGTCGCGCTGGCTAGTCATAATAACGTATGCGTGATGGTTTCACTATAAATGTGCGTCAGACAAATGTAAGAAATCCGGTCGTTATTCGTCGCGGTTGACTATCATTTACCGTCCCGTTCACTGCCGAATATGTGGAATAAGTGTCAGAAAGGGAGAGAAGCCGGAAAATATTCTCGTCTGGATCCAAGCGCGCGATTTACAACAGGTATTGTTATAATACCTGACAAGTCTTATAGCCACGGGTCATCAATCCCCATTCGATGGGCCTTCCAAGCGACATCTCGGAGACACCTCGCCGTGCCCGCATCGCCGATTCCATCGTGTTCGGTGTGCTGGGTATCGTTTTTGCGACGTGGGCGGTTCGGATTCCAGCGGTTCGATCCAAGATCGGAGCATCGTCAGGCGACATCGGACTCGCACTCCTCGGATTGGCGTGTGGGAGCATCGTCGGATTGGTCGCGGGCGGATGGCTCGTCTCTCATCACGGCGGCAGACGGATAATCCGGATCGGACTCCCCGTGTACTGCCTGTCGCTCCTCTCGATTACGCTCGCCAACAGACTCGACGTCCTCGTCACCACGCTCGTCGTTTTCGGGGTCGGAAAGGGGTTGACCGACGTCGCCGCGAACGCCCAAGGGATGCGTATCGAACACGGTTACTCGGGACAGATAATGGGCAGTTTTCACGCGCTGTTCAGCGGCGGCGGGTTGGTCGGTGCGGGTATCGGCGCAGTCGCAACGACGCTCGGACTCTCGGTTCGAACGCACTTCCTGATCGTCGGCCTCGCCTTGCTCGCCGGTGGACTCGCCGCGAGTGCCTGGCTCCTCCCGAAGAACGGCGACTCCGGCGCAGAACCCTCTTTCTCCCTCCCATCTCGAAAGCTCGCCGGGTTTTGCGCCATCGGGTTCTGTGCGCTCTTTATCGAGGGCGTCGGAAACGATTGGAGCGCCGTGTTCCTCAAGAGCAGCGTGGGTACCACTGCAACCGTTGCCGCACTGGGATTCGGCGCGTTCTCCCTCACGATGATGCTCGGTCGATTCCTCTCCGACTACATCGTCGTGCGACTCGGCTCACAGCGGTTCATTCGAACCACTGCCATCGTCGCCGCCCTCGGTCTCGCGTTGACGCTCGTCGCCCAAACGATCGTTTCGCTGGTCGGCTTGGCGTTGCTCGGTTTCGGCCTCGCCGGTCTCATGCCCGTCGCGATGAGCATGGCGGGGAATTACGACCCCGAGGCACCGGCCGAACCGGCGATTGCCGCCGTTTCGACGACCGGTTACGGCGGGTTCGCCATCGGACCGGTCATCATCGGCGTCATCGCCGACGCGACGACGTTACGGACCGCGTTGGTTCCGGCCCTGATTCTCGCCCTCCTCGTGGCGGTCTTCACCGGAATCCTTCCGACGGTTTCCCACCTCTCCCACGAACGGGAAACATCGACGTGACATCTCCTTCCGCTGATGACGGAGGTATCCTGATCGTCGAGATAGGAGGTATGGTGACTTCCCGTTCTCCCAACTTCCCGTCCCTCCAACTTCCTGCCCTTTCAGTACGATTCGGCCGCTCTCGCGGCCGAACTGGAAAACTTCGAGTGTACCGGCTAGACGATCACAATGTGCCAGCGATGGAACGATACCGATTCAGTCGTCGGAGTCGGGGGCTTGCCTTGCGCGTTGCTGAACCGTCGACTGCATCGGTGCGGTTTCGATGTCATCGGTATCGTCGATGTCGTCCTCGGTAAGGATGGGGAATTCTCGTTCGAATTCGAGAAGCATGCCGACCATAGTGACAGCACAGAGGATAGCAGTCGGCAACCCGACGAGGATGGTAAACGACTGGAGAACGGGCATACCGCCAGCGAGGCTCAGTGAGACGGTGAGAAGCACCATCATCAATCCCCAGATGACGCGGTTGAGTGAGGACGGCGATTCGTCGCCTTTCACGATGACCATGGCGATGCTGAGCGTAGAGGAGTCCAAAGTGGTGATAAGGAAGCTGATGACGAGTGCCAGTAAAATGGCCGAGAACACGCCGGGGTACGGGAAGAGTTGTTCAAACAGTGCGAATCCGACAGCTTCGAGGCCCGATTTCGAGTAGATGCCGAGTAGGTCTGTGGCACCCGAGGTCTGTAGCAGGAGCGCGGAGCCGCCGGTAGCGACGTACCAGGGGACGGTAAGCCCAAACGAACCGAAGAGCCCCGCGAAGACGAGTTGGCGGAGCGTCCGCCCTTGGGAGATACGCGCCATGAAGATACCGACCATCGGTGCGAACGTGAGCCACCACGGCCAGAAGAACAGCGTCCAAGAGCCGAGCCAGTCGGTGGCCTTCGGGCTATAGTAGAGGCTCATGCCGACGAAGTCGGTCACGTACCCGGAGAGCGCTTCCGTACCGAGGTTGACCAGCGATGCGGGCTGGCTAAACACGAACGTGACGGCCATCAGTCCGAGTAGCAACACGATGTTGAGGTCGGCGAATCGACGGATACCCTTCTCAATTCCGGTAACGACGGAGAGTAAGAACAAGGCACCGACCAGCAGGATAAGCCCGATACGGCCAGTGTCGCCGAGATGGATGCCCCACTTGTATCCGAGGCCAGCCGTGAACTGGCTGATGCCGAGGCCGAAGGAGACGGTGATGCCGCTGATGGTGATGATGACGACCATCGCGTCAACCAGTTTAGCGACCCAGCCGCCTACGTTATCGGCACCGACGAACGGGGCGAGAATGATAGCGGGTCGGAACGACGTATCCTTCCGATAGACGAAGTACGAGATGGAGACGGCGAATACGAGGTAGGTGGCCCACGCGGACATGCCATAGTGGAAGATGGCATACTGGAGTGCGTCGACCATCCGCGCCCACGTACCGACATGGGAACTGAAGTACGGCGGCCGAGTGTTGTAGTGGACGAGCGGTTCGACCGGCCCCCAAAATTCCAGGCCACCCGACGAGAGACCAGCAGTAAACGTCAATACGAGGTACTGCCAGAACGAGAAATCGGGTTCGGTGTCCGGTCCGCCGAGTTTGATACGTCCCCACGGGCTGAACAGGATGTACAGTATGAAGACGAACGAGAGGAACACGACTAAAAGGTAGAACCATCCGAGATTGGAGATGATAAACGTATTCGCAGTCGCCAGTTTTGACGCAGCGGCATCTGGCCACGCGACGATGCTAACGATGATTCCGATCAGGGGAACGAGTGAAAGTGCGAATATGAACGGATCGGATTCGCGCCGGAACTCCTCGATTGCAGTCATGAATGACGCAGTATACGGTCGTTCACAACGGATTCCAGTTTTGCGCCGTTCTCGGGTACGTTCTTGTCGGAGTGAGATCGAACTTCGCTGATTGCGTGCATCTGGACGCTGTTCAATGTTTAGGCAAGGAAGTATCTGTTGACTCTAAATAATTCCACCCGGCTATTGGTTCGAATCTGGTATCGTATTTATCATTCTTTCTGGATATACTGTCCGAAAGTCGGCGAGCCCGGACCGTCTGGTAGAAACTCGAAGTGCGTGGCATTGACCTCCGTTTTTCGGGGCGGAATGCTACGCTCCGAGTGCGGTGATTCACTCACGCTGGATTGTCACCCACCGTACCAACTGCACCACCCACCGAAAAGCGTGAATCCGCCTTGGAGCCTCCATACTTCCGGTTGGAAGACGACGATCAGGGGCCGTCGATTCGTTCGACGGTAAACCGTTTCGCGGCGATGTCCTCCCTCTCGGCTCCCCGTCCGCCGATCGTGTATCGTTTCTCCTCCGTTTGGAAGTGAATCGTCGCTTCCGCGGCCAGTTCTATGAGCGAAGCGGGCGTCCCTCCCGTTCTGGTACCGGTATATTCCACGTCAACGAACTGCCCCGAGAGCGTGCGATCTCGCCCCGTTCTCACCAACTCCCCTTCGACGCGTCCGAATATCTCGGCTCCATCGTCCAGAAGGGGCTCTATCCCGCGAATACAGTCCGTTATCTCCACGAACGAGTACGGAGGCCGTTCGTTGCGTCCGTCGTATATCGTCTCGTACACCTCCCAGAGTCGCGTCAGGTAGTACCAGTGGAACACGTACGTCGTCGTGTAGTCGTCCACGAGCACGCCGTACTCCCGTGAGCTGTTCGTCGCGTAGCAGGCGCGCTGGCGGTCGACCAACAGGAGGAACGGTCCGGCGAGGTCACGTCGGCGGACTTCGGTACACACTCCCTCGAACTCCGAACGGTCGAACGGGAGTTCGTCGTCGGGCGGGAGGTGGAGCGAGAGTTGAACGTACACGCCGCGTTCGTGGGCATCCCGCAACAGCGGTTGGAGCGTGGTGAACTGATCGGCGGTAACCGCCAGTTGGATGTGCTCGTTCGCCATCCCGATCGATTCACGAGCGTGGTCCAACACCGTTCGAAATCGCTGGACGAGACTCACGTCACCTTCCCGCACTTCGGGTGCTTGGTATCGCGTCTCGATTTCGTCGATGGCGAATTCGTACCGCTCGATTGCCGTCTTGAGCCCTGACAGGGCTTCTGACGGGTGGGTTGCTTGGGCGTATAGTCGGTCGCGCTCGTAGACGGTAACGTAGCCCTCGTCGTCCAGCGTCCGAAGCACGTCGTAGATTCGCGGTTGTGGCACTCCGCTCATTGACGCGATTTCGCTCGCCGACGCCGATCCGAGTTCGAGCAGCGTGACGTACGCATCCGCCTGATATGGGGAGAGACCTGCCTCTTCGAGCACGGCATTCAGTTCGGTCGGTTCCATCTTACCGACGGATTCGACCTCGACCCACTTAGAGAGGGGATTATCACCGGTACCTTGCCTGCAAGCGTGCCGATCACTCGCTCGACAACGGAACTCCCGAACCCCGTCAAAGACGGGAAATCGTCGTGGCTCGGCACGTCCCGCAGGATTTTAACACTCACCCGACCAACCAGTGAGCAATGACTGCTCAGGCTGTCCAAGAGGGCGAACTCGTGGCCGTCATCGGCCTCGAAATCCACGTCCAACTGGAGACGGACACGAAGATCTTCTGCGGGTGTTCGACCGATCAAGACGACGCCGAACCGAACACCTACACGTGCCCGGTCTGTCTCGGACTGCCGGGAGCGCTCCCGGTATTGAACGAGGCGGCCGTCGAATACGCCGTCAAGGTCGGCAAGGCCATCGACGCCGATATCCCCGAAGAGACGACCTTCCACCGGAAGAACTACTTCTACCCCGACCTCCCGAAGGGATTCCAGATCACCCAGTACGACGCGCCGATCTGTCAGGACGGCACGCTGGAGTTCAGCTTCGAGGGCGACACCCGAGCCGTCGGCATTCACCGCGCCCACCTCGAAGAGGACCCCGGGAGCCTCCGTCACGTTCGTGATGGAACCGGGGACATCGAAACCCGTACCGTCGGCATCGACCGCGCCGACTACACGCTCGTCAACTACAACCGTGCCGGGACGCCGTTGATGGAAATCGTCACGGAACCCGATTTCCGCGAACCCGGCGAAGTCGTCTCGTTCCTCGAAAAACTGGAGGAAGTGCTCGAATACCTCGGCGCGTTCGACTCCACCCGAGACGGCAGCCTGCGTATCGACGCGAACCTCTCCATCATCCCGACCGAGGACGTGAACGACGACGGATCGATCTCCGACGAGGTGCTCGCGGACGCCAACCGAACCGAGGTCAAGAACATCTCCAGCCACAAGGGCGCGGAAAGCGCACTCGCGTACGAGGAGAGCCGTCAGAGGAACCTCATCCGGCGCGGGAAGGCGATCGAACAGGAGACTCGCCACTTCAACGAGACGCACGGCTCGACCGTCTCGATGCGTTCCAAGGAAGCCGAGAAAGATTACCGCTACTTCCGCGAGGAGGACTTGCCGCCGTTGCAGGTCAGCGACTGGAAGCAGAAGCTCGAAATCCCGGAACTCCCCGACGCTCGCCGCGAACGGTTCCGCGAGGAGTACGGCCTGAACAAGGAGGCCGCCAGCAAGCTAACGTCGAGCAAGCAGGTCGCGGACTTCTACGAGGACGTTGCGGAGGAGTTCGACCCCGACCTCGCGGCGGCGTGGGTCGCCGACAGTCTCCTCGGCGAACTCAACTACCGCGACATGGAAATCACGGATGTCGAGGAACGACTCGGCGAGTTCAAGGACCTCATCCGTCTCGTGGCAGAGGACGAGATTACGGCCAAGAACGCGGAAGAGACGGTTCTCCGCGAGATGCTGGACGAGGGCGACGACCCGGAGACCGTCATCGACCGCGAGGGTCTCGGCAAGGCCGACTCGGGCGAAGTCGAGCAAGCCGTCGAAGAAGCAATCGAGGAGAACCCTGACACAGTGGAGGACTACCACGCAGGCGAAGGCGGCGCTATCAACTTCCTCGTCGGGCAGGTCATGCAGAAGACCGGCGGCAGTGCCGACCCCGGAAGCGTGAACGGCATGCTCCGCGAGCGACTGGACGAATAGGGACGAACAGGCGGCAGAATCGACCGCGAGGGGCGTGCCACACACCAGCCTCGACCCAATCGCGGCAGTCGGTTAGGGCATACCGCCGTTTGGTCGCGTTTTTGGACTTAAATCTACGGATGATTTTGGCGTGGGGTGTGACGGCCATGGACACTAATCCCGTTCCAGTCGTGGGTGTGCTATGGCTGATCCCGTGGGAACCACGAACTCGTTCATCCAGCAGTACGGCCTGCTCGCGGTGTTCATCTACATGTTCCTCGAATCGGGGCTGCTGTTGCATTTCGTGCCGAGCGAGGTCGTCCTGCCGTTTGCGGCCGCGCTGTTGGTTCACGGACCGGTCGGCTTCGTCGTGTTCGTCGCCGTGGCGACGGCCGGCGGAACTGCGGGAAGCGTTTTCGTCTACTACGTGTTCGGGCGTGGTGGCGAGTACGTGCTGGAACGATACGGGACGTATCTCCATCTGACTCCGGCGGATCTCGAACGCGGGCGGCGTGTCTTCCATCGGTGGGGTGAGGGAACCGTCTTTTTCTGTCGATTTCTTCCCGTTCTCCGGGCGCTCATCAGTATTCCTGCGGGAATCGCGGAGATGGACGTTCGCCGATTCGTGCTCTACACGGCCTCTGGAACCGCCGTGTTCGTGGCTGCGCTGACGTACCTGGCGTACGCCGGAACGCAAGCAGGGACCCCCGTTCATCGAGCGCTCGCGGCACTCGTTGCAGTTCTGACGCTGGACGTGCAGTACGTGCGGAGTCACTTTCCCGTGGTTCTGGTGGGGGTCGTGGCGTCGGTCGTCGTACTCGTCGTCGTTTGGACCCACCGCGAGTGGATTCGCGCGAATCCACTCGCCGCGAAAGCGGCGTTGCTCCGTGTCGTCGGTATCGTCGGGACCGTCCTCGGGTTGTTGTTCATCACGAGCGCGATGAGCGTTCCCGTGGCCGCTTATTCGCTCGTCACGTGGATTTGGGACGATCCTCGGTTTTTCGTAACCTCCCTCGGGCTCTCCCCCCAGGGAGCGCTGGTCGTGACCGGCGTGGGGGTGCTGTTCGTGACCCTCGTCGTCTACGAGGGTGGAAAGCGGATTCCGGTGGACGTGGTGTCCCGGATTGGTGCACGGGACTGAACATGTTCCCCAAATCGTGATACCATTCTTACCGGTACGGGTCGTTCACCGGTGTGTGGATGAATCGGGTCGGATTCGAAACGAACGGGTGGAACAGGGAGATGGGGAGATGGATGCAAGAGGCGCGCAGTTGAACGTTCGGTCGGTGGTTCTCGGCCTTCTCGCGTCGCTCGTCGTGATCGTCGTCATCGTCTCGCTCGTGGGTGCCTCGTCGGTCGTGGCCGCCTTCAAGGCCGCGAGGCCGAGCGCTATCTTCGCCATCGTCGTTGCCGTGGCCTGCTGGCAGGTCGCGTGGAGTTCGGCGTTGCACGTCGTCCTGTCGCTGCTGGAGTATCCACAGTCACGTCCTCGGACGATGCTGATCTATCTGAGCATCGTCTTCGCCAACAGCATCACCCCGTTCGCACAGGCCGGGGCGGAACCCCTCGCCGCGTTGTTCGTCTCGCGGGCGACGGATGCGGAGTACGAAACGGGGCTGTCAGCCGTCGTGAGCGTCGATACGATCAATTTCCTCCCCTCCATCGGTTTTGCGATGCTCGGGTTCGCGTACTTTACCGTTCGAGCGACGCTCAATCCACGGCTCAAACTCGCACTGGTGTTGTTCCTGGTCGTCGCCCTCGTGGTCGCCGTGGTCGCGGTGTTCGCGTGGCGGTCGAGGGAGACGCTCGCGGCATCGCTCGTGAGTGGGTTGTCTCGGTTGGGAGCGTTCCTCAGCCGGAAAACGCCGCTGAACGTCGACGTTCCGGAGCAAGAACTCGAACGACGGGTGACGCTGTTTCTCTCGAATTTGGAGCAGATCGCACGGACACCGCATCGACTCGCCGTCGGACTGTTCTTCTCGGCGGTGGGCTGGTTCTTTCTGGCGGTTTGCCTTTGGCTCTCGCTCTACTCGCTCGGCTACGCGATTCCGGTCGAAGCACCGCTGTTCATCGTCCCATTGGCGATGACGGCGAGTGTGACGCCGCTCCCCGGCGGCTTTGGCGGTATCGATGCCGCGTACATCCTGTTACTCGTGAGCCTGACGAACGTTCCGCTTCCGGTGATCACGGCGGCGCTTCTCGTCTTCCGAGCGGGAACCTATCTGCTTCCGGTCATCGCCGGTGGGGCTGCCGTGACGATGCTGGAGGCGAACCGACGGTGAACGGATGTCTATGGAAAACACATCAGCTCTCCAGAAGAGTATAGTTATCTATCAATTATATTGATGGTCTCCTGCATGAAAAAATTGATGGTGGAGAACAGTGAACGCTATCTTGAATGTTCGACTGGTTAGCCAGTACCACACTTTCGTTCGTCACCAAATACGGCTACCTGGCTGTCTTCCTCTATCTGGCACTCGAAACGGCGTTCATTCTCCATTTCGCGCCGAGCGAAATCGTCGTCCCGTTTGCGGCGGTACAACTCGTCCACGACCCGCTATCGTTCGCGTTCTTCGTCGTCGTCACGACCGCTGGAGCGACGGTAGGGAGCCTCCTCGGCTATTACGTGTTCGGTAAAAACGGGAAGGAGGCGCTTCATCGGTACGGACACATCCTTCACGTCTCCGAGTCGGATTTGGAACGAAGTCAGGGCTGGTTTCAGCAATGGGGTCGGAGCTCGGTCTTCTGGGGCCGAATGCTTCCGTTCGTACGCGCGGCCATCTCGATTCCCGCCGGACTCGCCGAAATGGACCTGCGGAGGTTCGTCGTCTACTCCGCGGGCGGATCGCTCGTTTTCAACGTATTTTTGACGTACCTCGTTTACGAAGGATCAGGCGAAACGTCCCCGCTCGGGTGGATGATCGAAACGATTTCCACGACACTGCTCCCCTACACCACGTCGATGGGTGGGAGCCTGCTCCTCCTCGCGAGCCTCGTCGTCGTTCTCTGTCTCGGTCTCGGCGTCATCTGGGTCGCCCGTGAACAGTTGAACCGAAAAACCGCCCCACATCGGTGAGGGAGGCGGTATTGAGGCTGCGGGCTGTTTTTCAAGCTGTATTCCGATTCACCGTCAGTCCGCGGTCGAGGGCACTTTCTCCTCGTCCAGCACGCCCTGTCGCCAGTGGCCGAGGCTGAACCAGAGCACGCCGACGACGAACGCCCCGACCGCCGACAACGACCACGACCACCAGAGACCGTTGACGCCCCACGCCATGCCCGAGAGCGTGAGCGGCCCGAGTTGGTACGTCCACCCGTACGCCAGCAGGACGGCCATCGGAATGCGGAGTATCCACCGCGAGAGGAACGACAGGGCCATCGCAACCCCGGTACTGCCCGCGCCGCGGAAGCCACCTTGGATCACCATCAGACCGCCGAAGAAGGAGAGGAACGGTCCGATGACTCGGAGGAAGTGGGCACCGACGCGAACGACGGCGGGGTCGTCCGTGAACACCCGCATGGCGACGCCCGGGAAGGCCATCATCAACCCGCCCGCACCGAACAGTACCAGCATCGTTCCGACGGTCGCTTTCCACGTCACCTCCGAAGCGCGGTCGGGCGTCTTCGCTCCGAGGTTCTGCCCGACGCCGGTCGCGGCGGCCTGTCCGACCGCGCCCGACACCGTCCACGAGACGGACATCATCCTGATGCCGACACCGTACGCCGCCGTCGGGACCGCGCCGAACCGGGCGACCAACGCGACCATCGCCACCGAGGCGAAACTCCGCGCCGCACCGTCGATGGTTGCGGGATAGCCGAGCGTGGCGAGTCGTTTCAACACCGGCCAGTCCGGACGGAGGTCCTCCAGTCGAAGCTGAATTCCCCAATCGCCGCGCAGGAGGACGTAGACGCCGACGGCGGCCGCGAACACGCGAGAGATGAGCGTGGCGACCGCCGCGCCCTGCGTTCCCATCGGACCGAACGGGCCGTATCCGAGGATGAGTATCGGGTCGAGGACGACGTTCATCCCGGCCGAGAGCACCATCAGCCACATCGCAGTGCGGGTGTCACCCGCGCCGCGAAGCACCGCCCGGAAGACGAAGAAGAGGAACGTGAACGGAATGGAGAAGAACAGCACTTCGATGTACCCGAGTGCTTGCACGTAGACGGGTCCTTTCGCCCCGACGAGCGTGAGGAGTTGACGACGGAACGCGAAGCCGAACGCCGCGAGGACGACCCCGATAACGACGGTCATGAGGGTCGTCTGTGCGACGACGTTGTCCGCCGCGCGGTCGTCACCCGCGCCGACGTGCTGTGAGACGAGCGCGACCGACGACGCCGTGAGTCCCATCGCCAACGAGACGAACAACCACGAGGTCGGGAACATGAGCGAAACGGCGGCGACGGCGTTAGTGCCGACGCGTCCGACCCAAAACATGTCCGCGAGGTTGTAGAACGTCTGCAGGAGGTTGCCGACGACCAGCGGCCACGCCAGCGTCACCAACTTCGGCGAGATGGCTCCCGTCGTCATATCGACACGATCCGCTCTTCGTCCAGCCATTTCCGTCCGAGTACAACGAGCGAACCGCGCTTAAACGGACGTGTTCCGCCCCCTCTCTGCCGGTTCCCTATCCCCTCGTCACTGAATTTCGCGGAGGGTATGCTGAAATTCCCGGTGATCGTTGACTTCGAGCGAGGAATCGAGCGTGCGACGAACGTCGTCGATTTCGGCTTCGAGGGAGACGAACTCGTCGTTTTCCTGTAGTTCGTCGGGGGAGTATTCGGCCAGTAGGTTCGCGTGGGTCGAAACCAACGAGTAGTAGTGTGTCAGCGTCTCCGCGTACTCCGCACGGTTGTATAGCGACTCGACCGTCCCCTGGAGTGAGCTCCTATCGACAGGTTTCGTTACGTACTCGTCGAATTTCATGTCGATGATGTCGTAACTCGGCGCGACCGCGGTGATCATGGCGACACGGCAGTCGTACCCATCGATTCGGATTCGTTCGAGAACCTCGGGGCCGCTCAACGACGGCATCTTTCGGTCGAGGAGTACGACGTCTATCTCCGTCGCCCGTTCGTCGAGTATCGAGAGTGCTTCCGTTCCGTCGTGTGCGACGTACGTTCGGTGGTCCGAGAGCCACTTCTCGTAGAGGACCGTCACCTCCGGTTCGTCGTCCACTAGTAGCACGCCGATAGTACCTGCTGTCGTCATGTTCGGGGTCGGTATTGATAGAGATAATCAATCAATTACTCATATATCTTTGGTTTTTTAGGTAGTATTTATTCACTGTTGTGCTTTTTGATATATGTCTCTCCCGGTCGGTCGTGCTGCGGGAACGTAAGGACGGCAACCGTCCCACGCGGTTCCGCGTCTTCGAACCACACCGCACCGCCGTACTGATCCATCATGACGGAAACGAAGTAGAGACCGAACCCGATGGAGCCAGTCGCCTCGGACGTGACGTTGCGGTCGAACACCTGTGTTTTCATCCCGTCCGAAATTCCAGGTCCGTCGTCCTCGATTTCGACTCGAACCGAACCTTCGGAACGCCGCGCTCGAACCGTGAGGGAGGGTGATCGGCCGTCGTGATGCTCGATGGCATTCAACAGCACGTTCTCCACGACCTCACCGAGCAGTTCGTTGCCCGCCACGGTCAGTCCGTCCTCGATGTCGGTCTCGACGCTCACGTTCGGATACGTGTCCTTGACTTTCGTGACCCGCCTCGTCACGGCTGCCGGGAGGGAAACGGTTTCCAGCGACACCGATTCGGAATCGGTGACGGTCTGGCTGACCGACCGCACCTTTTCGGTCAACGCGCCGATGTCCTCGCTCCACTTCCGAACCGTGTCGAAATACGACGTTCCGGACGCTTTGACGTGGGGTTCGAGGAGTTCGAGGTTGCCGTTCACGACCGTGATTCCGTTCAGGATGTCGTGGCGGAGAACGCCGTTGAAGAACTCGATTTGTTCGGTTCGTTCCTCGACCATCGCCTGGCTCTCCCGTAGTTCCCGCTCCCGACGTGCGCGGTCGAGCGCTGTTTCCGTCGTGCTCGCCAAAACCCGTGCGAAGCGGCGCTCGTTCTCCGTGAACGTCCGTTTTCTCGTGTCACTGCCGACCCCCAGAACGCCGTGTTCGCCAAGCGGGAGCAACAACAGACAACCGACCGGGAGATACCCGTATTTGGAACTCGGTAGAAGGTCGAAGGATTCGTAAACGACGGGCGTTCCCGATTCGAACACCAACCATATCGATTCGATGTCACGCGAAAACGCCAACTCCTCGTCGAGACCGCGTTCCAGGAGGGACGTCATCGCAACCGACCGAAGGATCGTTTCGTCATCGTCCGGAAAGAGGATGGCCGAGTAGGGGTGGTCCAACACTTCGTCGGCGGTTTGCACGGCGACATTGGCGATCGCTTCCGGCCGTTCCACGTCCATGAATCGACGCGTCGCGGACTGAAGCGCACGAAGCGTCTCCTCCCGTCGTTTCTGTTCGGTTATCTCTCGAAGGACGAAGATGTCCCCACGATGGGCGTCGTGGTGGTCACGGATCGGTGTCGAACGGGGGTCGTAGACGGGCGTCTCCCCCATACTACCGTCTGTTCGGACGGCAGGGGTGAACGAATGTCCGCACGATACGGCATCGAGCAGGCCGGGAACGGCTGTTTCGAGTTGGCTCCCGACGATGCTGTCGACCTGAAACAGCGGTTCCGCCGCCGAGTTGTACTCGACGATTCGTCCGTCGGTGACGACGATCACCGGGTCGTCCATCTCGGAGAGGACGACTTCCGAGGCGAGCGGCGCGACGTCGAGGAAGTTGTAGCGGAACAGCGCGAGGCTGTCCAGGATGCCGCTGGCGGCGAAGAAGACGGGCGTCAACCCGAAGGCGACGTTCAAATCGACGAAGGAGAAGACCGAGATGCCGAAAAAGGGGACCAATCCCGCGAGAATGATCGCGACCGTCTGTTTCCGGTAGAGTCGGTCGGCCTGCACCACGAAGGATGTGAGAAAACCGAACCCGGTGACGAGGACGACGAACAGGTAGACGAGATGGAAGTAAAACGACCCGGTATGCACGACCGACAAGGCGGTGAGGCTGTCGCTCGTCGTCAGCCGCGCGGTTTCGTTTGCAAACCCGTGGGCGGGATTCACGAGCGCGAAGACGGTGTAGCAGACCGGCTCCGCCCAGATGAGCGGGAGCGTCGTTCTCGTGACCCAATCCTCCCGGCCGGTGTATTCGAGCGCGAAGGTCAGCCAGAGGATGGGAATCGCGGTGACACAGATTCCTATGAGCGCCGTCCAGCGACGAGCGGAAACGAGCGAGGAACTCGTCAGGACGAACAGCGAAAAGACGCACCATCCGGCGACGGCGAGCATGAGCGAGGCGAACGACACCGCGCCGGGAACGTCACGATTCGACCACGCGTGACGTGCGAGTACGACTCCGACACCGCCGCCGAGGGCAGTGCCGGTGAGAACGACACCGCCCGAGAAAGAGAGAGAACCGAACATATCAGAATACGTTCCTGTACTGGGAGGGTGCACATAGCCGTTTCTTCCATTATCACTGCGGATAATCGGAGATCCGGATCCGTTCTTTTCGCTGGCGAAACGTTTACCAGCGCCATACCCGTAGCGACGGGCGATGACCGACGCGAACAGGGGTGGTGCGTGAGTGGAACTCATCATTACCGAGAAGGACAACGCCGCACGTCGAATCGCCGACATCCTCTCCGGCGAGAGTGCGGAGACCGACCGGCAAAACGGCGTCAACGTGTACAAGTGGGGCGGCAAGCGATGCATCGGGCTGTCGGGCCACGTCGTCGGGGTGGATTTCCCCCCGGAGTACAACGATTGGCGCGACGTGGAACCCGTCGAACTCATCGACGCGAACGTCGAGAAACAGCCGACGAAGGAGAACATCGTCCGCACGCTCCGCTTGCTGGCGCGCGATGCGACCCAAGTGACGATCGCGACCGACTACGACCGCGAGGGTGAACTCATCGGGAAGGAAGCCTGGGAACTCGTCCGCGACGTGAACGAGGATGCGCCCATCAACCGTGTCCGATTCTCTTCGATTACGCAGAACGAAGTCACCTCGGCCTTCGAGAATCCGGACGAACTCGACTTCGACCTCGCGGCGGCGGGTGAAGCACGCCAGATAATCGACCTCATCTGGGGTGCCGCGCTGACGCGCTTCCTCTCGCTTTCGTCCCGGCAACTCGGCAACGACTTCATCAGCGTCGGCCGCGTGCAGAGTCCGACGCTGAAACTCATCGTGGACCGCGAACGCGAGATACAGGCGTTCGACCCCGAGGAGTACTGGGAGATGTTTGCCGACCTCCGAAAGGACGACGAGGAGTTCGAGTCCCAGTACTTCTACCGCGACGAGGACGGCAACGAAGCCGAGCGCGTCTGGGACGAGGAGACGGCCGAAAAAGCCTACGAGACGATTCGAAAGGCCACGGAGGCCACCGTCGATAGCGTCTCGCGGCGCACCCGTACCGACACGCCACCCACGCCGTTCAACACGACCCAGTTCATCCGGGCGGCGGGCAGTCTCGGCTACTCCGCCCAGCGGGCGATGAGCATCGCCGAAGACCTCTACACCGCCGGGTACATGACGTACCCCCGGACGGACAACACGGTCTACCCGGACGATTTGGACCCCGAGGAACTGCTCGACACCTTTGCCGGAGATTACACCTTCGGAGAGGATGCCGAGAGCCTCCTCGAACAGGAGGACATCGAACCGACGGAAGGTGACGAGGAGACGACCGACCACCCGCCGATTCACCCGACCGAGGACATCCCGACCAAGGGCGAGTTGAGCGACGACGAGTGGGACGTGTACGAACTCGTCGTTCGCCGCTTCTTCGCCACCGTCGCGGAGTCGGCGAAGTGGGAACACCTCAAGGTGGTCTCCATGGTGGACGACCTGACCCTCAAGGCCAACGGCAAGCGCCTGCTCGAAGAGGGCTATCACGCTGTCTACCCGTACTTCAACACCAGCGAGAACTACGTGCCCAACGTCGAGGAGGGCGAGGAGTTGGCCGTCACCGACACGCGCATCGAGGACAAGGAGACCCAACCGCCGCGCCGGTACGGCCAGTCCAGACTCATCGAGAAGATGGAGAAGATGGGAATCGGGACGAAATCGACCCGTCACAACACCATCCAGAAACTGTACGACCGCGGCTATCTGGAGAGCGACCCGCCGCGCCCGACTCGCCTCGCGCAGGCGGTCGTGACGGCCGCCGAGGACTACGCCGACCTCGTCGTCAGCGAGACGATGACCCGCGAACTGGAGGAGGACATGACCGCCATCGCCGAGGGCGAGGCCGACTTGGACGACGTGGCCGACTCCTCGCGGGAACTCCTCGCCACGGTGTTCGACGAGTTGGAGGAGTCACGCGAGGAGATCGGCGAACAGCTTCAGCAGTCGTTGAAGGAGGACAAGACGCTCGGACCGTGTCCCGAGTGCGGCGAGGACCTCCTCGTGCGCCAGAGCAGGCGCGGCTCGTACTTCGTCGGCTGTGACGGCTATCCGGACTGCACGTACACGCTGCCGCTCCCGAACAAGGGTAAACCGCTCATCCTGGAAGACCGCTGTGAGGAACACGGCCTGCGGGAAGTGAAGATCCTCGCCGGACGTGGCACCTTCGTCCACGGCTGTCCGCTCTGCAAGGCCGAGGAGGCCGAGGAGGCCGAGGATCGAATCATCGGCGACTGTCCCGACTGCGGTGAAGAGCACGGCGGCGAACTCGCCATCAAGAAGCTTCAGACAGGTTCCCGACTCGTCGGCTGTACGCGTTACCCCGACTGTGATTACTCGCTGCCGCTCCCGCGCCGGGGTGACATCGAAGTGACCGACGAGCGATGTGACGAACACGACCTGCCGGAACTCGTCGTGCACAACGGGGACGAACCGTGGGAACTCGGCTGTCCCATCTGCAACTACGAGGAGTTCAAACAGCGCGAACAGAAGAGTGGACTGGAAATCATCGACGGCATCGGCGCGAAGACCGCCGAAAAGCTCGCCGAGGCCGGTATCGACACCATCGACGACCTGAAGGACGCCGAAGTCGAGACGGTCGCCGACCAAGTCAACGGTGTCAGCGAAGATAGATTGCGAAGCTGGCAGGCGAAAGCGGACTAGTCGGTCGCCGCGTCGTCTATCAGGTCGAACGCTTTTTCCCGAAGTTCGCCGGTCATGTGGAGCCCGTGACCGTCTACGTCTCGAACGATTTCTTTGCCCACCTCTGCGGAAAGTTCCGCATCCACTGCTCGGACGATGACGCCGATGGTTCCCGTGACGGTTGCGCCGAGACCGCGAGAGACGGTTCTGACTCGTTGGTCGTCGGAAACGACCCCTATCGGGAGGTCAACGTCCGTTCGTGCCAACACGCTGGCAACGATGTCGACATCGCCGTTCCGCTCCTGTTCGCCGAGAATCTCTCGTGCCGGTGAGTCGAACTCGTCAGTTGATGGATCGGTCGTCATCGGAAGCCAAACATCGGTTTCGACGCCCTCATTCGAGACGAGTCGGTCGACGTTCGTCCGTTCGGGTTCGGTCGTGATTTCGCCTCGAACCGTCGGGAGCACGACGGGAATCCCGTCGAAGTGCGTCACCAAATCGAGTTCGCCGACGGTCCCGAGCGCGATGAGCGTCGTCGCATCGAGAAGGAGTGGCGTCGAAGTCATAGACTGCGGGCCGAATCCGCATCCCGTTCGAGGTCATCGGGCGACAATTGCGAGGTGAGGTTTCGTTCGCGGGCGATTTCGAGCCATTCACCGAGACTGACGCCTGCGATTCTGGCGGCTTCGTTGACCGAGATATCGCCGGACTGGTATCGTTCGACCGCCGTTCTGATCCGAAGCTCCGAGAGTCCCTCACCGAGTGCTTTTCGGATGGTCGTACTACGGTCTTCTCCGAGCAACTCGGCCACTTCGTCCAACTGGTCGGCTTCGTCGTCCGGGAGTCGTGCACTGACGGATGGCATGTATACATAGTATTACAGCGTATTCAGCCATAAAGGTGTGGTCGAAAGCAGCGGTTCTCCACGAACGGGTTACGAAGTTGTCAGCGACGGTAGTCGGCTTGTATAAACAAAACGAGCACATGAAGGAGCCTCCGCCGCATCGACTACCGTTTTCGGCACCAATCTTCATTGACCTGAATATTCAGTTTCAGAAACATTCATCGCCATACATGCAGTAGCTAGCCAGCGGGGAGGGATGAGATGGCACAAACCACTGCAAACACGGAAATCGTTCGGGAGTTCGTGGAGCAAGCGTTCAACAATGGGAACCTCGAGGTGGCCGATGAGTATCTCGCTGAAGATTTCGTTCGCCACGACCCGGACATGGGGGAGGTTCGAGGACGGGAGAAGTACAAGGAATTTATCGAGATGAACCGGACTGCGTTCCCGGACTATCACGAAACCATCGAGAACATCATTACGCAAGGCGATACCGTGATGTATCGATGGACGTTGCGCGGTACGCAGGAAGGCGAGTTCATGGGAGTCGCCCCAACTGGTAACGAGATAGAGGTGACGGGAATGATCGATATGCGCCTCGAAAACGGGCGAATCACCGAGCTGTGGGGGAATTTCGATGCCCTCGGACTGCTCAAAGAACTCGACGCCGTTCCCGAGGGAGTTTGAACGACCGAGAACTCGACTCACTGCTACTTTTTGGTTGCCAATTCGACGAACTCCCTCATGATCCGCCCTTCGGCCCGGTGAAGTAGCCTGCTCGCCGCCGATTTGTGAACCTCGAACTCCTCGGCCAACTCCGTGAGCGTACACCCCCGCGGCGTGTCGTAGTACCCCCGCTGGACCGCTCCGGTGACGAACTCCCACTGCCGCTCGGTGAGCAGTTCACCGGAGTCGTAGGACTGAGTCAGCGACGAGACCTGATACGGAATCCCCGCCTTTCCCAACTCGTCGGCGTAGTTCGACAACCGTTCGTGTGACGCGGTCAGGGTAACCGAAAATCGGCCGTTTCGGAGGACGGTCGGATAGAGCGAGACGTTGTCCGACCCGCGAAGCGCGTCGTACAGTTCGGTTACGACGGTCGTGAACTGGACTAACACCAGCCTGTCGTCGTGATAGACGACGTCGGACGAGAGCACCTCCGGCGTGGCTTCGAACCGCCGGACGAACCGCTCGCCCTCTTTCGTCCGTGCTTCGAGGAGCGCGAGCGGGTGCTCCTCCCTCGACTGCGTCGCCAGCAGTCGGAACTCGTCGTCCGGAAACTCGGTCGACAGGTCGGCCAGCCAGTCGTCCACGGCCGCGCCATCTATCCGTAACTCCACCTTCGGCATACCCGGACGTCGGTCGGCGAGGCTAATAAACACGACAACATGTTGACCCGCGAACGCAGGCCGTTTCGTGAACTACTGCCGGTGTGGTTGCGATGTACCTGAATCACGAACGTACGGAGGAATCGAGATGACGAACGAAACACCCGAAACGAACGAACGAATCGCCCGACGCATTCCGGAAGAGGTGTTCGCCGAGGGAAACTTCGATTTGTTGGACGAACTGTACGCCGAGGACGCAATCGAGCACAATCCGTTCGGTGACCTGCGAGGGAGGACGGCGATTCGTGAATCCTACGAGGGATTCGTGGCCGCGTTCCCGGATATCACCCAGAAAGTCGAAGATATCGTCGCGGAGGGTGACACGGTCGCCATGCGACTCACGGCCCGCGGAACCCACGAGGGACCGATGGGTGCACTCGAACCGACCGGACGGGAAATCGAGGTCCAGCAGACGGTCTTCACCCGCATCGAAGACGGCGAAATCGTCGAGCGATGGCTCCATCCGGACAACCTCACCATGCTCCAACAACTCGACGTCGTTGACGCCGAGTTAGTGTAGTCGTTCGCCACCAAAAACGCGGAATAGAAACCGCCGTCTGAACGTTACGACGAGTTGACGACGTACCCGCCGGAGACGTCCACGTCGAACGACTCCGGCGACGAATCGGGCACGTCGAGGGTAACGGAAACGTCCCGGACGAAGCTGTCGTCGCGTGCGTGTTCGGCGGTGAGTTCGAAGGTGGTGCGGTTGCCTTGGGCGGCGAGCCACCCGGTTCCGGTGGCGGTGCCGGACACCGTCGCGACGGCATTCACGCGGTCGTCCGAGTCGGCCGGACCGGTGACGGAGAAGGATTCGAGCGACAGTTCTGCCCCGTCGGTCGAAACGGAAACCGTCGTGTCGAACGTCTTGTGGTAGGTCGGTGATCCGCCGCTTCCACCGCCGGAGCCACCACGACCGCCGCTTCCGCCGCGACCCCCGTCTCCACCGCTTCCGCCATCGCCATCACCGCTGCCACCATCTCCACCACTGCCACCGCTCCCGGGTTCTTCGGTCAGCAGTTCGACGCCGAGTTCGGATTCGACGGAGCCGATCTTACAGAAGATGGTCTGTCGTTCGGACCCGGCAAACAGCAGGCCGACGAGTTCGCCGGACGAGTCGAGGAAGACGGGTGACCCGCTGTCGCCGCCCTTCGACATCGGTCCCGCGATGCACTGGTCGCGGAGTTTGATGGCTCCCGCGTCGCCGTAGTTCACGCGGACGGTCGCGCCGGTGGCCTTCACGTCGCCGCTCGTGACGCCGGTGGTTCGTCCCGATTTCGTTACGGTCTGGCCTTTGAGCGAGCGGTACTCGTCGCGCCGGATGCTCGTCGGCCACGAGTCGTCCAGTTTGTGGTATTCCGTGGATTCCTGCTCGGGGGTGACCGAGCGCGCCGCCACGTCCACCAGCGCACCGTCCTCGACGGTGACGTAGCCGCGTAGTTCGCCGGTCTTGTCGTCCGGCATGCTCCCGCCGTCCATCGGTGACGGCTGGATGACGGGTTCGCCGAAGTCGGCCTCGTTGACTCGGGCGTAGACGTGGTTGTTCGAGAGGCGCACGAGGTCGCCCTCGGAGACCGAATCACCCCAGTTCGCCTTCGAGGTGTCGGTCACGCGGGCGGGGTACGGCCCGGCGGTCGCGGCCGTCGATTTCGCGTTGATTTCGCTGATGCCGCCGACGACGGGTCGATGGCGGTCCTTGCGGTCGCCCTCCGCCTCGGGAATGGGTTGGAGGAACGCGAGCGCGTCGAAGCCATCGCGTTCGTCGCCGTACCCCGCGTCCTCGACGTGGAGCGTGACGCCGGAGACGCGCTTTTTCACGTTGTCCTCGTCCGCGAGTTCCGTGTCCGGGAGTTTCTGCGAGACGAAGACGGTGAGCGTGTCGGTGTCCTCGTCGTAATCGACGCCGAGAACGTTTTTGCAATCGAGGAGGTGTTCGAACTCTTGTGTGTGTGTCATGGGTAGGGGTTCTGGAGGTGGTCGTCGGGAGACCATCCGTGTATTTTCACTGCTCGATTCAAGAATATTAAGTCGTGAATCGTAATATAGTTCATGGTGGTAACGAAAGTATAATTCCCGTCTTCGGCCGTCCGATCCTGCGCGCACCTGTAAACCGTTAAGTGCCACGGCGCGCGAGTTTCGGATAGAATGAGCGATATCCCGGACGATTTCAAATGTACCATCACCAACTGGGATTACATCTACAGTCTCTGCCGTGACGTGAGCGAACAGGTGAAAGAGTCCGAGTTCGAGCCAGACGTCATCGTCGCCCTCGCGCGCGGTGGCTGGTTCGCGGGGCGGTGTATCTGTGACTTCCTCGGCTTGGACGACCTGACGAGCCTGAAGATGGAACACTACGTCGGCGCGGCCCAGAAGTCCAACGAACCCGAAGTCCGCTACCCGATGCCGGAGGGAAGCGTCGAGGGCAAGGACGTGCTCATCATCGACGACATCGCCGACACCGGCGGGTCGATCAAACACGCCGCCGAGTACGTCAGCGAGCGCGACGCGGGCGAAATCCGGACCGCGACCCTCCAACTCCTCCAGACCAGCGAGTTCGACCCCGATTACATCGGCGAGCGCCTCGAAGAGTGGGCGTGGATCGTCTACCCGTGGAACTTCATCGAGGACATGATCGACATCACCAGCGGCGCGCTCGACCGCGCCGACGAGGACGTGTTCACGAAGGACGACATCCGCCACTACCTCAACGAGTACCACGACGTGGAGCGAATCCAGATGGAAATCGCCCAACCCGACCGTCTGAGCGAAGTCCTCGACGAGATGGTCCGACGCGACGTCCTCGAACCCGAGGACGACGGCTGGCGACTCCTGAAGAACGCGACCGGCGTTCAGTAACGGGGACGAGGGGGTTCGTGCGTGTGACGAAACGACTGTTCTGGTTTTGCGATTTCAGCGACGATGAAAGATCAGCAGTATCGCCCGGCCCGTCCAACCGAGTGGCGCGCGCTGACGGGACAACGTGGCCGAACTGCTGGTTCGCGATTACACCGCTCACCCAGAGGTTTCTTCGAAACCTCGCTGGCCGCGTCGTCCCGGCAAATCCGTGCGAGGTCTTCGCGAGCCGAGCGGGACCTTCGGTCCCGTGAGCGTGCGAACGGGAGCACGGAAGAGCTTGCTCTTCCGGAGCGAGCGAACGGCTCGTCAGAGCAGAGCTCTGACGGTGGATGAGCGACGACGTGAACGAAGTGAGCGTCGGAGCGAATCGGTTGGGGAGGCGTGTGGTGCGGTAGACGAGGTTGCTCTGCAACCTCGCAAGCGAATAGCGCGGAACGCCGTTCCACGGACCATTCGAGCGGCACGCCCCGCGAGAAGGTGACGGAGCCGTGAGCAGACGATGCGGTATTCGTGTGGCTTGATCTTGCAATCGCAACGAAACTAGCGTCCTCTCGTCGCAGGTGGAGTAGAACCGCCCACTAACCCGCTATCCCAGCAGTTTCGCTTCGGCTTTCCGCAGGTGTTCGAGCAGCGTGGTCTTCGACACGTCCATCTCTTCGGCGAGTTCCGACGCGGTGACCTTCCGAGGCCACTGGTAGTACCCTCGCCGTCGGGCGAGTTCGAAGGCCTCGCGCTGTCGTTCCGAGAGGTCGTCGGTTCGGAGGACGCCAGCCCCGGTTTCGGCGGTTGCGACGTGACGAACGCGGACGTCGGCGTCCATCTCCTCGCACACGTCCTCGATTCGCTCGTGGAGTTCGTCCCGCTCTGCTTCTACGATGACGGTCCAGTACTCGCGTCCGCCGTACATTCGGACGGGTTCGTCGGGGATGAACCCGCGAGAGACGAGCGCGTCGTTGATGCTGTTTTGCAGATCGTAGTGGACGACGATGCCGCGACTCGCGCTTCCGAACGCGACCGAGTCCTCGGTCGCGTGCGGGTGGTCGGTTTCCCACACCGAATCCGTCAACTCGGAGTCCCGAACCGCTTCGACGAGGTCGTCCACCTCCTCCAGCGTGTTGCCGTAGGCCGTGAACCGTCCGGTCGCCATGCCGTCGATGGTGTGGACGCCGTGGCCGAGCAGTCCCGCGACCCGGCCTTCGGTCACTTCGAGCGTCCAGCAGTTGGGGTGCCAGATGTCGAGCGTCACTCGGAGTCCGGCGCGCTCCGCTGTGGTCATCTATCGGGATAGAGGAATGAAGCTGGCAAAAGTGTATGGCAGGGAGAATGACATTTGTTAGCACGGGTGACAAAAGTGAGGGGTCCCCGAACCGACACCCGTGCATGAAAGGGGGGAAGGCTTTCAATGGTTGTGAGTCAGTGTATCATATGAACCTCCGCGATTCGTTCGACGCCCCTGCCCCGGCACTCGTTCTCGCCGAGGGGGCGTTCGGAACGATGGATGGAAAAACGGCTAACGGGGTCGTCATGCACAGCGAACTGTTCGACGCACGAGCCGTCATCGACTCGACGCACGCCGGTGACCCCACGAGCGAGGTACTGGGTCGCCCCGACACGCGCGACGTGCCGATCGTCTCCTCGACGGGCGACGCGCTCGACCGCGCGCCCGAGTCCGAGGCGCTCGTCATCGGCGTCGCACCCGCCGGTGGCAAACTGCCCGACGAGTGGGTCGAAGACATCGAGGAAGCCATCCGGGCCGGACTCGACATCGTCTCCGGACTGCACGTCTTTCTCTCCGAGCAGGAGCACTGGCAAAGTCTCGCCGACGAACACGGCGTTACCCTGTTCGACGTGCGGAAACCACCGGGAGAAGACGACCTACGGGTGGGCGACGGGTCGGTGGACGACGCCGATGCCGACGTCATACTGACCGCCGGGACCGACTGTGCGGTCGGCAAGCGCACGACGACGTTCGAACTGTATCGTGCGGCGAAACGCGCCGGGTTGAACGCGGGCTGGGTCGCGACCGGCCAGACCGGCATCATGGTCGGTGCACACCGCGGCGTCGTCATCGACCGCGTTCCGGCGGACTTCACGGCTGGCGTCGTCGAGGACCTCGTATCCGCCGTCGCGGAGGACCACGACATCGTCTTCGTCGAGGGTCAAGCGTCGCTCACCCACCGCGCCTATTCGAGCGTCACGCTGGGCGTCCTTCACGGCTCGTGGCCGGACGCGGTCGTGCTGGTGGACGACCCGAACCGCGAGAACAGGACCCACTTCGACCAGTGGCCGCTCGCGGGCGTGGAAGCCGAGCGCCACCTCGTGGAGGAACTCTCGGACGCGACAGTCGCCGGCGTCTCGACGTGGGGTGACCCCTCAGATGTCGAATACTCCGTCCCGGCCGCGAACGTCTACGACGAGGGCGGCCCGGAGGACCTCCTCGGCATGGTCCGAGAGGCGCTGTAAATGGAAATCGAACGGGCGTCGGTCGAACCCCTGGACCTGCCCCTGCGCGAACCGTTCGAAATCTCGCTCGGGACACAACACAGCGCGACGAACGTCCTCGTGACGGTCGAAACGGAGACCGTGACCGGATACGGCGAAGGCTCCCCGCTCACGCCCGTCACGGGGGAAACACAGGAGGCGGCGCTCGCCACCGCTCGCGCCGCCACGGAGTTGCTCGAAGGGAAGTCGCTCGCCGACTATCGAAGCCTCATCGGGGAGGTTCGAAGCACGTTTCCGGGCATGGTCTCCGCGCTCTTCGCCGTCGAAACCGCAATTCTCGACGCCTACTGCCGGGAGCGGGAGATGGCCCTCTCGGAACTGTTCGGGAGGTCGCCGGAGCCGGTGACGACGGATTTCACCATCTCCATCATGCCGCCCGAGGATGCGGAGCAGGGGGCAGCGCGGGCGGCGGCGGAGGGTTTCGACTGCCTGAAGGTGAAGACCGGAACGACCGTCGCGGACGACGTCGCCCGCGTCGCAGCGGTTCACGAGGGAGCGCCCGACGCGGAACTGACGGTGGACGCGAACCAGGGCTGGACGCCGAAGGAGACCGCGGAGTTCGCCAGCGAGATCGAATCGCGGGAAATCGATCTCTCGCTCATCGAACAACCCACGCCCGCGGCGGACGTGGTCGGACTGGCGCGGGCGCGGGACACCGTGTCGGTTCCGGTCGCGGCCGACGAGGCCGTCTTCACGCCCGAAGACGCGATTCGGATCGTCCGCGAGGACGCGGCGGACGTGATCAACGTGAAGTTGGGGAAGTCGGGATTGCTCGCCGCGCGGGACATCGCGTCGATAGCGGAGGCCGCGAACGTCGAACTGATGGTCGGGTGCATGCTCGAAAGCGCGCTCGGGATCCACACCAGCGCGCACCTCGTCGCCGGAATCGGGTCGTTCTCGCATGTCGATTTGGACGGCAACCTGCTCATCGCGGAGGACGTGATTACGGGGACCGGCGGGCCGACCATCGGCATCGGTGGCCCGGGCCACGGAATCGACCCCACGTTCCCCGAGTGAGCACGCGAGCCGAGCCATTCGGTATCATTCGACAGCCGTCCCGTCGTTTGAAAACGCCTTTAGCCTCGAATCTCCCAATCCGGCCTAATGAGTTACAAAATCGGACTGGTCGGGAAACCCTCCGTGGGTAAATCGACCTTTTTCAACGCCGCGACGATGAACGACGTGCCGGAGGGTGCCTACCCCTTCACGACCATCGACCCGTCCATCGGCGAGGCGTACGCCCGCGTGGAGTGTGCCGCACCCGAATTCGACGAGAGTTGCACCCCCAGCGTCGGGTTTTGTGAGGAAGGGACGCGCTACGTCCCGACGAAACTCGTGGACGTGGCGGGACTCATCCCCGGCGCACACGAGGGCAAGGGGTTGGGCAACCAGTTCCTCAGCGACCTGAACGAGGCCGACGTGCTCGTCCACGTGGTGGACTTCTCGGGGAAGACCGACATCGAAGGCGAGAAGACCGAGGGCCACGACCCGCGCGACGACATCGCCTTCCTCGAAAACGAACTCGACATGTGGTACCTCGAAGTCCTCGAAAAGGGTATCGAGCGCTTCCGCTCGGGCTACGCCGGTGAGGAGAAACACATCGAGGAGGACCTCGCCGAGCAGATGTCGGCGTTCAAAACGAACAAGGACGAGATAAAACAGATCATCCTCTCGCTCGGCCTCGATTTGGACCCCGAGGTGTGGGAGGACGAGGACCGCGAGGAACTCGCCCGCGAAATCCGCAAGCGGACCAAACCGATGGTCATCGCGGCGAACAAGATGGACACGCCCGAAGCCCAAGCGAACTACGAGGACATCACCTCCGACCCCGACTACGAGCACTTGACCATCATCCCCGCCAGCGCCCACGCCGAGAAGGCGCTCAAGAACGCCGCCGAACAGGGCGTCATCGACTACGACGCCGGAGACGCGGACTTCGAAATCACGGGCGACATCAGCGAGGAACAGGAACAGGGTCTCGACCAGATTCGGCAGTTCACGAACGAGTTCGACGGCACCGGCGTCCAGCGCGCCCTCGAAGCCGCGCTGTTCGACGAACTCGATCTCATCGCCATCTTCCCTGGCTCCGCCAACGGTAGCGCCAGCGAGAAGGGCGTCTTCCGCGACTGCTTCCTCCTCCCCGGTGGCTCGACGGCCGAGGACTTCGCGTACCACCTGCACAGCGACATCGGCGACGGGTTCCTCCACGGCATCGACTGCCGGAGCAAGCGCCAGATCGGTTCGAGTTCGGAACTCGATCACCGGTCCGTCGTGGAAATCGTTTCCACGAATTAGAGACGGCGAAGTCGGGGAGTGGGGTTTCTTCTTCGCGTTATTCTTCTTGGTGGGTTGATGTGGTTGCTTCGTCACCACGAGGTCGGTAGCGTGCAGTCCAACCAACCGCCGCGGCGCGCGGGCCAGCAGGACCGAGGCCACTCCGGCCGAGGTCCTCGAAAATCGGAGATTTTCGGGATGTGACGAACGCTTTGCGTTCGTAACCAGCCTGCTGGCTATCGCGCGAGGGATGAGTATCGCAGCGAACGAATGTGAGCGAGAAACGCAGTCGGTTGGGGAGGATGTGGCGCGGTGCGGAAGCAGTGTGGAAGCGGTGCTTGGGTGGGTTGAAAGGGGCCGGGCGGTTCCGCGAGCCTGCGAGCGGGACGTTGTCGGAGCTTGCCTCCGACTGTATTCGCGCTTGTGTAGTCGCCTCAGCGACCCCTCTCGGCGTGCGGTTTTCTCGTGAGCGACGGAGGAGCGAACGAGAGCAGGCAAGAGCTGCGCTCTTGCCGTGTGCGCCGAGATGTCGCTGAGCGACCGCGAACTGGCGGGGGCTTTCGGGGCTGTCTTCTCAGTAACTGCAATCGCAAAACCAGAATCAACTCAGTTGCGTAGCGAACGAGCGGGGGCTTTCTGGGTCGTCATCCCAGTCGCTGTAATCTCCCTGGCGACTACGCCGCTGTCGAAGCACAAATTCTTTCTACTCCATCTCACTGTCGTCACCCCGCACATGGGAGGGACGGGGACTAAGCCCCCGCCTAGTTGTGTGTCATCATATGTCATCATCACACGGCAAGGACAGTAACAGCCTTTCACGGGATATGGGGCTGTTCGGTGCGATGAGTACGGTGGTCGCGGGGACGCTTGGGGCCGGGTTGTTCGTCACGCTGGGTACGGCGAGTTCGACGACTGGACCGAGCGTCATCCTCGTGGTTGTCCTCTCGGGAATACTGGCGATGGCAATCGCGGTGAACTACAGTTGGATGGCGACCATCTTCCCGGCCGCCGCCGGGTCGTACGCGTACATCTCGCGGACGTTCGACAGTCGGCTCCCCGGCTTCATCGTCACGTGGTCGAAGTGGTTGGGGTACATGGCCGCCGACGCCGTGCTCGCGCTCGGCTTCGGCAACTATTTACAGGTGTTTTATCCCGGTATCGACGCGACAATCGCGGGCTTCGTGCTCCTCACCGTCCTCTTTCTGGTCAACCTCGTCGGGACGAAGGAGTACAGCCTCTCGCAGAACGCCATCATGGCCGTGCTGATGGTGGCCATCCTCATCCTCGTGATTCCGGGGTCGTTCCATGTGAACGCCGCGAACTACCATCCGTTCTTCACCGGCGGCATGGACGGGTTCATCGGGGCCGCCGTCCCGCTGTTCTACGCCTACATCGGCATCGCCGTCGCGGGACAGATGGGCGCGGAAGTCAAGAACCCGTCCAAAAACCTCCCGTTGGCGATGGTCGGCGGCACCGCGCTCCTCATCGTTCTCTACGTCTGGACGGCCGTCGTCATCTACGGCGTCGTCGGCGACTACACCGTGCTGGCGAACTCGGACCGACCGCTGGCGACGGCGGCGGAGGCGTTCCTGGGTAACAGCGCGACCGCAATCGTCGCGTTCGGCGGTCTCCTCGCTACTGCTTCCAGCGTCCACGCAGTGATGGCCGCGGGCATCAAGATGCCCTACTCGTGGTCGTGGGACGAGGTGTTCCCGAAGCAGTTCTCCGCGGTGAGTCAGCGGTTCGGCACGCCCCACTACTCGCTCGTCACGCTGTACGCCGTGGCGGCGGCGTTGACGTTCTGGAGCGACGGCCTCAACGAAGCCATCATCATCGCGACGTTCAGCTACCTCATCGCCTATTCGACGGTCTCCCTGACCCTGCTGTACGTTCGGCTCTCCCGCCCCGATCTCGCCGAGAAGGCGGGCTTCGACTACGGATGGCTCACGCCCATTACGGGTGTCGTCGCCTCCGTCGGGGCCGCCGGACTGCTGACGAAGGCCGCGAACTTCGGCGGTCTTCCGAGCGCGTTCGCGGACTTCTTTGGGTCGCCGTTGGCCGGAAACATCCCGCTCGCCAGCGCGTACTGGACCGCGTTCGAGGCCACGCCGACGCTCCGCATCTACCTCCCGTGGATGGTCGTCGGACTCGGTATCTTCACCGTCTACTGGCGACTCGGCAACCGGCGCGGCACCGACGTCGGCGCGATTCTCGACACCCTTCCGGGCGTGGCGAGCGACGAGCGCGAGACGAGTGGGCCGGAGGTCGTCTCGGATGACTGAATCCGCGGAAGCGACTAAAACAGCGACCCCCGCAATCGACCCCGAGGAAACCATCTCCCTCCTGCAGGAGATGGTGCGTATCCCCTCGCCGTACTTCGAGGAGCACGAACTGAGCGAGTTCGTCTACGACTGGTTGGATTCCCGAGGGCTCGACCCCGAGTACCACCACGTCAGCGAGCCGAAAATCACTGAATACGAGGGCGACAATGTCCTTGCACGCTTGGACGGTAACGACCCGGACGCCCCGACGCTCCTCCTGAATGCGCACATGGACACCGTCCTGCTGGTGGAGGACTGGGAGGAAGACCCCTGCTCCGGCCGAATCGAGGACGGCAAACTGTACGGACAGGGGGCATGCGACATGAAGGGCGGACTGGCCGCCGTGATGGTCGCGTTCGAAGCGCTGGCCGAATCGGAGGCCGAACTCGCGGGTGACGTCGTTCTCTCCGCAGTCGTGGACGAGGAAGGTCCGTACGGCCTCGGCACCGACCGCCTCATCCGCGACGGCTACACCGACGACTACGACGCCGCCATCGTCACCGAACCCGGCCCCATCCTCGCACAGGAGGAGGACATCCAAAACCCCGCGCTCCTCCTCGGCGCTCGCGGGCGATTCCTCTACGACATCGAGGTCAAGGGCCACGCCGCCCACGGTTCGCAACCGCACAAGGGAATCAACGCCGTCGTGGACGCCGGAAAGGTCGCCGACGCGCTCTCGAATCTCGATACCGGAAGTCACCCGAAACTCGGCGACGGGTCGGTCTGCCCGCTCCTGCTGGAGGGTGGCAGTCAGACGCTTTCGGTGCCCGAGCGCGCCCACCTCATGGTGGACCGCCACGTCGTTCTGGGGGAAAATGAGGACTTGGTGCGCCAACAGGCCGAGGACGCGATTGACGAGTTGGACATCGAAAGCGAGGTGGAAATCGGGTTTCGCGAGTCGCCCGACCCCGGCATCAAATACGGCCCGTACGTCACGCCCGAGGACCACGACCTCGTGAAGTCGCTCGTCGGCGCGACAGAATCCGTCGCGGGCGTCGAACCCGAGTTCGGCTACTTCGCCAGCGTCGGGGACTTCAACTACCTCGGCGACCGTGCGGAGTTGCCGACCGTCATCGTCGGCCCCGACGGCGAGAACATCCACGGCGCGGGCGAGTTCGTCTACACCAACGAGGTGGTCGAAGTCGCGCGAATCGTCGCCGAGGGTGCGATGCGATTTGTAGGAACGTGAGTGAACGGCGGGCTTTGAATCACCCGATTCCCTTCGTTACGAGAAGAACTTGAACAGGTCGTCGCGCTTCTCCTCGTGCAGATGGGTCTTCACGGCCTCGTTCAGCGTGCCGATACTGCCGCGTTTCGCGCTGATCGGGGCGATGGTGTCCTGCCACTGCTTCCACGGCGGATGCAGTCCGAGGCGGTCACAGAGGTCGTTCAGGCGTTCGTCCTCGTCGTCCACTTTGTCCATCTTGTTCACGGCGACGACGACCGGGATGCCGACCTCCTGGAGGAAGTAGAACATCTCCACGTCGTGCGGGATTTCGTCCTCGCCCGAGTGACGGTCGATGATGTCGATGACGCTCTTCCCATCGACGACCAGCACGCCGAGCAGGATCTTCTCGGCGTTCTCCTCGATGTACTGGACGATGTCGGTCTTGATTTGCTCCCTGTACTCCTCCTCGACGCCGGACATGAACCCGAAGCCGGGCAGGTCGGTGAGCATGAAATCCTCGCTGGCCCAGTCGAAGTGGTTCGGTTGGCGCGTGACGCCGGGTTTGCCACCGGTCTCGAACTTGTGGCCCGTCAACTCACGCATCAGCGTGGATTTGCCGACGTTCGAGCGCCCGACGAACACGATTTCCGCATCTCGGCCGGGTCGATTTTCGAACATAGTGGTTCGTACGCCGCTCGACGTTTAACCGCCGTGGTTTTCCGCCGTCTCCCGCGTCGAGACTTATTGTCCTCTGGGTCGTGCTCGGCATGTGCGTCTCGTGGAAATCGCCATCCCGGTGGGGGAACGGGAGCTAGTAATCGAAACGCTGGAAGCGAGGAACATCGACTACTACATCACCGAGGAGACGAGCGGACGGGGCGGTGCGGAGGACTACGCCGCGATCATCACGTTTCCGCTCCCGCAGAACGCGGTGCAACCGGTCATCGACGAACTCCGCGATGCGGGGCTGAGCGAGGTTGCTCACGTCATCGTCATCGACGCCGAGGTCGACGTCTCGAATCGCTTCGAGCGACTCGTGGAACGCTACAGGGAGGAGCGAGGGCGACGAATTCGCATCGCCCGCGAGGAGATTCGCATTCGCGCCCGTGAACTCTCTCCAAGCCTCCGGACGTTCGTCACGATGACCGTGGTGAGCGCCGTCGTGGCGACTGCCGGACTCCTGCTCGATTCGGCCGCCGTCGTCGTCGGGTCGATGGTCATCGCGCCGCTGGTCGGCCCCGCGCTGTCGGCGAGCATCGGGACGGTTCTCGACGACCGTGACCTGTTTCGACGGGGCGTACGGTTACAGGCCCTCGGCGTCATCGTCGCGGTCGCAAGCGCCGCCCTCTTCGCCGCGTTGATTCGGTCGATTCCGCTGTTCCCGCCCGGAGCGGACGTGACGAAAATACCCGAGGTCGCGATTCGAATCTCCCCCGATTTCCTCTCGCTCATCATCGCACTCGGCGCGGGTATCGCCGGAATCATCAGTTTGTCAGCCGGTGCTTCGACTGCCCTCGTCGGCGTCATGATCGCCGTTGCGCTCATCCCGCCCGCCGCGACGGTCGGCATCGGCCTCGCGTGGGGCGAACCGGCCGTCACCGTGAGCGCCGGTATCCTCGTACTGGTCAACCTTCTGGCCATCAACCTCTCGGCACTGATCACGCTCCGATACATGGGCTATCGACCACGAGGGTGGTTGAAACGACGACATTCGAGAGGAGAGATGCTCAAGCGTGCATCGGTCCTCTTCGTCGTCATCGTCCTCCTCTCGGTTTTTCTCGGCGGGGTGACGTACTCCTCGGTACAGGACGCACAGTACAAGCATACCGTCCGAGAAACGACCGATTCACTGCTCGAACGACCGCGATACGCGGGGGGAGAGCGACTCGAAACGGTCGTTCGATACGGACCTTCCCTTTCGCTCCCCCGAAAGTATCGGGACCCGACGCTCCCGTTTCATCAGCCGCGTGAAGTGATCATCACTGTCGGTAGGCCCACGGACCGAACCTATCCCGGACTGGCCGAGCGCATTCGAACCCGTCTCTACCGGCGCACGGGACGGAACGTCTCCGTTCAAATTCGCTACGTCGACATCGATAGGGCACCCTGACGGACAGTAGCAGTTGACGGAGAAATCGGATGAACCAACGGCATATCGGCCCGCGATTATATCAATCTGTGAACCGCATCGGAGGACGTGCGACTCGTACAGGTATCAATCCCGACGGGCGAGCGACAAACCGTCATCGACACGCTCGAATCCGAGGGAATCGACTTCTTCGTCACCGACGAGACTGGTGGCCGTCGGTACGCCGCTATCGCGACGTTTCCGCTCCCGCAGAACGCGGTGCAACCGGTCATCGACAAGCTTCACGACGCCGGGTTGAGCGACGAAGCCCACACGGTAATCATCGACGCCGAGACGGACACGTCCCGCGAGTTCGAGCAACTCGCGAAACGCTACGAAGCGGAAAACGGCGGCAACAGGATCGCTCGTGACGAAATCCTCACGCAAGCGCGGGAGCTGTCCCCCCGGTTCCAGACCTTCGTCTTCATGACCGTGGTGAGCGCCGTCGTGGCGACTGCCGGACTCCTGCTCGACTCCCCGGCCGTCGTCGTCGGATCGATGGTCATCGCGCCACTGCTCGGTCCCGCGCTGTCCGCGTCAGTAGGTACCGTGTTGAACGAACCCGATATGTTTCGCCGTGGCGTCAAACTCCAACTGCTCGGCGTCGCCGTCGCCATCGGCAGCGCGACGATTTTCGCGTTCCTCATCAGGAACCTCTTTCTCTTCCCACCGAGCACGGACATCACCCAGATATCCCAGATCAGCGGGCGACTGTCGCCCGATTTTCTCTCGCTCATCGTGGCGCTCGGCGCAGGTGCGGCGGGCGTCGTCAGCCTCGCCGCTGGCGTGTCGGTCGCCCTCGTCGGCGTCATGATCGCGGCGGCACTCATCCCGCCCGCCGCGGCGGTCGGTATCGGTATCGCGTGGCAAAAGCCGATGGTCGCGCTGGGAGCGTTCGTCCTCGTCCTCGTGAACGTCCTCTCGATCAATCTCGCCGCCCTCGTAACGCTCCAGTACATGGGGTATCGGCCGAAGAACTGGTTCAGACTGGAAGCATCCCGCGAGGAGACCGTCAAACGGATCGGAGTCCTCGTCATCGGGATCGCAGTCCTGTCGGTGTTCCTCGGTGGAGTCACGTATTTTACCTACCAGAGTTCGCAGTTCGAACAGGGATCCAGTATCGCGACAAACCACGTCTTTCAGGAACCGCGGTATCAGCAGGCCGAAAAGTTGCGGATGCAGGTAGAGTACAGTCAAACGTTCCCGCTCGGGAAGAACGACTACACGCGAAACCTGCCGTTCCGCGAACCGGACCGAGTCGTCGTCACTGTTGGGAAGCCGAAAGGGGAACAGTATCCACAACTCACGAGGCGGATTCACGACCGAATCGCACAGCGGACGGGAAAAAGCGTCGCGGTTCAGATCCGATACGTGGAGACTAGCGAAGTTCCGGCGTGAGGCGGCGTCCGGAAAATCGGTCTATCCGTCGAACGGCAGTTCGGGTTCGTAGCCGATGGCGTCCACGGCGGCGTCGAGGGTTTCCGTAACGTTGTCGTCCTCCTCGATGCTCATGTACATATCCGCCTCCACGTCGGTCGAGAGGTCGGACTTGTTGCAGACGGTGAGGACGGGCACGTCGCCGAACTCCGCTTCGACCGAGTCACGGAGTTCCAGTTGTGCGTCGAGCGGGTAGCCACAGTAGGCGCTCGCGTCCACGAAGAACAGGATACAGTCGGCGAGGTGGGTGATCGCCGACACCGCCTGCGTTTCGATGGCGTTTCGCTCGTCCGCCGGACGGTCGAGCAGTCCGGGGGTATCAACTATCTGATATCGGATGTGCTGGCGGTCGAAGTGACCGACGTGGATACCCTTCGTGGTGAACGGGTACTCCGCGATTTCGTTGCGGGCGTTCGTGATGGTGTTGACGAACGACGACTTCCCGACGTTGGGGTAGCCCGCGACGACGACGGTCGGGGCCGACGGGTCGATGTCGGGAAGCGTGCGCAGGTCGTTTCGCGCCTCGCCGATTCGGGCGAGGTCGTCCTCGACTTCCTCCACGATGGACGCGAGGCGGGCGAACCCCTGTTTTCGCACCTTGCGAGCGTAGTTGATGTCGCCGCGCAGTTTACCTTGGTACTCGCGGCCGATGTCCTTCGTCTTCCGGGAGGCCCACTGGATCTCCGAAAGGCTCTTTCTGACTTCGTCGACGTCCACGACGGCGTCCGCGAGTTCGTAGTAGAACGGGTCTACTTCCTGGAAATCCGGCCACGCGGTGACGACGTTTTGCATGTTGTCCGAGAGGATGTTCGAAGCGGTCTGGAGCATGGACTGCTGAGCCTGAATACCGCTTTTGGCCCGGCCTGCCCGTGTCGCCCGCGAGAACGCCTTGTCGATGAGTTCCTCCGACGTGGGCGTTGTCGGAAGGGTCTCGAAAATCATGGACGTTCGTATGCCCTCCCACCTTAAAAGGGCGTTCATACCGTTCTGCCAGCCGATTTTGGCGAGAGGCTTTTGTTTTCCCACTCCCAACCTATTTACTCATGACTAACTGGTACGCGGTTTTCGTCGGCTTCGTCGTGTCGGTCCTCGCCGGAATCGTGGCGTTCGCCCTCCCCGGAATCGGTCACGTCGGTGCCGGACTGATCGGCGGCTTTGCGGCGGGCTACGTCGCCGGCGGTGGTCTCGGGAGTGGTTTCTGGCACGGCCTCCTCTCCGGGGCGCTCGGCGGAATCGTCGTCGCCCTGTTCGTCGGACTGGCCGGAACCGTCTTCGGCGGACTCGTCGGCGGTCCGGCCGGGTCGCTGTTCGGCGGCATGGGCCTGTTCCTCATCGCCATCTTCGTCGCGTTTCTGCTGGCGCTCAACAACGCCATCGGTGGCGCAATCGGCGGCGTGCTGAAAGGCTGAACGGTCGAAGGGCAGTCGTTTTTTCGGTGGAGGACGAAGGACGGGTATGTCGAAAATCGACGCCGACACGCTACTCCCGTCGGAGCACGTTCAGCGAGCGGTCACGGCCGGTCAGGTGTCACAGCTTCATCGTGGCAACCCGTACGCCGAGGAGGGTGACACCTTCGACATCGATGGCGAAACGTTCGAGGTCGTGGCGGTAACCGAACGGACGTTGGGCGATTTGACCGACGAGGACGCACGGGCGGAAGGCTCGGAGGATTTGGACGCCTACCGCGAGCGACTGGACCGCGCCCACGATGACTTCGAGTGGGACGACGACGCGACGGTGTTCCGACATCGGTTCGAGCGCGTCGAATGATCCGAGACGGGCGAACTTTTTAGCGACGGCTACGAACGCACGACCGATGCTGGATTTGGCGGTTGCGTACCGACAGGAGACGTTCGAGCGAATCCGCGAACCGCTCGCGGAGCGGGGGATTCGAGTTCGGCACGTTCGGAGCGAACAACGGACGTTCGACCTCGAATCCCCGCCGTGGACGCCCGACGAGTTCGACGTAGGATTCGTCTATCCGTCACGGATGATGGAGGGCGGCGTGGTCGATGGGTTGCTCTCGGTCCCGTGGGTGAACGGCCGCGAGGCGGTCCTCACCTCCCGAAACAAGGGCGGCGTCATCGCGCGACTCGGGAGGGCAGGAATTCCCGTCCCGAAGACGGTCGTGGTCTCGAATCCCGTCGATGAGGGTGATCTCCGCAACGTATTCGGGCAGTTCGATTCGCCGGTCGTGGTGAAACCCAACTCGACGACGCGCGGGACGGGTATCGCAAAAGTGGACGACTTGGACTCGTTCCTCGGAGTGATCGATTACCTGAATCTCGTTCACGACTACCGGGCGACGGGGGACAAATCGTTTCTCGTGCAGGAGTATCTCCCGAACGCCGTCGATTATCGGGCGATGATCGTCGATGGAGAGTACGTCGGCGCCGTCGAGCGCCGACTCCCGAAGCAGGCGCTGGATGCCGGACGCTGGAAACACAACGTCCACCGAGGGGCACAAGCACGCGGCGTCTCCCTACCGGACGAGTATCGTGAGATCGCTGAACAGGCGGCGGAGACGCTCGGGATTCGGTTCTCTGGTGTCGATTTGCTCGCCCTCGACGACCGTGTCGTCGTCAACGAGACGAACGCACGACCGACGATAGACGAAGAAACGAAGTACGAAAATGGGTTGTACGACCGCCTCGCCGAACTCGTCCGAACTACTCGACGCTGATGTTCGCGGATTCGTCGGTTTTCTCGAACGTGACTTCGAGGACGCCGTTGTTGTAGGTTGCTTTTGCGGAACTCTCGTCCACACGGGCCGGGAGCGTGATTCGCTCGTCGTACTCGCGGTGGTCGCTGACGGCGCTGATGGTCATCGCTTCGCCGTCGCATTTGAGGTTGATGTCGTCCTTCTCGACGCCGGGTAGGTCCGCGATGACGCGGACCAACTCTTCGTCCTCGTGGATATCGACGTGCGTGTCGGCACCGAATCCGGTCGTTCCGGTGTCGACTTGCATGTCGACGTTGCCGCCCATCATATCGTTCATCATGCGCTCGATTTCGCGGAAGAGGTCGTCGAAGGGGTCGTCGCGATCGTCTCGTCGCATACCTGAGGGTAAGTCCCTCCCGGGGAAAAGGTTTTGGACAGCCGTCAGACGTGCCGTTTTTCGGACGACAAAATGGCAGAGAGCGGGTTCTGTATCGAAACGTCGTCTTCGTGATTTTAGTAAAAAATTCAGCGTCGGTTGAAAGTACCGATTATCTCCACGGACTGTGGCCGTCCTCTTGGCTCTGGTGGTTGAAGTTCTGAGCGTTCGAGTACGCGGATTGTGAGTTCTTGTTGCTCTGGTAGTTGGCCTGAACGGCGTACGCGTTACCGGATTCAGCGTCGTGGCCGAGCGCGGCCGAGACTGCGACGTTGTCGTCCTGATAGTTGCTGTTGCCCTGTGCGACGTACTGTTCTTGGTCAACGTGCGAGCTCGCCCATTGATGGCTGGACTGTGAGTCCGCTGCGGCGTTACCCGCGAAGCCGATTGCGAACACACTGGCGACCATGCTCATGACGAGCAGGATTTTGAGTGACTTTCTCATGATTTTCTCTCCGGGCGGGAGAGACCGTTTCTGGACAGCATCTGACCGCTCTGCCGTCCACCCCACCCGTTGCGCCACATCGGGGTGATGGTAAATGAACGCCGGGTATCGTTGAGTCCGTTCGCACCATTTTCGAAGCGCTGAATTCGGGACTAATCGCCGGTAACGAAGGAAATAGGAGACGGGAGCGCCGAGCGTCACTCCATTCGCGTCGGAATCGCTCGTTCGACTCCGTTCGTAAACGGTCGAACCGGCCGATACCGAACGGCAATTTCGAATTCGATTGAGACATGATATCGATGCTCACGAAGGTAGCCACTGCGTACTGGCGACGCACGGCGGCGATATCCACGTTACTCGGTTCGCCGGGTGGGAGAATGACTACTCGTGTCTCCGAAAAAAGTCGAAGTCGAAAGAGTCGGCTTAGAAGCCGATTCCGAGCGCGTCGTTGGTCGTCTCGATGCTCTCTTCGGCGTCCGCCGTGTTCGTCACCGCACGGATCGCGTCCACGTTCTCCGGTACGACGTCGCTCTCCTGGTGGATGGCTTGGAAGAGATAGAGGTCGTTGCCTTCCATCGAGACGGACTCGCCCCAAACACAGTTCTCCCAGAAGTCGCCACGCGGGCGGCCCCTGTCCATGGCGTACTCCTTGAGCTTTCCAGCGCCGTCGATATCCATGTGTTCGGGGACGACGAACAGCCGCGACTGGCTTTCGAGCAGTTCGCGTACGTCCTCGGCGTCGGGTTCGGATTCGAGTGAGACGTTGATGCTGTGCATGTGCATCAGCGTCGCCGGAACCTTCAGGCCGAGCGTATCGATGGCGAGGTCCGGGAAGATCGTTTTCACGTCCGGGCCGTGGTGGGACGGCAGCGACACCGGGTTCGGAACGATGTCGTTGATGGGACCGCGACCGGTCTGGGCCGGGTCGCCACCGCGACGGACGAGGGTCGCCCGAACCTTCTCGACGCCGTACTCCTCGCGAAGCGGCGCGACGAGTCGGGAGAGACCGGTCGTGTTGCACGACACGACGCGAACGTGCTGTGCGCCGATCGATTCGTCGTAGTTGGCGCGGGCGTTGAAGCTCGTCTCGCCGACGCTCGCGTCCTCGCCGCCCTGATACAGCGCGGGCGTGTCGTACTCGTCGTACAGCGATTTGTTCTCCGCGCCGATACCGGACGGGCAAGCGTCCACGACGACGTCGGCCGCTTCGACCATCTCGTCCACCATTCCCGCGAGTTCGATGCCCGCGTCGTCGAACTGGTCCGCCCGCTCCTCGATCGCGGCGTAGAGCGGATAACCCTTCTCGACGGCACTTTCGGCCTCGAAATTGGGCCGGGTCTTCGCGACACCGACGATTTCCATGTCCGGTTGTGCGCGGACGGCGTCAGCGACTCGCTTCCCGATAGTCCCGTACCCGTTAATGCCGACCTGTAGCATGTACGTGGGCCTGCTACCCCCGCCATTAAAACCGTTTCGAGCGAATCCGGCAGAACACAACTCGAAAGTGAGTAATTCGGCGGTTTCGAGGTCGTCGATATCGGGACGAAATTCCGACCCAAACGCCACGAAAGGGAACACCTAACCGCTCCCGAACGCAACCGCCATTTATGAGTCTGGACGACGCCGCGAAGACCGCCGTCGAGCAGTGTATGGCACTCGAAGCCGACGAGTCGTGTGCGATAATCACCGACGACAAGCGCTGGGACATCGGCAAGGCGCTGTACGACACCGCCAGCGAAATCACCGACGACGTGACGATCACGCGCTATCCCGTCGGAAACCAGCACGGCGAGGAGCCACCGGCCGCCGTCGCCGCCGCGATGGCCGCCACGGACGTCGTCCTCGCGCCGACGACGAAGAGTTTGAGCCACACCCGCGCACGCGGAAACGCGAACGACGAGGGCGCACGAATCGCCACCCTCCCCGGTATCACGGAGGAAGTGATGGTGACGGGCCTCGCCGCCGACTACGAGAACATCGACGGGCACTGCACGGACGTGCTCGCGCAGGTCGAGGGCGCGGAGGAGATTCGCGTCACGACAGAGAAGGGAACGGACATCACCTTCGAACCCGGCGACCGCGAGTGGTACGACGACACCGGTCTCTGTCACGAACCCGGCGACTTCACCAACCTCCCCGCAGGCGAGGTGTTCGTCAGCCCCGAGAACGTGAACGGCAAGTACGTCGTGGACGGCACCATGCGCCCGCACGGCCTCCTCGAAGACGGCCAGACCCTCGAATTCGAAGTCGAGGACGGCTACGTCACGAGTATCAGCGACGACGAAATCCGCGAGCAGGTCGAAACTGCATCGGAGGAAGTCGGCCAGGACGCCTACAACCTCGCCGAACTCGGCATCGGCACCAACGTCGCGGTCACCGAACTCGTCGGCTCCGTCCTCCTCGACGAGAAGGCGGGCGGCACGGTCCACATCGCCATCGGCGACGACGCGGGCATCGGCGGCGACACGGACGCTCCGCTCCACCTCGACGGCATCATTCGAGAGCCGACGGTCTACGCGGACGGCGAGGAAGTCGAACTGCCACAGCCATAAAATCGACCAGCAGATGCGAACCATCCACGGAATCGACGTCCACGGCATCGATGTAGACGCCGAAACGCGGTGTGCGCACTACGACACCGAGTGTGACGTGATCGCGATTCGGTTCTCGTGCTGTAACGAGTACTATCCCTGTTTTCGGTGCCACGACGCGGTTGCTGACCATCCACGCGAAACGTGGGCGAAAGACGAACGTGACACCGAGGCGGTGCTGTGCGGCGTCTGCGGTTCGGAACTGACGATTTCGGAGTATCTCGGTTGTGAGTCGCAGTGTCCGGAGTGTGACGCGGAATTCAATCCGGGCTGTGCGAACCACTACGAGTTGTACTTCGACGGGTGAGATTCACCCGGATTTCGACGGGAGAATTTGGATACCGTCGTCCGCGGTGAGGTAAATCTCCGCCGAGGTCGCATCCCAGAACGGACCACCACCCTTCGAAAATCCGGTCGGGAATTCGACGGTTACGCTGTTGTTCGCGCCGATAGTGGCGATTCGAATCCGGCTTCCAGCGGGAACGGTAACCGTTTTTCGCCCTCGTTCTCCATCGTCGGCGCGCCAAATCGCGGTGAGTGGCCGGTCCATCCCGTCGTAGTTCGTGACGAAGAGCGGAATCGTGACTTCGTTTTCCCCGCCGACGAACTCGCTACAACCGGAGACGCCGAGCGACAGCGCCACGGCACCGACACCGATTTTCTCGACGAACCTCCGCCGTCTCATTTCGGCTCTACGAGTACGGCCGGATTCCATGAGTGTTCCGTTTGCCGCACTCTCCCACAACTCCACGCACTTTTACGGCCTGACTTCCTACACCGCTCCATGAGCGATACAGCGGAACGTGTGGCAGTCGTCTGCCCATCCTGTTCCCCCGATTTGGAGACGGTTCACGAAGTCCTCAAACCGGGCGGACAGGCGACGGTACGATGCACCGAGTGCGACCACGTCCACAAGACGAAAATCGAGGAGGAGAAGACCGAGGAAATCGACGTCGTCGTCTCGCAGGAAGGCGAGTCGTTCACCGCGAAGGCGGACGTTCCCGTGGAGGAGACGCTGGCGGTCGGCGAGGAGTTCGTCCTCGAAACCGACGAGGCCATCTTCGTCGTCCGAATCACCAGCCTCGAACAGGAGGACGACCGCCGCGTCGAGGAGTCGGTGGCCCCCGACGTGGAGACCATCTGGACGCGCGCCGTGGACAACGTGAGCGTCAACGTCACGATTCACCCCAACGACGGCCGCCGGGACAACTCCCGAAGCGTCAAAGTGAACATTCCGGGGGATTACGAGTTCGTCGTCGGCGAACGGGAAGAACTCGCCAAGGAGGAGTTCACCATCGACGGCATCCTCGTCACGGACGACGCGTCGGGCTACGACCACGACCGACTGGATTTCGACGGCGACGCCGTCCTCGCCAAGGACGTGAAACGGATTTACGCCGAGGACGAGGGTTCGACGGCGTGGTCCGCGTGGTAAGCGGACGGGCAGAAACTTCTGACACGTAGCTTTTTTCGACTCGCCGCCGTCGGTTTGGCATGGACTATCGCGAGTTGTGTTTGCTGTGGGCCGCCCGCGAGACAGGCATCATCGACGCCGTCATGTTTCACGCGGGAACACCGGTCGAAATCGCCGCGGAAACGGGCGTCACCGAGCGTGCCGCACGAATCACGCTCGCCGCGATGGCCGAACTGGGCTACCTCGAAACCGTCGATGGCGAATACGAGGCGACCAATCGAGCACTCGGACTGTTCGCCAAGACTGACGTGCGTTCCATCGGTCGGACCCCCCACTACATGGACTGTCTGGAGGGCTGGCTCGCGCTCCCGGAGACAATGCTAACTGGAGACTCGCCCGACCCGTCCGAGGAATGGACGGCCAACTTCATGGGCGCGATGGCGACCATCGACGAGACGACGGTCCGCACCTGCGTCACGGAAGCCGTTCACGAGAACCCCCACGCGGAGCGCGTCCTCGACATCGGCGGCGGGCCGGGTGAGTTCTCGAAGGAGTTCGCCCGTCGTGGCTTCGACGTGACGCTGTTGGACCGACCAGACGTCATCGAGGCCGACCGCAAGTTCCTCGAACACGAACCCGTCGAACTCGTCCCCGGCGATGCGACCGACGACCTTCCGACCGGATTCGACCTCGCGTTCTGCTCGCGGGTCGCCCACGCGCTCGGCCCGGACGAGAACCGGGCACTTCTCGAAAACACGTTCGATGCGCTTTCCCCCGGCGGCGTGGCCATCTTCACCGACAAGGTCCGAGGGTGGGCCGACGACGCGGCGCTGTTCGGGGCGCACATGCTCGCGGTGACCGAAAACGGCGATACCTACGACGAAGCCCAGTTTCGGGAGTGGTTCGAGGGTGCTGGCTTCGAATCCATCGACGTGCGCGACATCCCGGGCACGCAACAGCAAGCAATTATCGGGCACAGGCCGCGCCATTGAAGAACATCGGAACCCAAGCCGAACCATGGAACCGTCGGCGCTGCGCGACGATATGGTCGCCAGCCTCGAACACGAGATGAAAGGACTCGTTCGGAGCGAGTACGTCGGTCTCGCACTTCGGACCGTCCCCCGCCACGAGTTCGTCCCCCTCGAAGCACACGAAGGTGCCTACACCGACCAGTCGTTCGACCACCGAGGGACGAAAATACTGTCGCCGAGCACCGTCGCCCAACTGCTGGAAGCCCTCGACGTTCGGGAGACCGATTCCGTTCTCGTCGTCGGGGCTGGCGTCGGCTACACCTCCGCCGTACTCGCGGAAATCGTCGGTGAGGAGAACGTCCACGCGGTCGATATCACGCGAACCGTCGTATACGAGGCTCGGCAGAACCTCGCATCCGCGGGCTACGGCGGTGTCTTCGTGGACTGCCGCGACGGTGCGGACGGACTCCCCGAGTACGCACCGTTCGACCGAATCGTCGTGGAAGCAGCGTCCATCCGACCGCCGCGCGCGCTCGTCGAACAACTGACGCCCGACGGCCGGTTGGTCGTCCCGTTGGGCGGCGGCACACAGCGGTTGGCCGCCGTCGAGCGCACCCGTGATGGGACCCCCGAAGTCGCGGATGAGTTCGGCACCGTCGCGTTCTCGCCGCTCCTCGTTGACGGCGAACAGGCCGATACCATCGAACGGAACCGAACCGACCGCGAGGACCGCGAGTTCGCGGAACGCCACTTCCAGACCCGTCGTGGCTGGGAACACGAATGGATCGACTGGGACGGCGACGGATTGTAGCTCCCGAGAAGCGGCGAATATTCGTTATTTCACGGCGCGTCGAACCACCGTGAGCCACGCTTCGACGCTCTCGTCGTTGGACGGTGAGACGTCCTCACCCTGCGCGTTGACTTCGAACCGTGCAGGGTCGATTTTCACGATTTCCCACCCGTCCTCGAACGCCGTCCGGAGTTCCTCCTCGCTGATTCGTCGCGGTCCCCACTCACCGGGTTCCTGGTCGCTGAAACAGAGGATGACGACGTACCCGTCCGGCGCGACGGCGCTCGCCAGCGACGAGACGTACGTTCGTCGGGTTTCGTCATCGAAGACGTGAAACAGGCCGCAGTCGACGACGACGCCGAAATCATCCTCGACGCCATCCAGTGAAAGTGCATCCTCGATCCGGAAGTCGATATCCCCGGCGACGTCACGGGTTTCCGCCTTCGTTTTCGCTTGCTCGATGGCTCGTGGGGACGCATCGGCGCCGAGAACGGTGTATCCGCGGTCGGCGAGGAAGAGCGAATTTTCTCCGGTTCCACAACCGAGGTCGAGAATCGGTCCCTCGAACGGGATTTCGTCCCGCTCGAACAGCGAGCGGATGGCCGACTGCGGGCGACCGATGTCCCACGGTGGTGTTCCGGTGTACGCTTCGTCGAATCCGTCTTCGGGGGAACTCATTACAGGAATCGAGGCACGGGAGTTCCATAGGCTTCTAGGCCGTCGTCCGTCACTCCGCCCCGGCATCCAACCGCGCGGCGACCGCATCGGAGACGTTCGACAGGTGCGTCGCCCCCCAGACGGCCACGATGACACCCCCAACGGTGTCGAACACCAAGTCGAGCATCGTGTTTTCGAGCGAGTACTGCGACAGGACGCTCCCCGTTCCCGTCATCGTCGCCAACCCGCCGAGTCCGAACTCCAGCAGTTCCCAGAGCACGCCGAACGCGAGCGTGAAGAGGAGGATGAACAGCAGCATGAACTTCCGCGGAAGGTAGATGGAATCGGCGTGAACGTCGAGCGCCCGCACCGTCGTGTAGCCCGCCGCCGCGACGAGCGACGAGGAGAGGGTGTGGGTCAACTGGTCCCACAAGCCGACGGACTCGTACAGACCGACGGTCCCGACCGCGTGCAGAAAGACCGGGACGACGATCCAAAGCGTTAGGCCGGTATCGACTGGCAAGTGGTAATCCCGTTCGAGCACCGCCGGTAACTCCATCAGCGCGAGCGCGACTGCCGTGTTGACGACGATGCCGACGTTCGCTCGGTACAGGCCGTACGCCAGTACGCCGACGAGGACCACCTGAAGCGACCGCACCAGCAACCGTTGTTGCTCATCCGAGAGCCACCCGTCCGACGACTGGACGGCCGTCGTCTCCTCCGAGTCGCGTCGCTTGCCGCCATCCCGAAAGCCGAACCGGCGCGAATCGATGTGCCGGAAGTACGTCGCAAACACGATTCCGGCCGCGAGACCGGCGAGGGTCGCGGCGAGCAGCGACCACATCAGGCTTTGGAGTCCGTGCAAGTCGTGCATACCGAGCGTCCGGTCGGCGACCCACTGGACGACTGCCCACAGACCGGCGATCGCCATGGTCGTGATGACGACGAACAGGACCGCGAACCACGGGGAGAGTTCGACTTCGGTGAACGCGTCCAATTCCACCGCCAGCACCAGCGCAAGCCCCGCGACGGTCAGAAACGTCGCGACGGAGCGCGGAAGAATCGAACCGAACGGGACACTCAGGAGGGGGATCGCGACGAAACAGAGCGCTTCCCACGGCACCATCGTCGTCGGGCGGTGGTACGCTCCGACGGGAACCAGCGCGAGCGCGAGGGCGACGAGACCGAGACCAGCCCAGAGGAAATCCCCGCCGAGAACGCTCGCGAGAACGGTGATACCGATCACGGCGACGAGAATCCACGCGGCGAGCGCGTTTCGGGTTCCACGCTCGATTCCCTCGTTCCGGGACATACGTCTACTACGGCCATCACGAGTTAAAAACGAAAAGGCCGACAGGGTCGAAACGAGGGACGGATTTACCGCGCCAACTCGTGTACCCTGGTAACCACGTTCCACGTGCGTCGCGTCGCGGGTATACCGAGAACATCCCCGACATCGGTGAACTGGCCGCTTTTCCGCTCGTCCGTTCGAATACGGCTGTACACTTCGCGGTTCATAGTTTCGAACTCCTCGGCGTCGTTCCCGGCGGCCGAAAGTGTTCGAATCTGTTCGTCATCGGGGCAATCGTTCAAAAACGCGACGTACAGCTTCGTCGTCTCGTCCTCCGGTTGCGCGAACGGACATCGGCCGATAATTTCGTGGAGTTCATCGCGTGTCCTGACCATGACCGAGATATCGTACCCGAACGACGCTTCGACGGCATCCACGAGTTCGTCTTCGAGTTCGTTCGCGGCCGAATCGTCCGTCTCGAACACGACATTCCCGCTCTGGATGTACGTTCGAACGTGCTCGAATCCGAGCGATCGGCAGAGGTCGCGAAGGGCATCCATCTTCATTCGATTGTGCGCGCCGACGTTGATGCCGCGTAGAAAAGCGATGTACGTCGTCATGGGGTATCACTCCATGATGGTGGGGAATCGTCATAAAGAACGTACTTTTCGCCGGTAGACGGGGTACTCGATTGGGAACCGTTCGAGTGTTCGCCGGACGACACGATAGAATGGTCTCCTTAATCGAGATGCCTCCCCACGAACGGAGGAAGAACAGCGATTCAGATCGCAGTCATCGAGTCAAACTATGCGCGCAGCCACGCCTTCGGATGTTCGTCGCGGAGATGGTCGTGATACCACTTCGTCGCTACAGGGTAAGACGTGCCGATCATCTGCAGACCGCAGTGTCGACAACGAGCCATTGCCATATGGAACACGGTAGAAGGAGGGGGTTGATAGCTGTTACTATTTGAATTGAGCTGTTTCTTTGAACCTACTGCGCGGGAAACAACCGCCTAACGATCCGGAGTCCCGAGCGGATTCACGGTCCATCACCCGTTTCCTATCCGGACACGACCAGGATTTTCGTGTTCCCTTGCTTGTCCTCGAACTTGCTTCCCGCGGGTGGTTTAATGTCGATTTCGAGCGTGCCATCGTCCTGATTTGGTCCCAATCCGGGACGTATCGACAGTGTCGCTTTCCCATCGTCGCCCGTCGTCGCGGTCTGGATGTGTTTCAACGTGGCCGAATCGCTCTTCACGACGACTGTCGCCCCTGTGACGGGGTTGCCGTCCGAATCGATGACCGAGATATCGACCGAGTGATAGCCCGGGTGGACCACCTCGGGCGACGGTTTCGCGTCGAGTTCGCTCACCGTCAACCCGTGAAGCCCCGACAACATGTTCATCATCACCCCGAGACTTGCGACGCCGACGACGAGCGCGATGACCAACCGAATGGGAAGTCCCTCGATGGCCCGCTCGTCCGACCGAAACGCCCGAATCCCACGGCGATGCTTCACCTGCTGTAGCCGCTGACGCACTGACATGGCCCGGAGTGGTTCCGGTTCGAGATATAAACTTTCGGACGAAGGTTTATACCGGAGGTCGAAACCAACACCCGACATGACCGACGTTTTGGGGCGAACGGGCGACACGGGTGTTTCGGGAGGTCTCGGCACCTATCGCGCCCGAGACGGTAGTGCAGGTGCGCCGGTTCGGATCGATTTGGACGGACCACACGCCACGCTGGTCGTCGGCAAGCGCGGGTACGGAAAATCCTACACGCTCGGCGTGCTGATCGAGGAACTCGCGGAGACGGCGGGCGTCACCCCCGTCGTCGCCGACCCGATGGGGGCGTTCCGGACGTTTGCAGACGTCTCCGGATTCGACGTGGTCGAGAACCCTCGCGTGTCGGCGGACGCACTTTCCCCGCGTGCGTGGTGTGAGTTGCTCGGACTCGATCACGAGGATTCGGCCGGGTCGCTGGTGTGGCAGGCCGCCGCGAAGACGGGGTCGCTGGCCGGGATGCACGAATACGTCTTGGACGCGGACGTCGCGCGGACTACCCGCCGCACCGCCCGAAACCATCTCGCGCTCGCCGACTCGTGGGACGTGTTTTCGCCCGATGGACTCACCGCGACGGATTGTGTGGCGTCGACGACGATACTCGACTGCTCGGGATACGACGACGCGCCGATGAACGCCGTCGTTCGGGCGATTGCCGACGACCTGTATCGTGCCCGGATTACGGAATCGGTAGCGACACTTCCGTGGTTGGTCGTCGACGAGGCGCACGCGTTCTTCGATGGAATCGCCCGGGCGGCGCTCGAAACCATCCTGACTCGGGGGCGACGACCGGGCGTCAGTTTCGTCGCCGCGACCCAGCGTCCCGCGGCGCTTCCGGACGTGGCGGTTTCCCAGTCGGACCTGCTCGTGGCCCACCGACTGACTTCACGGGCCGACCGCGAGGCGTTGGCCCGTGCTCGCCCGACGTACATGCACGGGTCGTTCGCCGACCGAATGCCCGAAACACCGGGGGCAGCCCTCGTCGTGGACGACGCGACCGAAAACGTCCACGAGATACGGATTCGGGAGCGACACGTCGAACACGGCGGCGGGAGTCCGAGCGCGAGCGAATTCGCAAACCGGTAATATCCGGCTCCTTTCGAGTTCGTTAAGTGGATTCGGGAGGGAACAGTGACTAACCGGGCGATGGAGTCCGCCTCCCCCAACCGCCGAACACGTCGGCTGATGACTCCTTTTCGAGAGCGACAGATATGGGACGTACACATCCACTACACACGTTAGAAGTTCTGCTATTGGTTGGCGTCGGCGGGTTTGCGGGGTCGAACCTCCGCTACTTCGTCAGCCTCGTCCAACCCGGCTTGACGGGGACGCTCATCGCGAACGTCGCCGGCAGTTTCGCGCTGGGATTCATCCTGTACGAGGCCATCTACATGGGGTATCTGGCCGACCAAACCCACGTCGTGGTCGGCACCGGGTTCCTCTCATCGTTTACGACCTACAGCACGTTCGCAGTGCAGACGACGCAAGCGGCGTCGCCGCTCTGGATGATCGGCAACGTCGCGGCGAACTACGGGTTAGGACTGATGGGCGTCCTGCTCGGCCGGACGCTCGCCCGTAACGTCAACGGGAGGAGCAAGGAAGCGGAGAAGATGGCAGAGCAGGAAACGACGGAAACGGAGGTGCCGGAATGAGTTCGCTCGATCCCGCCCACATCGTCGGGACGGGCGGTGCGATAGGCGCGCTGTGCCGCCATTTCGTCAGCGAACGGATCGATGCCGACGAGTTCCCGATCGGAACGCTCACCGTGAACGTCGTGGGGAGTTTCGTTCTGGGTCTCGTGACGTTCCTCTCCCTCGGAAATCAACTCGCGCTCCTGCTCGGCACCGGTGCGTGTGGCTCGTTCACGACGTTCTCGTCGTTCTCCTTCGAGACGTTTCGGTTGTGGGAGACCGGCGAGCGATTCCGCGCGGCGACCAACGCCCTCGGCAACCTCGTCGGTGCCATGCTCGCTATCGCCCTCGCGTGGGGCGTCGCCCAACTGCTCGGCTAAGCTACGCTGTCACTCGAATCACGAGTACCGGCAGGTCGGTATTGCGGATGACTTTCTCGGTGACGCTCCCGTTCAGGAAGTGTTCGAGACCGGTTCGGGCGTGGGTCCCCATCACGATGACGTCGATTCCGTGTTCGTCCGCGTAGGTAAGTATTTCCTCGTGGGGAATTCCGCGCAGGAGTTCCGTTGCTAGCGGTACGTCCCGTTCGTCCGCCACCCGTGTTACGTCCGAAATCGCCGCTTCTCCCAGTTCCGTTCGGTCGCGCTCTATGGTGAGCCATTTCGTGTCAGAGAGCGTGTTGTAATCCCGCGTATCGACGACGTACACCGAATGAACCCTCCCACCCGTAAACGACGCGAGGTCGAGTGCTTCCGTGATGGCGTCGGTAACCTCTGAACTACCATCGGTCGGGACGAGTATCTCGTCGTACATCCCGTTCTACCTTCGGCGGGCAGGGAAATAACTGTTCTACAGGAAGTAGCGATACCAGACGACGATGACGGATGGCGTCAACAGGATCGCCGTGAGATACGAGTAGAAGATGCTCAACGCCGTCACGAGACCGAACTGACCGAGAACTGGCGTGATGGCGAGAACGAGAATTCCCGTCCCGGCAACCGTCGTTAGCATACTGCCGGTCAGCGCACCGCCAGTGCCGCGGACGGTTCGGGTGAGGGCGTCGAACACGTCGTCGTCCGTCGGGCGTTCGGACGCGTCCGTTCCCTGCTCGAACTCGTCGGTAAACCGATGCACGACGTGGGCGGAGTAGTCGGTTCCCAACCCGAGTGCAATCGCGAGAACGGTTGCGGTAAGCGCGTTGAACGGGATGCCGAACAGCCGCATCGTTCCGGCGAGAAGTGCGACGGCGACGACGATGGGAAGCAGGTTGATCACACCGAAGGCCGCCCGCCCGACGAGCACGCGATAGACGAACGCGAGAAAGACGGCAGTCGCGATGAGCGCGGTGATGAGGCTCCTGAGAGCCGAGGCGAAGATGATCGACGCGATGGATTGGAACACGACGGTTTCGCCCGTCGCCGTCGCGTGAAGACGATATCGCTCCGCGAGGGTTCGGGCATCACGAGCGACCGCATCCTGCGACGCACCGCTTTTCGTCGAGTAGACGACCTGTGCGTGCCGCTGGTCCGCCGTGATGTACTGGAGCGCCTCGTCCCGTACGGGCGACGACAGCAACCGATCGTAAATCGTGCCGAGGTTATCGTCCGGAACGCCGTCGCGATCGATGTCGTTCCGTTGAACGAGTCGGCGGAATTCGGGTGATTGAGCGCTGTAGTTCCGGATGACGGTGATGATGCTCTCGGAACTCGCCTGTCGATCCCTCTGGACGAACGCCTTCGGCGGGTTGTGGTTCGCGTGCTGAATCGATTCCAGCGCGTAATCCTCGCGTAACGGTCCCTGAACGTACACCGTCACGGTGTCGCCCTGAACGGCGGCGAACTTCTCGTCCAGGAAGTTCGTCGTTTGGGTGACGGTGTACGTCCCCGGCGCGAACGGTTCCGGCAGCGATTGCAGATAGCTCGGCGTCTGTTCCGGCGGGAGGAAATCCTCGTTCGAGAAGGACGTGCTGATGCCGGTGGCGTAGTACCCCGAAACGACCGTCACGAGCAGCGCGAACGCGAGAACGAACGGTGCACCACGCCGAGCGAGCGTGACGCTGACTTGCAGGAGTCGCCCGAGTGCGGACCCTTCTTCGCCGAGCGGTCGTAGGCCGAACACGGGAAGGTCGTACCGGAATCGAAGTCGGTCGGTTTCGACCTTGGCCGCCGGGAGGAAGATACCGAAGATGAGCGCCGTGACGAAGATGCCGATCGCGGCGACCAATCCGAACTCACGAATCGGTTGCAGGCGACTCGTGAGGTTCGACCCGAACCCCATCACGGTCGTCCCCGTAACGATGAAGAAGGCGACGAGCAGTTGGTCGGTCGTTCGCCGCATCGACCTCCCGATTCCCAGTCCGGTGACACGCTCCTCCCGGTAGCGGTTGATGGCGTGTATGCCGTAGTCGATACCGACCGCGAGGAGCAAGGGCGGCACGGCGACGAGCAACTGTGTGAACGGAATCCCGATCCAGCCCATGAACCCCAGCGTCCAGATGACGGTCATCACCAGCGAGACGACCCCGAGCAGGAGGTCCAAGGGGTCACGATAGGCGAAGATCAAGAAGACGAGTATCAGGATCGCGGCCGCGGGCGTGACGATGATGAGCGAATCGAACGTGACGCTCGACAGTTCCGAGGAGATGATGCCGCTACCGAACACGCGGATGTCGCTATCGACGCTCCCGACGACGGATTCCGAGCGGAGTTGAATCCGCGTGAGCGGGTCGTTCGCGCTCGATTCGGCACCCGCTTGCTGTGAGAGTCCACGCGGAATACGATGATCGACGACGGCGATCGTCGCCGAGGCCGAGGCCGCCCGTGGGTTGAAGTCTTTGCTCAAGAGGGTTCGAAAACCGGGCGTTCCCGAGGCCCGCCGAACGGCGATTTCGATCTCCGTCGGCGTCGCCTGCCGAACGGTTCGCACCTGTGCTTCGAGCGTCGTCGCGTTCGGGTCGATGGTTCGTGCCACGATGCTCGCGGCGCTCGTCGTCGAGGAAACCCGGAGGTCGGTCCGCTGTTCGAGGCGGTATTGAGCCTCCAGCATCGCCAATAGTTCGGGTTTCGAGAGCACGTTCCGGCCGGTCTGGATGAGCTGTGTGCTCCCGTTTTCCGCCGCGAACGGTGGCGTGAACTCGCGGTTGACGGCGTCGAACGCCTCCTGTGCGGGGCTGTTTTCGGTGAACTGGCTCGTCCCGGATTCGGTCGAGATGCGAACGAGTCCGACACCAAAGACGGCGGTCAGGACGAGAAAGACGAGCAGAACGGTCTTCGACCGCTCGGCGATCCACACGTCGAGCCAGTCGATAACGCGTTGATAGTCCACCATTGGGGGTCACCGCCTGCGCAGGACGAACACGGCCACGAGAACGAGGAGTACCGCGATGCCGAGGAGGACGAGAATCCCGTTCGAACCGCTCACGAACGACAGGACGCCACCGCGTTCCGGTGACGTCACTCGAACGGGAACCGAGTACGTGTCGGTGAGTTTCGTCTCACCGTCCGGCGTGTCGTACTGGAAATCGACCGACGCCGGGTACGTGTTCGGGAGCGTCCCACCATCGGCACCGATGTCGAACCGGATCGTCGCCGACTGATTCGGTTCCAGTTTCGGGATGAACGCCTCGTTGTCGTTGACGGTCAACGGACTGTCCACGAACGCCTGTGCGTCGATGTTCCGCAGGGTTTCGTTCCGGTTGTTCGTGACGACGAGCGACACCGTCCCCGTCGAACCGGCCTCGACCGACGCCCGGTTCGCATCGATCCGGAACTCGTCCTTCCGGGGGTGGACATCGATCCGTGCGTCGAGCGATTTGCTCTGCCTCGGGTCGCCGTCCTGATTCTGATAGCGCACGACGAACGAGAGCTGTCGCGGACCGCGGTCGGCGGTGTCGCTCACGTCGATACGGAAGTCGAACGGTTTCGATTCGCCGCTATCGAGCGTTCCGAGCGCGTACTCCGTCTCGGTCGGTGAGAACGTGGTGTTCCCGCGCTGGGGCGCGAGAACGAGGACGGCGTTCGGGGCGCGCTGTGGTCCTTCGTTGGTCACGGTGCCGGAGACGAACCCCTGCTGTCCCACCCGTAAGGTGCTGTGCAAGTCACCTACCGAAAACGATTGTTCTGGGTCGGGAATGATGCCGACGAGATGGGGATTCGTTTGATTCCGACTTCCGTTCTCCCGATAGGAGATCGAGAGGCTGAACGGGTAGTTACCGCCGACCGTGTCGTTGCTCGCCGTGACGCGATACTGGAACGTTCGCCGCTCGTTGGACGACCACCGACTGACGAACTGGCTGGCGTTCGGCGACCGCCCCAAACTGAGTTGCTCGTTCGACGACTGTAGCGAGACGACGGCGTCGTGAACGTCCCGTCCGGTGTTCTCGACGGTCAGCGAAACCGTCCCCGTGTCGCCAGCCTGCACGTTCGAGGATATCGCTGTCACCTCGAACCGCTCCAAACGAACCCGCTCGGTCGGCCGCACGTCGAACGTGTACGGGTCCGTTCGCTCGCGAGAACCGTTCGCGGTCGTGTACGACACCGTCGCCCGAAACGGGTAGTTCTCGGATTGTGCGAACTCCTCCGCGAGTAGGCCGAACTTCACCGTTTTTCGCTCGCCCTTCGACCAGTTACCGACGAACTTGCTGGCGGTCTGTGACGGGCCGAACCGAACGCTCTCGTTCGGCGAACGCACTCGAACACTCGCGTTGGAAACGTCGCGTCCGGTGTTGACGAACGTGATCGAGAGGTTTCCCGACCCGTTTATCGGCACGTTCGACGCGGTCGAGACGATACTGAACGATCCCGTCGGGTTCGGCGTCCCCTGTTGACTGGCCGCCGTATCTGCCGTGCGTCCCATAACCGTCCACCCGCCGTGAGCGACCAGCAATACCAGAATGAGCGAGACAACTACCCGACGATTCATCCGCCCCATCCCATGAGAACCGTCTCCCCCGTTCGTGCCATTCGTTCGTCCCCCACACCTGTCACGACGCCACCATTTGTATAGGTTTGCCTCGTGTCGGAGTGGGATTTCGTCCCGAAATCACGTCTCAGGAGACGGATGGTTCTATTCGAGAGTTGAGAGTTTAGAAAGCGCCCGAGGCGGGATTTGAACCACACCCGAGGACCTACACACGGCGCAGAACCTCAGTCTGATTCAAATTCGCTGGCGATTTCGTCCTCACTGGGAGACGAGCAACGTGGATGCGTTGCTCGTCGGTGAGTTCGGAAGAAATACGCCCGAGGCGGGATTTGAACCCGCGTCACAACCGTGACAGGGTTGTATGATGGGCCACTACACCACCCGGGCCTTCGCATTCACTTCTTTCTCGCGCCCTTATTAAGGGGTGTCGATTTCGTCGCTCTATGGTACTACGTTACGTGGGTGAATATTAAGCACACTTTCTAGGTGGGATTTCACCCGTGAACTCGTACTCTTTCGCCCAATTGATCAAAGGATGGTCGATTTTGGCATCGAATCTAAGTTCCATTTTCTGTACTGTTGCTTCATTCACATATATCCAGTACGTTTTTCCGTTTCTTGGATAACGAACGACGAATGCATCGATCTTTCCGTGATATGGATTTTCGTGATAATTTCCTTCTTTAGTTGTTTGTGAATGAGTATTGAATCGTATCGTTTCCTCCTTGTTCTGCCATGCCGTTTTGCACTGAATCCGATATAACTGTCCATCATCATCAACTATCAAGTCGTATTTGTCATTGTCGCCAAATGGGATTGAAACGCTGTATCCATGCGAGATCATTTTGTGAATGACTTTCGCCTCGGTTTCATCTCCCCTATCCTTCGTATTTGTCTCACCCGAGCATCTCATCTGTCGTATTAATGAGCTATATCAAGTATATTGACTATTTCGGTGAGAGGGACAATTTTCCGAAATCGATTTTCACGAGGTATCGAAATTACCGAAGGGGTAGAAGGGGTAGTAAACTACGGGCGAGAGCCAACGGTACATGTAATGCTTCAGCCTACACAAGAATCGAAGATCACAGAAATCAGTAGAAATGACTCTGTTCGAGAGTTGAAAGTTCAGAAAGCGCCCGAGGCGGGATTTGAACCCGCGTCACAACCGTGACAGGGTTGTATGATGGGCCACTACACCACCCGGGCCTTCGCATTCACTTCTTTCTGGCTAGTACTCTTAAGGCTTTCCAATGACGCTCCGTATGTGGATTCGTACCGAGCTATGTTAACGCATCCCGCTTGCCCAAACCATTTATACCAGAACGGAGTAGATAGCAGTGTTCAGTTGGCTGCCTCCGTCCGGTGCGGAGGTATTCGGGATAGCCGAGCGTGTGCGAACCCTATTTAGCAAGCCTTAAATGAGTGCTACGTGTAATACCCTGTAGTATCTCGTGATAGCCATTTCTCCCGCTAGCCGGAAACTCGTGCACACATGGTAGACGTAAGCCAACACAAAATGGTTCCGGAGCACACCATCGTCGATTCGGACGAAATCGACGAAGTGCTCGCGGAATACGACATCAAGAGTACAGACCTGCCGAAGATCAAACGGACCGACCCCGCACTGCCCGACGACGCAGAGCCGGGTGACGTTATCAAAATCGTCCGCGACTCACGAACGACCGAACGAGCAGTCGTGTATCGACTCGTGGTGGAATAATGCAACAGCAAGATCGACGCGAACTATCGAGGGAGTATTTCTCGAAAGAACGACTCGCGGAGCATCACTACCGCTCGTTTAACGCCTTCCTGAACCGAGGTATGCAGGAAGTCGTTACCGAGAAGGGAATCATCGACACCGACATCGGTGACAAGGAAGGAGAGGAACCGGTGTTCGTCGAACTCGGCGACATTCGTGTGGTTACTCCGCGCGTACGCGAAGCGGACGGGAGTGAAGAACTCCTCTACCCGCAGGAGGCACGCCTCCGTAACATCACGTACTCCGCACCGGTGTTCATGGAGATGACCATCGTCAAAGGCGAAGGCGACGACAAGCGTGTCGTCGATTCAACCGAGACGAAGGTCGGACGGATGCCGATCATGGTCGGCTCCGAGAAGTGTAACATCGCCAACTTCGACGAGGACGACCTGGTCGAAATCGGTGAGGACCCTGCTGACCCCGGCGGCTACTTCATCGTCAACGGTTCGGAGCGAGTGTTGATGACCTCCGAGGACCTGGCACCGAACAAGATTCTCGCCGAGTACGACACGAAGTACGGCGACGAAATTCAGGTCGCAAAGACGTTCAGCCAGCGCCGAGGATACCGTGCCTTGGTTCTGGTCGAGCGCTCGCGTGACGGCCTGCTCGAAGTGTCGTTCCCGTCCGTTTCGGGAAGCGTCAACTTCGTCACGCTCGTTCGTGCGCTGGGACTCGAATCCGACGAGGAGATCGTCCACCGCGTCTCCGACGACCCGGAAATCGTGAAGTTCATGCTCGAAAATCTGGAGGCCGCCGAAGTCCAGACACAAGAGGAGGCAATCGAAACCCTCGGGAAGCGGGTCGCCTCCGGACAGGGCAAAAACTACCAGTTGAAACGGGCAAACTACGTCATCGACCGCTATCTCCTGCCGCACCTCCACGAGGACGGTGTCGAGGAGGAGGAAGTTCGCATCAACAAGGCGTACTACCTCGCCCGGATGGCCGAGGCGTGTTTCGAACTCGCACTGGGTCGGCGCGACTCGGACGACAAGGACCACTACGCCAACAAGCGACTGAAAGTGTCCGGCGACCTGATGAAGGACCTGTTCCGGACGGCGCTGAACAAGCTGGCACGCGACGTGAAGTACCAGCTCGAACGCGCGAACATGCGTAACCGACAACTGTCCGTGAACACGGTGGTTCGGTCCGACGTTCTCACCGAGCGTCTCGAACACCCGATCGCGACGGGGAACTGGGTCGGTGGCCGCTCCGGCGTGTCGCAGTTGGTCGACCGGACGGACTTCATGGGTGTGCTGTCACACCTTCGCCGTCTCCGCAGTCCGCTCAGTCGTTCGCAGCCTCACTTCGAGGCACGTGACCTGCACGCGACCCAGTGGGGTCGCATCTGCCCGTCCGAGACGCCGGAAGGGCCGAACTGTGGACTGGTGAAGAACTTCGCGCAGGCGATGGAACTCAGCCAGAACATCGAGGACGAACAGGAACTGAAACAGGAACTCTCGTCGATGGGCGTCGAGGGGATTCCCGGAATCGAGAGCATCGAAGGGAGCGCAGACTGATGAGTCAGGGACGAGAAGCCAAAGTATACGTCAACGGCAGTTTGGTCGGAACACACCCCGACCCCGAACAGCTTGCAGATCAGGTCCGCGAGGCGCGCCGACGGGGCGACGTCAGCGAGATGGTCAACGTCTCGGTCAAGGGACGCACCAGCGAGGTCATCATCAACGCCGACGCGGGGCGCGCACGCCGCCCGCTCCTCGTGGTCGAGGACGGCGAAACGCGCATCACGGACGAGGAAACCGAGGCGCTCAAGCAGGGCGACCTCTCGTTCGAAGACCTCGTCGAGCGTGGGAAGATCGAGTTCATCGACGCCGAGGAGGAAGAGGACATCTACGTCGCCGTCGATGACACCGAGTTGAACGAGGACCACACGCACCTCGAAATCGACCCGCAACTCATCTTCGGTATCGGTGCCGGGATGATTCCGTACCCGGAGCACAACGCCAGCCCGCGGATTACCATGGGTGCAGGGATGATGAAGCAGTCGCTCGGTCTGCCGTCGGCGAACTACCGTATTCGCCCGGACACGCGACAGCACCTCTTCCACTACCCGCAGCTCTCGATGGTGAAGACGCAGACGACGGAGCAGATCGGTTTCGACGACCGACCCGCCGCACAGAACTTCACCGTCGCGGTCATGAGCTACGAAGGGTTCAACATCGAGGACGCGCTCGTCATGAACAAGGGGTCCGTCGAACGCGCGCTCGCGCGTTCGCACTTCTTCCGTACCTACGAGGGTGAGGAACGCCGATACCCTGGTGGACAGGAAGACCGCTTCGAGATTCCGGGCGACGACGTGCGCGGTGCCCGCGGTGAGGACGCGTACACGCATCTGGACGAGGACGGACTGGTCAACCCCGAGACGCGCGTGGACGAGAACAGCGTTTTGTTGGGGAAGACGAGTCCGCCGCGATTCCTCGAAGAGCCGGACGACATGGGTGGCCTGTCGCCACAGAAACGCCGCGAAACCAGCGTCACGATGCGCTCGGGCGAATCCGGCGTCGTGGACACGGTCACGCTGATGGAGGGCGAGGACGGTTCGAAGCTCTCCAAGGTGTCCGTTCGTGACGAGCGAATCCCGGAACTCGGGGACAAGTTCGCGTCGCGACACGGACAGAAAGGTGTCGTCGGTCACATCGCACCGCAGGAGGACATGCCCTTCACGCAGGAAGGGGTCGTCCCGGACCTCATCGTCAACCCGCACGCGCTGCCGTCGCGGATGACGGTCGGTCACGTGCTGGAGATGATCGGCGGAAAAGTCGGCGCGATGGAAGGCCGTCGCGTGGACGGAACCGCGTTCACCGGCGAGGATAAAGAGGACCTCCGCGCCGCGCTGCAGGAACGCGGGTACAAATCGTCGGGGAAGGAAATCATGTACTCCGGCGTGACGGGCGAGAAGATTGAAGCCGAGATTTTCGTCGGCACCATTCTCTACCACAAGCTCTACCACATGGTGTCGAACAAGCTCCACGCTCGTTCGCGTGGACCGGTGCAGGTGCTCACGCGCCAGCCGACGGAAGGTCGTGCCCGCGAGGGTGGTCTCCGTGTCGGTGAGATGGAGCGTGAGGTGCTCATCGGACACGGTGCCGCGCTGGCACTCAAGGAACGACTGCTCGACTCCTCCGACCGCGAATGGATCTACGTCTGCGGTCAGTGTGGAATGAGCGCGGTCGAGAACATCGACCAGAACCGTGTGTACTGCCCGAACTGTGAGGAAGAAACGGACATTCACGAAATCGAGATGAGCTACGCGTTCAAGCTCCTGCTCGACGAGATGAAGGCGCTTGGCATCGCGCCGCGACTCGAACTGGAGGACGCAGTCTAATGGCAACAAGTCAAACTCCCAAGGAAATCGGATCCATCAGCTTCGGGCTGATGGACCCGGAGGAGTACCGAGAGATGTCGGCGACGAAGATCATCACCGCCGACACGTACGACGACGACGGATTCCCCATCGACATGGGGCTGATGGACCCGCGATTGGGCGTCATCGACCCCGGTCTGGAATGCAAGACCTGCGGGCAACACTCCGGGTCGTGCAACGGCCACTTCGGTCACATCGAACTGGCCGCGCCGGTCATCCACGTCGGCTTCACGAAACTCATCCGCCGACTGCTTCGCGGGACGTGCCGTGACTGCTCCCGACTCCTGCTCACCGAGGAAGAACAGGAGAAGTACCACAGCATGCTCACGCGGACGAAGGAACTCGGCAACGACATCACCGACGTGACGAAGGCGGCCATCCGCGAGGCGCGGAAGAAGGACCGCTGTCCGCACTGTGGTGAGGTCCAGTACGACATCAACCACGAGAAGCCGACGACCTACTACGAGGTCCAACAGGTGCTCACGAGCGAGTACTCCGAGCGAATCGCCTCCCGGATGCAGGGCCGTGACGAGAACGGTGAGGAGGACGAGGACCTCGAACCCATGGCGCCACAGGAGTTGGCGGACAAAACGGGCATCGAGATATCGCGCATCAACCAGATCATTTCCGGCGAGTTCCGCCCGCGCGAGGCCGACCGGAAATCCATCGAGAAGGCGCTCGGTATCGACCTGACGACCGAGGACATGAACAAGCTGATGCCCTCGGACATCCGCGACTGGTTCGAGGACATCCCGGACTCGGACATCGAGGCGCTCGGTATCAACTCCGACCGCTCGCGTCCCGAGTGGATGATCCTGACCGTCCTGCCGGTCCCGCCGGTGACTGCTCGGCCGTCGATCACGCTGGACAACGGCCAGCGGTCCGAGGACGACTTGACCCACAAGCTGGTGGACATCATCCGCATCAACCAGCGGTTCATGGAGAACCGCGAGGCCGGTGCGCCACAGCTCATCATCGAGGACCTGTGGGAACTGCTGCAGTACCACGTCACGACGTTCATGGACAACGAGATTTCGGGCACGCCGCCCGCTCGTCACCGTTCCGGGCGTCCGCTGAAGACGCTGAGCCAGCGCCTGAAGGGCAAGGAAGGTCGCTTCCGTGGCTCGCTGTCCGGAAAGCGTGTGAACTTCTCGGCACGGACCGTCATCTCGCCGGACCCGACGCTCTCGCTGAACGAAGTCGGTGTCCCGCGAAGGGTCGCCCGCGAGATGACCCAGACGATGAACGTCACGCCGCGAACCATCGAGGACGCGCGACGCTACGTTCGAAACGGACCGGAGGGTCACCCCGGCGCGAACTACGTCAAGCGACCCGACGGCCGACGCCTGAAGGTCACCGAGAAGAACTGCGAGGAACTCGCGGAGAAGGTCGAGCCGGGATGGGAGGTCAACCGACACCTCATCGACGGGGACATCGTCATCTTCAACCGACAGCCGTCCCTGCACCGGATGTCCATCATGGCCCACGAAGTGGTCGTGATGCCGTACAAGACGTTCCGACTGAACACCGTCGTCTGTCCGCCGTACAACGCCGACTTCGACGGGGACGAGATGAACATGCACGCACTCCAGAACGAGGAGGCACGCGCGGAAGCGCGCGTGCTCATGCGTGTGCAGGAACAGATCCTCTCCCCGCGCTTCGGTGAGAACATCATCGGCGCGATTCAGGACCACATTTCCGGAACGTACCTGCTCACCCACCATAACCCGCACTTCAACGAGACGCAGGCACTCGACCTGCTCCGTGCGACGCGGATCGACGAACTGCCGGAGGAGGACGGCACGGAAGAGAACGGAACCCCGTACTGGACGGGTCAGACGCTGTTCTCGGAACTCCTGCCCGACGAACTCGAACTGGAGTTCATGAGTTCGACCGGCGACACGGTCGTCATCGAGGAGGGTCAACTCATCGAAGGGACGATCGACGAGGACGCGGTCGGCGCGTTCGGCGGGGAGATCGTCGACACCATCTGTAAGGTGTACGGCGAGACCCGCGCCCGTCACTTCATCAACGAAGTCGCGACGTTGGCGATGCGCGCCATCATGCACTTCGGTTTCTCCATCGGTATCGACGACGAGACGATTCCGCTGGATGCACAGGACCAGATCGACGAGGCCATCGAGAACGCATACGACCGCGTGCAGGACCTCATCGGCACGTACGAGAACGGCGAACTGGAATCGCTTCCGGGTCGAACCGTGGACGAGACGTTGGAGATGAAGATCATGCAGACGCTCGGCAAGGCGCGTGACTCGGCCGGTGACATCGCGGAGGATCACTTCGCGAGCGACAACCCGGCAGTCATCATGGCCGACTCCGGTGCACGTGGGTCGCTGCTCAACCTGACCCAGATGGCCGGCTGTGTGGGACAGCAGGCAGTTCGGGGCGAGCGCATCAACCGCGGGTACGAGGACCGTACGCTCTCGCACTACCAAGCCGACGACCTGTCCGCGGACGCCCACGGCTTCGTGGAGCACTCCTACACCGGCGGTCTGACCCCGCTGGAGTTCTTCTTCCACGCGATGGGTGGACGCGAAGGGCTGGTGGACACGGCAGTTCGTACCTCCAAGTCCGGGTACCTCCAGCGCCGTCTCATCAACGCCCTGTCCGAACTCGAAACGCAGTACGACGGAACGGTGCGCGACACCAGCGACACCATCGTCCAGTTCGAGTTCGGTGAGGACGGTACCTCGCCGGTTCAGGTCTCCTCGTCCGAGGAGAACCCGATAGACGTGGACAGCATCGCAGACCAGATTCTCGACGAGGAGTTCGACAGCGAGACCCGCAAGCTCGAATTCCTCGGCGACCGACAGCCGCCGACGAATCTGTCCGAACACGCGGACGCACGGCAGGTGGAGTCAGATGACTAACGTAACAAACGATATGGAAGCCATCGTCGAGGACACGGAACTTCCGCGACGACTCAAGGACGAAGTGTACGAGACCATCGAATCCCGCGATGGCGTCTCGCTCGAACAGGTAACGGACATCGCCAAAGCGGTCGAACACCGCTACCTCGACACCCGTGTCGACCCGCTCGACCCCGTGGGGACGGTGAGTGCCCAATCCATCGGGGAACCGGGAACGCAGATGACGATGAACACGTTCCACTACGCGGGTGTGGCGGAGATGGACGTGACACAGGGGCTGCCGCGCCTCATCGAACTAGTGGACGCGCGGAAGACGCCCGACACGCCCATCATGACGGTGTACCTCGAAGACGAGTACGCCGAAAACCGCGAGAATGCTCACGAAGTCGTCTGGAACATCGAGGCGACGAAAATCCTCGCGCTCGGTGACATCTCGACGAACGTCGCCGACATGATCGTGTCCATCAACCTGAACGAGGACACGCTCGAAGAGCGGATGATCACCCCGGACGAGGTCGCATCCATCATCGAGGACAGCCTGGGCGTGCAGACGACCCAGCAGGGAACGGTCATCGAGTTCGGTCCCGACCAGCCGAGTTACCGCAAGCTACTCCAGTTGGTCGAAGAACTCCGTGAAATCGTGTTCAAGGGAATCGAGGAGATCACCCGCGTCGTCATCCGCCGCGAATCGCTCGACGACGGCGAGGAGTTCGTCCTCTACACGGAGGGGTCGGCGTTCGCCGACGCCCTCGAGATCGAGGGCGTCGATGCCTCCCGAACGACGTGTAACAACATCCACGAGATCTATCGGACGCTCGGCGTCGAGGCGGCCCGCGAGTCCATCATCGAGGAGACGATGGACACGCTGGAAGAACAGGGTCTCGACGACGTGAACGTTCGCCACCTGATGCTCGTGGCCGACATCATGACCAACCGTGGAACGATCGAATCCATCGGTCGCCACGGTATCTCCGGCAGCAAGGAGTCCGTCCTCGCGCGTGCAGCGTTCGAGGTGACGGTGAACCACCTGCTCGACGCCGCCATCCACGGCGAAATCGATGACTTGAACGGCGTCATCGAGAACGTCATCGTCGGCAAGCCGATCAAACTCGGAACCGGTGACGTGGACCTCCGGATGGGCTCGGTTAGTCGCGGCGCGGAACCCTCCGACTGATGACGGTCACACTCACCGATACGGCACGGCAGTACATCGCCCTCTTCGAGGACGAGACGGGTGCGACCGCCCGCGACTGTGTCGTACTCGGTGACGATGGAGACGACGACGAGGAGAAACGCGTCATCTTCGTCGTCAAACCGGGGGAGATGGGACAAGCCATCGGCCCGGGAGGCGCGAACGTCCGCACGGTCGAGGAGGAACTCGACGCGGACGTGGAACTCGTCGAGGACGCCGAGGACCCGGCGCGGTTCGTCATCAACGCGCTCGCCCCGGCGGAAGTTCACCACGTCACGATCAGCGAGAACAACGATACGGTCGCCTACGCCGAGGTGGCACAGCAGGACACCGGCGTCGCCATCGGAACGAACGGTCGCAACATCGAAGCCGCGAAACTGCTCGCGGCGCGCCACTTCGACGTGGACGACATCCAGCTGACCTAAACCACCTTTTACGACGGTCACAAGCAGGAGCGATGATTGTTGTCATCGCTCCTGCTCGCGGCGAGTGTTCGACTCCTGCGATGGGTGGACATCCTGTTTGGGTAGTTTGCGGACGCCATTTCACGCTCGTTACGGACGAATTCCTTGACCGGTCAATGACACAGTTCGGTTCGAACGAACCATTTGACTCGGCTTAGAATCATTGAAACGCGCTCAGATCGCTTTATCGACCCCTTTCGAGCGACCTGCGGGCGTCTCTTCGCTTCCAAAAGGGGACGCTTAAGTACCTTCGTCGGATAGTCCACAGCATATGGCGAACGGCAAGTACGCAGCTCGTAAGCTGAAGAAGGACCGCCAGAAGCATCGGTGGTCTGACTCCGATTACGCCCGACGTGAGCGTGGTCTCGGGGAGAAATCCGATCCCCTCGAAGGCGCGCCGCAGGGCCGAGGTATCGTGCTGGAGAAAGTGGGCATCGAAGCGAAGCAGCCCAACTCCGCGATCCGAAAGTGTGTTCGTGTCCAGCTCATCAAGAACGGAAAGCAAGTCTCCGCGTTCTGTCCCGGTGACGGCGCGATTTCGTTCATCGACGAGCACGACGAGGTCACCATCGCCGGTATCGGTGGTGCGAAAGGTCGTGCGATGGGTGACATCTCCGGTGTCAACTACAAGGTCGAGAAGGTCAACGGCGTGAGCCTGAAAGAACTGGTTCGCGGAAACGCGGAGAAACCGGTCCGATAACCATGAGTGCAGAAGAAGAAGAACAACCGGAAGCGGAAGCGGAAGAGGAAGTCGACACCGAAGGCGACGAGATGGCGGCGAAGCTGTTCGGTACGTGGGACGTCTCGAACATCGAGTTCAACGACCCCAGCACCGAGCGCTACATCAACATCACGCCCGTCGCGCACACGATGGGCCGCCACGCATCGAAGCAGTTCCAGAAGAGCGAGGTCAGCATCGTCGAGCGCCTCATCAACCGTCTCATGCAGACGGAGGAGAACACGGGCAAGAAACAGCAGACGATGAAAATCGTCCGCTCCGCGTTCGACATCGTTCACGACCGTACCGAGGAGAACCCCGTTCAGGTTCTCGTCCGTGCAGTCGAGAACGCCGCCCCGCGTGAGGAGACCGTCCGCCTGAAGTACGGTGGTATCTCGGTCCCGAAGGCAGTCGACGTCGCGCCCCAGCGCCGTGTCGACCAGTCCCTGAAATTCATCGCGGAAGGCGCACTCGGCGCGTCCTTCAAGACGTCCACCGACGCTGAAGAGGCACTCGCCTCCCAGCTTATCGGCGCTGCGGACTACGACGTCCAGACCTACGCGGTCAACCAGAAAGAAGAGAAAGAGCGCGTCGCCGCCGCGGCCCGCTAAATTTCTCCCGGATATTCTCTCGTTTATCGCTCCTTGAGTGACGACTTCGGAGAGTTGGTCTTCGCCCTTGCAGTTGTAACTACCGAGAAGTAGATTTGGAAAGCCCTCGTCCGTTCCGAGAAAATGCCGGTTCCGTCGTGGCTGCAAGTATCGAGCGGCAATGAAACCGCTACGCAGAGCAACCGAGACCGGATCTGCTTAGTCCGCCGCTTGTTCGGAACCACCTTCTTCGCCACCGAGGACGTATTCACGGGCGGCGTCGACCAGCGCTTTTCGGTACTCGCTTTCGGTGGGGTCGTCGCCGAGTGAGAGGAAGCGGTATTTGAACCCCTGTACGTCAACGGACGGGGCGTCACGGGAGGCGGTGCGGGCGAGGTCGTAGAGGCGGTGGTCCCGCGCGACGAGGTCGTGGCGCTCGACCATGGCGAGCGCGAACGCGGCGTTGACGGCCGTCATCTCGGGGTCGGAGGTCGCGGTCAGTCGGCGGCCCGGAAGTCGTTGTGGGCGGTCGGCAACCGCGGCCGCGAGTTGCGATTCGAGGAAAGTGACGAGTTTGTCGCTCGGGCCGAGGTCGAGCGTGATGTCGTCGGCGTAGATGTCCTTCATGTGATTGGCGATCTGATAGCAGTGAGTGAGTTTCCGACGCTCGACTGACCGACCCGCGAACGCGAGGAACAGCGCCTCGGCGGTCGATTGGGTGTGCGAGGGGTGGGACTGCTCGTTGCGGGCCATGTGCGAGTACTCGTGGAGCGCGAGTTCACGGGCCATTACGCTGGTCGCGGCCTGCCGGGAGATGTTGAGGACGTGGTGGTCGTCGGGGTGTGCAGTCCACGTTCGTTCGTCCGGATCGTCACGCACACGTACGTGAACGGGTCGTTCGAGGTCGAGTTCGGTTTCGAAGAGGTCGGAAGCACTGAGGAATGGGTTGGGGGACGTAGAACCGTGTACTCGAATATCCATGCGTGTTGTTGTCACGCTCTGAATGGCCATTACTCTTGTGCCATATGTGACTGTTTGGCAGGGTAATGGGCCGTTTCCAGCCGTTTTGCGGGCGGGAAAACACTACGCTTTTCAACCTCGTACAGGTAGAGACACCCATATATGGGTAGACGAAAGAAGATCGTCGAACAGTGTGAGCGGCTCATGGACAAGCCGGAGCAGATTCGGAACATCGCCATCGCCGCCCACGTCGACCACGGTAAAACGACACTGACGGACAACCTTCTCGCTGGTGCGGGCATGATCGCCGACCAAGGCGAAGCCACCCAGTTGATGATGGACACGGAGGAGGACGAACAGGAACGCGGTATCACCATCGACGCGGCGAACGTCTCGATGACCCACGAGTACGAGGACAAAGACCACCTCATCAACCTCATCGACACGCCGGGCCACGTCGACTTCGGTGGCGACGTGACCCGTGCGATGCGTGCCGTCGACGGTGCGCTCGTCGTCGTGGACGCTGTCGAAGGCGCAATGCCGCAGACGGAGACCGTCGTCCGACAGGCGCTCCGTGAGGGCGTTAAGCCAGCCCTGTTCATCAACAAAGTGGACCGACTCATCTCGGAACTCCAAGAGGGTCCCGAGGAGATGCAACGCCGCCTGCTCAACGTCATCGACGACGTGAACGAGCTGATCCGCGGCATGACCGAGGACATGGACGACGTGGACGACTGGACCGTCTCCGTCGAAGAGGGAACCGTCGGATTCGGGTCGGCACTCTACAAGTGGGGTGTCTCCATGCCGTCGATGCAAGCGACGGGCATGGACTTCGGGGACATCATGGACCTCGAACGCAGCGACAAGCGTCAAGAACTCCACGAGCGAACGCCGCTGTCGGACGTCATCCTCGACATGGTCTGTGAACACTTCCCGGACCCCATCGAGGCGCAACCGCGACGTATCCCGCGCGTCTGGCGTGGTGACGACGAGTCGGAACTCGCCGAGCAGATGCGACTCGTGGACCCGGACGGCGAAGTCGTCCTGATGGCCACCGACATCGGTATCGACCCGCACGCTGGCGAAATCGCCGCCGGTCGTGTCTTCTCCGGAACACTGGAGAAAGGTCAAGACCTCTACGTCTCGGGAACCGCCGGAATGAACCGCGTCCAAAGCGTCGGTATCTACATGGGTGGCGAACGCGAGGAAGTGGAGCGCGTCCCTGCCGGGAACATCGCGGCCGTCACCGGTCTGAAAGACGCTATCGCCGGTTCGACGGTATCGAGCGTGGAGATGACGCCGTTCGAGTCCATCGAACACATCAGCGAACCCGTCATCACGAAGTCCGTCGAGGCAAAGAGCATGGACGACCTGCCGAAACTCATCGAGACGCTTCGACAGGTCTCCAAAGAGGACCCGACCATCCAGATCGACATCAACGAGGACACGGGTGAACACCTCATCAGCGGACAGGGTGAACTCCACCTCGAAGTCATCACCCAGCGTATCGAGCGCAACCAGGGAATTCCGGTGACGACTGGTGAGCCTATCGTCGTCTTCCGCGAGAAGGTCCAGGGAGCGACCACCGAAGTCGAAGGTATCTCCCCGAACCGCCACAACCGGTTCTACCTCACGGTTGAACCGCTGTCGGACGATATCGTCGAGAAGCTGAAACTCGGGGAGGTCTCGATGGACATGCCCGAACAGGAGCGCCGTGAAGCGCTCCAAGAGGCTGGCATGGACAAGGATAGCAGCCAGAATGTCGAGGAGATTCACGGGTCGAACATCCTCATCGACAACACGAAAGGTATCCAGCACCTGAACGAGACGATGGAACTCGTCATCGAAGGACTGGAAGAGGCGCTCGACAACGGTCCGCTCGCTGGCGAACCCGTCGAAGGAACGCTCATCAAACTCAACGACGCACGTCTCCACGAGGACACCATCCACCGTGGTCCGGCACAGGTCATCCCTGCGGTCCGGCAAGCAGTGCACAATGCACTCATCCACGGTCACGTCAAACTCCTCGAACCGATTCAGAACGTCCGTATCGACGTTCCGAACGACCACATGGGTGCCGCGTCCGGCGAGATTCAGGGTCGCCGTGGCCGCGTGGACGACATGTACCAAGAGGGTGACCTCATGGTCGTCGAGGGTATCGCGCCCGTCGACGAGATGATCGGGTTCTCCTCGGACATCCGCAGTGCGACGGAAGGTCGTGCGTCGTGGAACACGGAGAACGCCGGGTTCCGCTTTATGGCGGACAACCTCCAGCGAGAGACCATCATGGAGATCCGAGAGCGCAAAGGCATGAAGTTGGAACTCCCGCAGGCCGTCGATTACTTCTAATCGAGGAATCCCCTCGAACGTCCTTTCTTTCGTGCAGTCACGAACCGAGGAGCCGACGCTCTGCTCTGTTGTTCGATGGATATCGCGCCACGTAGAATCACTGTCGTCTCACTGCACTGGCTTAGAATCGCTAGCATCGCTCGCCGAGCGTTTTCAGGTCGGTGAGAAGGTGTCGTCAGTTACAGTCGCGAACAGCTATCGGTCCCCCCGGAAAACGATCTCCGCGTCGCACATGGGGCACACCCGGTTCTGGCTGTCGAACGCCGTCTGGCAGAATGCACAAACGTGATCCTGCTTCCGACTCGTACCGGAACTACTCGCACGGACCGCATCAGTAAATCTCATTTCCTATCACCGATTCATCGGTTCACGCTCCATCGATATTACTACGACCCCGTTAACGTGTAGCATAGGCAATGACTAACTGCGGTTTCGCACCGTTTTTCTCCGTTGCATCCCGTTCCCCGCTTGCGATTGGATAATTTTGCGACCGTCTGAAGGCTTATACTCCTCCATCACCCCACTCCAGTCATCATGGCGGATCACGACGAGGGGCGCGTCCAAGCATACACGGTTCGACTGGAACTATCGGACGAACCGGGTCAACTGCTCCGTGCCCTGAAACCTATCGCCGACCACGGTGGCAACTTGCTCAGTGTCTTTCACGAACGCGGGTCGCTCACACCACGCGGCAACATTCCGGTCGAAGTGGATTTCGAATGTCATCCGAACCGATTCGAGACCATCGTTGCGGCGCTTCGAACCGCGAGTATCAACGTCATTCGCGCGGGTGCGGAACGATACGACGAGGAGATCACCGTCATCCTCACGGGGCATATCATCGACACCGACGTTTCGGACACGCTCTCCAGAATCACGACGGAATCGAACGCTTCCGTCGTCGATATCTCGCTGTCCGCCCCCGAGGGGACGAGCGACGTGTCGAGCGCTCGGCTACGCCTCGCCACGGATTCCACCGAGACGAACGACGTTCTCGACACGGTGGCCACTATCGCCGGTGAGAAGGAATTACGCGTCATCCAACCGCTGACGGACGGGGAGGCGGTAGCATGAAACTCGCGGTGTTCGGAGCCGGTGCCGTCGGTCGGTCCGTAGCCGAACTGGCGGCCGAGTACGGCCACACGGTGACGGCGCTCGCGGATTCGTCGGGTGCCGTCGTGGATGCGGACGGTATCGACGTGGAGTCGGTGCTCGCGCGCAAGCAGAGCGACGGAACCGTCGGGGACGCCGACCCGGAAACGGCGCTCGAAAGCGAGTACGACGTGCTCGTCGAGGCGACGCCGACCACGCTCGGCGATGCACAGCCCGGTTTCGGTCACGCACGCGAAGCGTTCGCCAGGGACCGTCATGTCGTGCTGGCGAACAAGGGACCGGTGGCTGAACGATACGACGAACTGCGCGCACTCTCCCGCGACAGCGAAGGAAGTCTCCTGTTCGAGGCGACCGTCGGCGGCGCGATTCCCGTGCTCTCGACCATCGAGGACGTTGGCGCGGACAACGTCACTGCCGTTCGCGGCGTACTCAACGGGACGGCCAACTTCGTGCTCTCGCGGATGGCCACCGAGCGACTGAGCTACGAACACGTCCTCGCCGAAGCACAGGATTTGGGAGTGGCGGAAGCCGACCCATCGTTCGACGTGGACGGGACGGACGCCGCACTGAAATGCGCCATCCTCGCCAACGTACTGTTCGACGGTGGACACACGCTTTCGGACGCGGACGTCGATGGAATCCGCGATTTGCCGGGGAGTGCGCTCGAACTGGCGGCCGAGGACGGGTGGACCATTCGGCTGGTCGGCGAAGTCGCCCGGGACGGTGTCAGCGTCGGCCCGCGTCTCGTCCCCGAAAACGGGACGCTCGCGGTGTCCGGAACCCGGAATATCGTCCAATTCGAGACGAGATACGCCGGACGACTCAACATCAGTGGACGCGGTGCGGGCGGTCCCGAAACGGCGACGGCAGTGCTGGCCGACGTGACGCGGCTCGAACGCGAATCATAAACCCCCCGTGTTCATTTTCACCATGACATCTGTTGCCATTAACCGCCAGACGGCGGCGAGATGGCTCGCATAGCGTATCGAAATGGTTTTAACCGCTTCTGCCAAATAATTCCTCCAGAGCGCATCTGCGCGTGAGATATACAATGAGCGACAAACCACACCAGAACTTGGCCGTCATCGGCCACGTCGACCACGGTAAAAGCACGATGGTCGGGCGACTCCTCTTCGAGACAGGGAGCGTCCCGGAGCACGTTATCGAACAGCACCGCGAAGAAGCGGAAGAGAAGGGTAAAGGCGGCTTCGAGTTCGCCTACGTGATGGACAACCTCGCAGAGGAGCGAGAGCGTGGTGTCACGATCGACATCGCCCACCAAGAGTTCGACACCGACGAGTACTACTTCACCATCGTCGACTGTCCGGGCCACCGTGACTTCGTGAAGAACATGATCACGGGCGCATCGCAGGCAGACAACGCTGTCCTCGTCGTCGCCGCAGACGACGGTGTCGCGCCCCAGACCCAGGAGCACGTCTTCCTCTCGAAGACGCTCGGTATCAACGAGCTCATCATCGCGGTCAACAAGATGGACGTCGTCGACTACAAGGAAGACACCTACGACGACGTCAAAGAGCAGGTTTCGAAGCTCCTGAAGCAGGTCAACTTCAAGTCCGACGACGCGACGTTCGTCCCGACCTCCGCGTTCGAGGGTGACAACGTCTCCGAATCCTCGGACAATACGCCTTGGTACGACGGCCCGACCCTGCTCGAGGCCCTCAACAACCTCGACGCACCCGAGCCGCCAACGGACGCAGACCTCCGTCTGCCCATCCAGGACGTGTACACGATTTCCGGTATCGGTACGGTGCCGGTCGGACGTGTCGAGACGGGTACGCTCAACGTGGGCGACAACGTCTCGTTCCAGCCGAGCGACGTCGGTGGCGAAGTGAAGACCGTCGAGATGCACCACGAGGAAGTTCCGAAAGCGGAACCCGGCGACAACGTCGGTTTCAACGTGCGTGGCATCGGCAAGGACGACATCCGTCGCGGTGACGTGTGTGGCCCAGCCGACAACCCGCCGAAAGTGGCCGACACGTTCCAGGCTCGCATCGTCGTGATGCAGCACCCGAGCGTCATCACGGCCGGTTACACGCCGGTCTTCCACGCCCACACGGCGCAGGTCGCGTGTACCATCGAGTCCATCGACGCGAAGATCAACCCGTCCACCGGTGAAATCGCGGAGGAGAACCCCGACTTCATCAAGTCCGGTGACGCAGCAACCGTCACGGTCCGACCGCAAAAGCCACTCAGCATCGAGCCTGCGGGCGAGATTCCGGAACTCGGTTCGTTCGCAATCCGTGACATGGGTCAGACCGTGGCAGCAGGTCAGGTCCTCGAAGTCAACGAGAAGTAAACGATGCAGCAAGCACGTGTCCGACTCGCAGGAGCCAACCCCTCGGACCTCGACGACATCTGCGACGATGTCCGTGAGATCGCTGAGAAGACCGGCGTCTCCCTGAGCGGTCCGATTCCGCTCCCGACGAAGACGCTGGAGATCCCGACGCGCAAGTCGCCCGACGGAGAGGGCACTGCGACGTGGGAACACTGGGAGATGCGCGTCCACAAGCGCCTCATCGACCTCGACGCCGATGAACGCGCGCTTCGACAGTTGATGCGCATTCAGGTTCCGAACGACGTCAGCATCGAGATCGTCCTCGAAGACTGAACCGAGGAACTCACCGGTTGCGCGGATACCCGCGCGACGGAAATCTTTGCAAATCTTCTTTCGTTTTTCACCTATCGACCAGCGGTTGCGCCGTCACGACGACGAGCAGCCGTCCCGTGGTGTCATTTTTTGTGGTCTCGGTGACGAGTAGTAGTATGCGTCTTTCCCGCTCGCCGACGATTCAGACGCTCGCCGTCTGTCTCGTCGTCTTCGTCGTCCAATCCGCGGTTCGGTTCGTCAGCCCCGCGTTAGCGCTGGGGCTGTTCGCGCTCTCGCCGCCCGTGGCGGGCCACGTGTGGACGCTGCCGCTGAGCGTGTACTCACACGCCGGGTTCGCCCACCTCTTCTCCAACGCCGTCGCGCTGGTGCTCGTCGGGTTCATCGTCGAGCGCGGGACAACGACGGCCCGCTATCACGCCTTCTTTCTCACGGTGGGGATGGCGGCCGGACTGGTGCAGGTGTGGGTGACGGAGCTGTTCAGCAGTCAGGCCCCCGCCGTCCTTGGAGCCAGCGGCGCAATCCTCGGCCTGTACGGCTACCTCATCGCCAGCAACGACATCTCGGAGGCCGTGTTCGGCCGCCTGCGACTCTCGCGCCGCGTGCAGGTCCTCATCGTCGTCGTCTTCACGACCCTCGTCACGCTGATGACAGCGGCTCCTGGCGTCGCCCTGCTCGCCCACTTTACCGGCTTCGCACTGGGGCTAATCGCGGGACGCCTTCACATCCTCCGCACCGAAACACAAGCTACAAGTAACGCACGGATGGTACAATAATTCGAGGGCTCGTAGATCAGTGGCAGATCGCTTCCTTCGCAAGGAAGAGGCCCCGGGTTCAAATCCCGGCGAGTCCACTTCTCTCACTCCACTCCGGAAGAGCTTCGCTCTTCCGTGCTCCCGTTCGCTTCGATCACGGGAACTCCGTTCAGTCAGTCAGTGGACTCGCCGTAGTCCCCCTCGCTCACTTCGTTCGCTTGGTGGCGAGGCGATTGGTGAGTGTTCCGCAGGAACTCCACCGGACCGCCGCCCGTTCGGAAAAGCCGAAGCGAGTATCGACAAGGAGTCGGTAACAGCCAGTAGTTTCACGGAATCGAATACGTAGTAGTTCCCTGATTCATCTGGACAGCGCCTGGGGACGATGGTTGAAAAGGCCTGACTCGAAAACGATGGGTATAGTAAATATATGCCTCGGTCGTACTCGTTCTCCGCCACCTCCGACGGCGAAGAACGATGACGTTTCCAGCCCAGCGCCTTCCGGACGGGAACATTCTGGCTCCGCACCACCTCTACATCGGTGTGTTAGCGGCGTACATCGTCTGCTGGGTGGCCTCGAACCGCATGCCCAAACGAGAGGCATGGATCACCGTGACAGCGCTGACGGTGGCGCTGTTCGGCTTCCTCTTCGTGTGGCCGGATTACCCCGCCACAGGAGCGTTGCTGACACTATCGGGTATCGTAGGTTCGTTACTGGCGGTGGTGTTCCGTTCGTTCTGGTCGGACAGCGCGTCCGATCTCCGGTTGGCGGCGCTGTTTTGCGTGCTCATCGCGCTCGATGACGCCGTGTCCCACTCCTTCGGCGTTTGGACGCCGCTCGATTGGTTCTGGCACGTCTATCTGATTCATCTCGTTACTTGACGGCTTCTCGATTCATTTCGACGATATAGTGGGTTCAGGAACCGCAAGGACCCATCTCCGCGAGTCCACTTCCACCGTTTACGACGAGTAAAAACAGGAGTGACGAGTGGGAGGTTATCCCCGAACGACGTGATAAACCAAGCCGCCGAGTGAACCGACGACGAGGGGGAGCAGGAGGCCCATGAACAGGAGCGTGTCGAGATACCTCGGACCGACGCGCGCGGTCACGCCGATGGCGGAGACGTGTTTCGAGGCGATGTACGCACCGACGAGACTGATCGGCAGGTAACCGACGACGACGTGTGCACCGTTCAGCGCCGCGTGCGGGACCGTCCGGGCGCGACCCAGGTGAGAAGCGAGGAGAACGCCACCGATGAAGATGGCGACGAGCGGCAGGAGATGGAGGAACTGGATATACGGATCCGAGGAGTTAGTGATCAGATCGACGCTGTTCCGAAGATAGTTGGAGTCATCGGAACCGGAGATGGTTTGGGAGATTTCGACGAACTGCGCGTTGTAGAAGTACCACGTGACGACTTGCCACTTCTCGGCGGCGAACGAAAAGGTCGGTAGCTCGTCGAGCGTGACGAAAGCCCACGTCAAGCCATAGCCGCCAAGAAACGCCCCCACACCGGCTAAAAGCCCGGAAAATAGCCGATTTCGGTAGGTATGGTTTATCCGCCTCGTTGCTTGCATGGTGAGTGGAGTATTCTATCAACCCATAAGCCTTGTCGAGTCGTGGGAAATTCCAAATCAATAAGTGTGACATTTTATTCCACCAAGTCGAGAGCGATACGTACGACAGTTCTCTCGAAACAACCCGTAGCACTCGATTCGGCGCTCGATTCTCGCCGACTTACTCGTGCCTCCGAGGAGTCCAGCGGGTGGAGAGGTTCGAACATCCGACGATCCTCTCAACACGACAGACAAGAGGATTGTTCAGCAAAATCCGTCATTTCTCGGACCGTTTCATGGCCCAAACCCCGCGAAAACCGGCTGCAAACCGGAATTTGACCGACCCGAGAAATTCGGTTCGACCACCGTTTCACCGAGTTTTTTCCGAGGACGCCTCGCTTATTCGGAATATAATAAAGGGGGTAGCGGTATTCGTATGAAATACGCCCGAAGCCCGGGTGTACTACCAGGCAAGTGTTCGACGGTGCCGGAGGCTCTGGTGGCGAGTTGGCTTCTCGCCATGTTTCGGCCATGCCTCCCACGAAAGTTTGTCATCTCGAACGCGTGCCGACTTTTTAGGAACAGGGTATGAATAGTGAGTAGCGGTTTCGATAACAGACCAATGAGCCACGACACACTTGACGACGTAGACCGGGGCATCCTTCACTTGCTCCAAGAGGACGCACGCAATATGACGACGACGGAAATCGGGGATGCTGTGGGTGTCTCCGCCAGTACCGTCGGAAATCGACTCCAACGTCTCGAAGAGGCGGGAGTCATCAGAGGCTATCACCCACAGATCGACTACCACGAAGCGGGATTCCCGCTCCGCGTTCTCTTCATCTGTACCGCTCCGATCCCCGAGCGCGAGGAACTGGCGGCGGAGGCACTCGACGCGTCGGGCGTCGTCAACGTCAAGGAGATCATGGTCGGCGTGCAGAACCTCCACGTCGAGGCGGTCGCAACGACCCGCGAGGACGCGACCGAGGTCAGCAAACAACTCGACGACATGGGTCTAGATGTCGTCGATCAACTGCTGGTGAAAGACGAACACATGCAACCGTACGACCACTTCGGTCAGAAGGACGTCTCCGATTGAAGTCGTGATTATTTCGAAATTGGGGAAATACTATCTTTAGGATGGTATTTACACAGATTTATCCGACATACTTAACCATTGACGAATCTTAAGAGAAGTACTGGAATGGAACATACTTCCTACCATTTGCAGGACGGCGAGCGGCCCAGTACCGCCGTCGTCAACGCGATCGCGGATCACGAGGACGCGTCACCCGACGAGATCGGTCCACGTCTATACGACGCGGTGGACCCCGATGCATTGGACTCGTTGTTTCGGCCGCGAGTCGATGGGCAGGATCGGATCGGCGGCAAAGCGGTATTTAGCTACCGCGGTTACGAGATCACGTACGAAAGCGACGGGATGATACACATCACGGACGACACAGACACACCGTCCGGTGCATCCGAAACAGCACCTGCTGACGAGTGATCAAACCAACGCCGAGAGTTCGGAACCGATAGCCGCAATGTATTCCGGTCGGTCGTAGCCGAGTCGCTTCCGCCAGACGTTCTCGTACGATGGATGAAGCAGTGGCAAAGCCGTCACGCCGAGTCGCTCGCATTCGACCGGCGAGAGCACGCGTTCGAGAAAGCCGTTCATTCGAATCGACTCGAAGTCAAACAGGAGTTTCGTGGCGTGTTTTCCCGTCGTGACGACGACGGACGGGCCGACCTGTTCGATTTCCGTTTGCAAGTGCTCGAAGCAGTTCGCCAACTCCTCGGCACGCGGCTCGCGGTTCGAGCCGTCGTCCCCCTCGGGAAAGCACTTCACGGCGTTGGTGAAGTACGCGTCGTAGCCGAGTTCGTCGAACACCCTGCGAATCTTCCGTCCCGAGTGTCGCGTGGTGTACGCCATTCCCGTCCAGTTGCCGCCCTGCCACAGGTCCGCGTCCGGCGCGCCAGCACCGGGTGCTTCGCCGACGACCATCACGTCGGCATCCAACGGACCGGTCCCCCACGAGATGCGGTTTCGACACGCGGCGAGTTCGGGACAGCGCGAGCAGTTCGGTTCGAGAACGTTGCGGGAGTCGGGGAACATCGATCGCGTCTACTCGTCGTCCTCGACGACCTCGATGCCGCGGTTGTTGACCGCGTTGGGGTCGAGTCCGACCTCTTCGAGGAACTGTTTGTACTCGCGCTCACAGGCTTCCGCGTCGGCCTGTTTGTCGCTGGCGCGATCACACAGCGCTACGAGGTCCTCCGGGACATCGTTGGTGTAGACGATCCAGTGGTTGATGAGGTCCGAGAGCCGCCGGATCGGGCTGGTGAAGTGGCCGTAAATCTCGAAGTTCAGCGCGTGGTGGCCGCCGAACGGGTCGCTCATGTAGCGAGCGCGGGGCATCACCTTCATGACGGCCCACTGGATCTTGTCGAGCTGTCGGCCCGGCGCTTCCTCCAGCGTGGCGTTGACGGCCATCCGCGGGTCGTCCCACGTACTACCCGGAATCGAAACGCCGTTCAAGTCCTGTATCTCCTGGAGCGCCTTACCCCACTCGTCGGGCGTCGGCTGTGGGTGGACGCGGTACATCGCCTCGACGCCACGGCCCCACATCAGTTCGTGCGTGACGGCCTTGTTCGCCTTCAGCATCGACTCCTCGATGATGGTGTGGGCGCGGTCACGTCGCGGGTTCAGGACGAGACTGCCGTCCTCCTTTCGCTGCTCGTGCATCCGGTCGGCGAGTTCGAAGGAGAGTTTGCACTCCTCGTGGAGCGGGGCGTCCTCGTCGTCCAGTCGCTCCTCGGCCTGCGAGTAGGTGAGTCGCTCGTCGCTCCGGATGACGGATTTGTAGATGTCGATGGTCTCGTACGAGAGGTTCTCCTTGTCGAGGTGCATCTCGACGGTGTGGGCGAGGCGGTCCTCGTTGGGGACCAGCGAACAGACCGTCTCGGCCAGCATCGGCGGGAGCATGTGGATCGTGTAGGCGGGGAGATACACCGTGTTACCGCGTTTGACCGCTTCCTCCCACATGTTCGATTCGGGGTGGACGTAGTGGGTCACGTCGGCGATGTGAACCCAGAGAACGTACTCGTCCTCGTGCTCCTCGACGGAGATGGCGTCGTCGAAGTCCTGTGCGTCGACGGGGTCGGTCGTCCACGTCGTCATCTCGCGCAGGTCTTTTCGTTCCTCGACTTCGTCCTGAATCTCCTGTTGGATGTTCTCGGTTCGTTTCTCGGCCTCCGTCATCACGGGGCCGGGAAACCCGTCCCTGATTTCGAACTTCTCGAACAGCTGTTCGCGCTTGCTGTCGAGTCGCTCGGCGAGATCTTCGGAGATTTCGACCGGGCCTTGGCCTTCGGCGGTGCCCGCCTCAGCCTGTGCGTCGCTCGTCATGCCCGCTGATAAGGGAGTTGGGAAGTTAGGCGTATCGACTGACTATCCTTCCCGTTCTTCCAGCGGGCCGTATCGGTCTCGGATGGCGGTTTCGTACCGGGCTAAAAACTCGTCCTGTTCGACGTGGTCGGCGTCCATCTCCACGAGAAGCCCCTCCAACTCGTCGCGGGGCTGATGACACAACTCGCGGTGACACGCCTTGCAGAGGTGCTCGAAGGTCTTTCCGTTGCGCTCCCAGCGATTCCCCTCCTTGTCGTACTCGCGCGCCGCGGAGCGCCGAACGGCATCGCCACACGCGATACAGTCGACCGACTTTTTCTCCCGGGTCCACCGGGAACCCAACATATCACGCCCTTCGACGCCCTCACACTTCGCCTTTTTGCCGGGAACGTTTCGGGTCCGATCAGACCACGAATTCGTAGAGGTCGTCCCCGACGAAGTGAACGGATTCGACCACCTTGCCGGAGTCGCCGACCATCTCGTCGCCGTCCGTCTTCGCACGGCCGATGGCGAGCACCTTGCCGTGGGTCTCCTCGGCGATAGCCACGAGGTCGCCCGATTCGATGTCGTCGCTCGCTTCCACGATTCCGGGCCGCATCACGTCGGCACCGTCGCTGACGAACGAGACGGCACCCGCGTCCACGGTGACGACGCGCTTCGTCGGCGGGTAGGCGTTCGCACCCTGAACGGTGAGGAACGGTTCGCCGTCGGTGTAGAAGACCGTCGGTTCCCCGTCCACGAGGACGATGTCGAAGGCCGAATCCTCCAGTTCCACGAGTTCGTAGGTGTCGGCATCGAGTTCGACGCCGAGGGTGTCTTCGAGCGCCGCGTCGATCTCCCGAACCTCGTCGCTCCGGAGATGATGGCGAGATTTGACTTCCATAATCCGTCGTGCGTTCGTCTCGTCTATAAACCCACCCGTTTCGACCGGCATCGTCCGCATCGAGGGTCGTACGTGCTACGTGTCGTCGTTCCCGTCATCGTTGGCCGCTTCGTAGCGCTCGACGGCGGCGGTGAACCCGTCACCGGCGAGTTCGTAGGCCTCCCGCAGGTCCCTGATCGGCGTTTCGGTCGCGTCCACGCGCAGATCGTTGTAGTACGGATCCGTCTCCTTGGGTTCGGTCGTCTCGATCAACAGCGCGGCGCTCTGGACGGTCAGTTCCTCGCGCTTGTCCCCGCCTTCGGCGTAGCCCGCGGCCAGCGCGTCGATGAGCCGTTGGGCGAGCGGCCGGTCCTCGTCCGCGCTTTCGCGGTACGCGCGTGCCGTCTCGGCGACGACGGATTCGCCGGTCAGCAAGTTCCCGGCGACGGTGTAGTTCTCGCCGCTTTCGTGGCCGTACCAGCCGTGACACTCCTCCCCGGAAAAGGTGAACGTCCCCTCCGCGTCCACGCCGTGCAGTTGTCGGTTCTCCGCCCCTTCGTCGGCGTTGAGCAGCGCCGTGAGCGCATCGTCGATCGCGAGGCCGTCGTCCACGTACTCGATTCCCTTCCGTCCGAGTTCGACGTTGACGAGGCTCTGGGTGGCGATCGCCCCGTTTTCGCTGGCGAACGGACAGAGCGTTCCGACCCCCGGAAGGCGTGTCGTCACCGCGACGCCGAACCGCGTCTGGTCGTCCCCGCTTTCGTCCGTGTACTCCTCTCGGACACAGATGCTGAACGTCATGGAGAGGGGAACAAAGCGTGCGAGCAAAAAAGCGCGTTATTTACCTGCTCTACGTGCTCGCTCGTCGCTCCGTCTGACGTAAGAACTATACTCGTTCGATTGCCCCGTAGTTCTATGGGATTCATGAATAAGATTCTCGGCGAAACGCAATCGGGAAGCGCCGGGGATTATGTCGAGCTGGATTTGGACGATTTCGAGACCACACCCAGCGAGTCAGGATTGAACGTTCACATCGCCGAGATCCAAGGACAGCAGGACGTTATCGCCATCAAAGACGCCGTCTACGACGGCGACATCGTTATCGCTGATATCACTCGACTTCGAACGCAGGACACCACCGTCGAGCGCATCACTGACGAACTCCAGCAGGTCGCCCGCGAAGTCAACGGCGACATCGTTCAGAAAGGTGATGACCAACTTATCGTGACGCCGACCGGTGTCAACGTCAGTCGAACAAAACTCGGTCGGAATTAGACGTCGTCCGGCGTGTCCGCGTCGTCTTCGACGGTTCGTTTCAGCGAGTCACGGCGTGCCTTCGCGTCGCGGCCGGTCGCTTCGAGAAGGAACTCGTTTTTCTTGCTCACCGCGTCGGCAGCAGCGTCGGCGTTCCCCTCCGCGATGACGTCCTCGGCGGGACGCTCCTCGAAGTCAACGGCGAGTTTGTCCTTCTTTCCGCTGTACGATGCGGCACCGGCCACGATTCGCTTGAAAACGGGGTTGTCCGGTTCTTCGACCACGTAGAGTTCGTGTCCGTTGAAATCCTCGGTGGCCGTTATGGGACCGAAGTAGTCCTCGATGCTCGCTTTCAGGTCGGGCATTCGGTCTTCGAGATGCTCACCGCGTCGCATTTTGTATTCTTTCATGAGTTGGACCCAGATTAGAGGGGTGGATGTTTACCCTTTTCGCGTCGTGTCTACTCGTGTTCGCTTAGGTATCCTTTCCGACACTCCGGGCAGATGTCCCCTGCGCGGAGTGACGAACCCGAGGCAGCACCGCCGAACTGCCCGCATTCGGGACAGATGAGTTCTGCGCTCGGACTCGATTCCGAAGCTTGGTCCGGTTTCGGTGCCTCCCGTGCGCGTGTGAATCCCGTTTCCCGCTGTGGTTCGGGCCGCGTGGTCCGCACGAACCCCGTTTCTTCACTGGGCTCGGCCTCCACGAACTCGGCATCGTCCTCCGCGTGAGGCGCGCTTTCCGGCGTCAATCCGCCACCGAAGCTCACCTCGACGTCGCTTCCGTCATCGACTTGCGCGTCGAATCCCTCGTCATCGAGTCCGGTATCGGGCCAGTCCGTCGACCCGCGGGCCGACTCGTCCACGTTCGTGTCCTCGGGGTCAGGCCACTCACCGTGACCACGGCCCCGTTCTTCGACCTCGTCGTCCTCGTCGTCGAGGATGACGCCGTCGTCCTCGTCCGCGCTCTCCGGCGGATGGAAGTCATCGTCGTTGAAACCGACTGGTTCCGGGTCCGACTCGACCGTCTCGTCGATGATTTCCGTCTCGGATTCCGGTCCGGTCGTCATCGGTTCGACCGATTCCTGTTCGGCCGGTGTCGGTTCTACCGATGCCGATCCCGCTAGCCCGTCTTCCGTCCTGCTTTCCATCGGCTCCGGTGTCGGTTCCGGTTCCTCGATCGTCGTGACTTCCTTGTTCTCGCTGATGATGCTTTCGGCACCACAGCGTTGGCATTTCTCGAACTCCCGAACCGTGACCACCACTTCGTTACCTTGCTCTTCGCGCTCGCGCTCGATTTCGGACTCGCCGTAGTCGTGGCCTAACAGCGAACATCTGAGACCCATTAAGTGTGGGTTATTTTCACGGTGTGATAAAAGGGTATTGTTTTTTCCAATATCAACCGAAGTTTTCGGACTTCGCCTCGTCCGGGTCGTGTCCGACCGTCGCCAGAACGTCCCGTGCCTCCGTCAGGAACGGCGTGAATCCGTAGATGAACACCTGTCCGTCCGCGCGCGCGAGAACTGTCCGCGCGTTCTCGCTCTCGGGAAGCGGTTCGTCGGTGATGACGACCGTCGCACCGCCCGCTTCCAGTTCCCGCAGTCGTCCCTCGTGGACGGGAGCGTCGTCCTGATAGACGATGGTCACGTCGCCGCCCTCCGCGAGCGCGCGCTCCCCGATTCCGACTGCCGGGCCGACACCCGGTCCGCCCGCGAGAACGACGACGCTCGGTTCGCCCTCGTAGTACGACCGCCCGAACGGACCGGCAATCTCCACCGTCTCGCCCGCACTGCGCGCCGCGAGCCACGGGCCGAGTTCGCCGTCCGGGTCGACGGCGACCGTGATCTCGAACGTCCCCTCAGCGTCGGGCGACGAAAGGGTGTAGTGGCGCGTGATCTCCTCGTCATCGACGGTTCCCGCGACTTGCAGGAACTGTCCCGGCCGAGCCGAAAAGTCCGAAGGGGCCTCGATCTCCAACGCGATTGTATTTCCGCCGACATTACTCACCGACTTCACTTCGACCTCAGTTCCATCCATATCGGACCTTTGGCCGTAAGTACCAAATTCCTTGCCGCTTCACCGAGTCCGCTTCAGAAGGCTTTTGATTTGCCACCGGGTAGCCTAGCAACGATGCAAGACCTGAACTGGGCCTCGGCGGCGAAGCCGGCGATGGAATCGATTCGACCGGGAAAATCTTTGCGCAAGCACTCTCCCGGGCGGGCCGACATGTCTTCACGTCGAAGGATTTCGCGTCCCGTATCCGAGGTGGGTACACCGCGTACAAGATTCGGTCGTCTACCGACCGAATCGAGAGCGTCGTGGACCGATTGGACATTCTCGTAGCACTGACCCAGCGGACGATCGACGAGAACCTCGATGAGCTTCACGAGGACAGCGTCATCATCTACGACGGGGAACGAACGGAGATGGAGGACGTCGACATCCCCGAGGAGATGATCGGGCTGGCCGTTCCGCTCCGCAGCCTCGCGAAGGACGCTGGCGGAACCATCATGCAGAACGTCGTCGCGCTCGGCGCGGCCTGCGAAGTAACGAACTTCCCCATCGAGAACCTCGACAGCGCACTCGAGAAGAAGTTCGGTTCCAAAGGTGAGGCCATCGTCGAGAACAACAAGAAAGCCGCCCTTCTCGGGCAGGAGTACGTCCAGGAGGAGTACGACCACGACTTCGCCTACGACATCGAGACGACGGACAACGACTACGTCCTACTCAACGGTGACGAGGCCATCGGCATGGGCGCACTCGCCGCAGGATGTCGGTTCTACTCCGGCTATCCGATCACCCCGGCGACGAACGTCATGGAGTATCTCACGGGCCGAATCGAGCACTTCGGCGGCACCGTGATGCAGGCCGAGGACGAACTGTCGGCCATCAACATGGCGCTCGGCGCGGCACGCGCAGGCGCACGTTCGATGACGGCGACGTCCGGTCCGGGTATCGACCTGATGACCGAGACGTTCGGCCTCATCGCACAGAGCGAGACGCCGCTCGTCATCTGTGACGTGATGCGCTCCGGTCCATCGACCGGGATGCCGACCAAGCAGGAACAGGGCGATTTGAACATGACGCTGTACGGTGGCCACGGCGAGATTCCGCGGTTCGTCGTCGCACCGACGAACATCGCCGAGTGTTTCCACAAGACCATCGAGGCGTTCAACTTCGCCGAGAAGTACCAGACGCCGGTCTTCCTGCTCGCCGACCTCGCGATGGCGGTCACCGAGCAGACGTTCGCGCCCGAGGAATTCGACATGGACGCGGTCGAAATCGACCGCGGAAACGTCGTGGACGAGGACGACATCGACGCGTGGACGGACGAACAGGACAGGTTCCAACCCCACTTCCCGACCGCGGACGGCATCAGCCCCCGCGCGTTCCCCGGAACGAAGGGCGGTGCCCACATGTCCACCGGTCTCGAACACAACGCGCTCGGTCGCCGGACGGAGGACACCGAGATTCGTGTCGAACAGGTCGACAAGCGCAACCGCAAGGTCGAGACGGCCAAGGAAGAGGAGGACTTGACGCCGCGCGAGTTCGGTGACGCCGACTCGGACACGCTCGTCATCTCGTGGGGGTCGAACGAAGGGCCGATGCGCGAAGCCCTCGACTTCCTCGAAGAGGACGACGTGAGCGTTCGGTTCCTCTCGGTTCCGTACATCTTCCCGCGTCCCGACCTCACCGAGGACATCGAGTCCGCGGACACGGTCATCGTGGTCGAGTGTAACGCCACCGGGCAGTTTGCCGACGTTCTCGAACACGACGCGCTTACCCGTGTCGAGCGGATAAACAAGTACAACGGTATCCGATTCAAGGCCGACGAATTGGCTGACGATATCAAGGCGAAACTCGGACAGGAGATAGAAGCATGAGTTCAGAGGTTCGATTCACCGACTTCAAGTCGGACAAGCAACCGACGTGGTGTCCCGGATGCGGTGACTTCGGGACGATGAACGGGATGATGAAAGCACTCGCCGAAACCGGCAACACGCCGGACGACACGTTCGTCGTCGCCGGTATCGGCTGCTCCGGTAAGATCGGGACGTTCATGCACTCCTACGCCATCCACGGCGTTCACGGACGTGCGCTCCCGGTCGGCACGGGTGTCAAACTCGCCAACCCCGACCTCGAAGTGATGGTCGCGGGTGGTGACGGTGACGGTTACTCCATCGGTGTGGGTCACTTCATCCACGCAGTTCGACGCAACGTGGATATGTCCTACATCGTCATGGACAACCGCATCTACGGACTGACGAAGGGACAGGCCTCGCCGACCAGCCGCGAGGACTTCGAGACGAGCACGACGCCGGAAGGCCCCAAACAGCCGCCGGTCAACCCGCTCGCGCTCGCCCTCTCGGCGGGCGCGACGTTCATTGCACAGTCCTTCTCGACGGACGCACAGCGTCACGCGGAAATCGTCCAGAAGGCCATCGAGCACGACGGCTTCGGCTTCGTGAACGTCTTCTCGCCGTGTGTCACGTTCAACGACGTGGACACGTACGACTACTACCGCGACGCCATCGTCGACCTCGCGGACGAGGGTCACGACCCGCACGACTACGACGCGGCAAAGGAGAAAATCCTCGACGCCAGCAAGGAGTATCAGGGCGTCATCTACCAGGACGAGGACAGCGTCCCGTACGGCGAACTCCACGGTCTCGGGAAGAACATGACCGAGATTCCGGACGGCGCACCCGAGGACGCGATGGACCTCGTGCGCGAGTTCTACTGAAGCAGTTCGGGTTCGATTTCTATTTCGTTTTTTCCGCGACGGCCGGGTAGTCTACCGGCTGTCGGCCGTCCATGGTAGTATGAGACATAGACACATCTGACCATCCGCTCACGACGAAAACCCGGTTCATCAAGCCGTTTGCGCCTGTTTTTTATGAGATGAACGGTAAGAAGGTATAGAGATGACTGCGGACATGTGTACTGTCGTTAGCGGCACCGGGTGTTCCCCCGCCGCGACGACATTCGACTCTTATGACACTGGCCGACGCTGCGACGGAACCGACGGCCGTTCGACCGCCGATTCCCCCTCATTGCAAGCGTTCGAAACGGAGGAACCCTCCTCATGCGCGACGAAGGTGACGGCATGAGCGAGCACTACGATGTGATCATCGCAGGTGCGGGTCCCGCCGGTGCACAGTGTGCGCGGGACTTGGCCCAGCGTGGCTACGAGGTCGTCGTTCTCGAAGCCGAGAAGGAAGACGGCTTCCCACAACAGAGCAACAAATCGACCGCCGGGACGTTCTCGTCGATGATGGCGGCGTTCGGCATCCCGGACGAAGTCGTGATGAACTACACCGACAACGTCGTCCTGGAATCCCCGAACGAGTACTTCGCCAAGTCCCAACCGGGTGCAGTTCTCGAATTCGCTGATTTCAAGCGCTTCTTGGTGGAGGATAGCCGGGAGGAAGGTGCTGAATACTGGTTCGGCTCCCGCGTCGCGAAACCCATCATGGAGCACAACGATATCGTCGGGGTTCGCTACTCCGGCAACCAGGAAGTGTACGGCGACATCATCATCGACGCGACCGGTCCGAGCGCCCCGCTCGCAAAGCATCTCGGCGTGAGCGACCTCAAGCGCGAGAATCAGGCCATCGGCGTCGAGTTCGAGATGGAAGGCATCGATATCGACCCCGAGGGATATGCCGACCTCACCGACGCGATGATGCTTCGACTCGACCACGACCTCGCGCCCGGCGGCTACTCGTGGATCTTCCACACGGGCGAGGACACGGCAAAGGTCGGACTCTGTTACATCCAGAACGAGAGTCACAGCGACTACGCCAAGGAGGGCATGGGCATCGACGACTACCTCCAGTACTGGCTCGACAACGACCCACGGTTCGAGAACGCGGAACGAATCGAAGGCAAGCAACACCGTGGCTCCGCCCACATCCAGACGCCGGGCGCGCTCTCCACGGACAACTTCATGGCCATCGGCGACACCGTTCCGACCATCGACCCGCTCTGGGGCGAGGGTATCCACGTCGGCATGAAGTCCGCACGCGCGGCGGCGATAACCGCCGACCGCTGTTTCATGACGACCACCCCCGACACGTCGGCGGACAACATGTCCATCTACGACAATCTTTGGCACAGCAACGTCGCACCTAACGCCCGGATGCGCTTGCTGATGACGCAACTGCTCTACCTCGCCAAAAACGAGCGCTACGACACGCTGATTCGTGACCTCAAACAGCTCAGTCACAGCACGCTGGCGAACGCGAACAACGGGCAGATTCGCGGCATGCTCAAACTGATCCACAAGGAAGATATCCCGCTCCTCAAGCGGTTCATCAAAGAACGGCTCCCGATGTAACGGTCGGTTCCCGAATTACTCTCTGTTTTACTCGATTCTCGAAGTGCTCACGTATCGAAATCCGTCTCCGTTTTCGACGATGCGCTCCCGCTCTGGTGAATTCTCGCCCGATACTTTTCGAGCGCCTCGTCCAAGGCGTCGTCCGCGTCCACGTCGAGGGCGTTCGCCCACAGGTTGAACTCCCGCGCTCTCGTCGCTTCGCTCATGGACGAAACCCACGTCGTGACCTGTATGCTGCGCAACCGTGGGGAGGTGTTGCTCCTCCGGCGAAGCGAGGAGGTGGGGTCGTACTCCGGGCAGTGGGGAGGGGTGGCCGGACACGCGGAGGGGGACCCCGACGCCCTCGCGCGCGAGGAAATCGAGGAGGAGACCGGACTGCTGGACGACTGCACGTTCGTCCGAGCGGGCGACCCGTTCGAGGTGGACGACGAATCGCTGGACAAACGCTGGGTCGTGCATCCATACCTGTTCGACTGTGCGAGCCGGGACGTTCGAATCGACTGGGAGACGACCGAGGCGGAGTGGGTCCCACCGACGGAAATTCTCCGTCGCGAGACGGTACCTGATCTGTGGACCTCCTACGACCACATCGCGCCGACCGTCGAATCGGTCGCCGAGGACGCCGAACACGGGTCGGCGTATATCTCCGTCCGGGCGCTCGAAGTCCTTCGAGACCGAGCGGGAACGTGTGCGGTTCGCGGTGGCGGTGGTAGTGGTGGCGGTGGTGATGGCGGGAGCAGTGACTGGAACGAACTCACCGCCCTCGCCCGTGACTTGCTCGACGCGCGTCCGAGCATGGCCGCGCTGGGAAACCGCGTGAATCGCGCCATGGCCGACGCGAGCGGTTCGGGAGGGGACCCCGAGACAGTCGAACGCGCCGCTATCGAGGGCATCGAACGAGCCTACCGAGTGGACGAGGACGCGACGGAAAACGCCCGCGAGGAAATCGCCGACGCGGCGGTGCTCACGCTCTCGCGCTCGGGGACCGTGCTCGATGCGCTCCGGAACGCGGCGCGCGTGTTCGTCGCCGAATCGCGTCCCGCGAACGAGGGAGTTGGCGTGGCGGAGGCGCTGGCCGAGGGAACCGACGTGACCCTGCACACCGACGCCGCGACGGCGCACGTGCTGGCGACCGAAGAAATCGACTACGTCGTCGTCGGCGCGGATTCGGTGCTCCCGAGCGGCGACGTGGTGAACAAGACCGGAACGCGGGGCACGGCGCTCGCGGCGAACCGGGAGGACGTTCCCGTTCTCGTCGTCACCGCGACTGACAAGGTTCGGACGACGGACGAACCCGTGTTGGAGGACGGCTCACCGAATGCGGTGTACGACGGCGATGCGGACCTGTCGGTGGTGAATCCGACCTTCGACGTGACGCCCGCCGAACTCGTTTCCGGCTACGTGACCGAGCGCGGTATCCTGGACCGCGGAGGAATCGGTTCGGTGGCCGAGGAACTGGAAGGTCTCACCGGATGGCAGAACGAGAGTCGTTGAGTCAGCTTGCTGAACATCGTTCGGAGTCGTCGCTCGCAAGAGTCAAACCGTTCGAGCGGATACTCCCGCCCGGGCGGCGGTGACGAAAGTTACCCCCTCCGAGCCCCTTGTGACGAGGATTTCTCCCGAGCCGCCCTTCGAAATTTCGTCGAGTCGAATCTTCACACGCCTTCGAGCACCGCGACAGCCACCGCGCCCGATTTGGTACCGGGGTGACAGGAAACTATCGGTGAACCCGATCCGACTGCCGCCGTCCGAAGATTCATCCTGTCGCCGTGGGTACCCCCTCCATGGAGATTTCTCACCTCGGTGTCCACGAGTCCGTACGCGCCATCTTCCCTCCCGCGCAGTTGCGTGACGCGCTTTCGTCCGTCGACCCGACGGTCGTCGTCGTGGGCGACGACCCGGACGAGTTGGCGGACTGCGACGCGCTCGTCACCTTCGCGTACCGTGATTCGTTTCTCGATGCCGACCTCGAATGGATCCACTCGGTTCAGGCCGGATACGACCGCTTCCCGCTGGACGAGTTCGAGGACGCGGGGATCATTCTGACGAACAGCACGGGGATTCACGGCACCAGCGTCGGCGAGACCGTGTTGGGGACGATGCTCCAACTCGCCCGCCGTCTACACGTCTATACCCGCCAGCAGGGTGACCACGAGTGGAGTCGCCCGGACTGGGACGTGCCGTTCACGCTACAGGGCGAATCGCTCTGCGTCGTCGGTCTCGGCACGCTCGGACAGGGAATCGCCAAACGGGCCGACGCCATCGGTATGCACGTCACCGGCGTCCGCCGCTCGGCCGAGTCGGTTCCCCACGTCCGGACCGTCTACGCGGACGACCACCTCCACGAGGCCATCTCGAACGCCCGCTTCGTCGCGCTGGCCACCCCGCTCACCGCCGAGACGGAAGGGTTGATGGGAGAAGCGGAGTTCGACGCCATGCGTGACGACGCCTACTTCATCAACGTCGCCCGTGGCCCCTGCGCGGATCAGGATGCCTTGGTTGCCGCCCTGCAAGACGGGAGTATCGCCGGTGGCGTACTCGACGTGTTCGAGGAGGAGCCGTTACCCGAGAACTCGCCGCTCTGGGACATGGACGACGTCATCATCACGCCGCACGCCTCCGCCATGGAGGTGGATTACTACGATCACATCGCGGAACTGGTCCGGGAGAACGTCCAGCACATCGACGCCGACGAACAGCTTACGAACCGCGTCGTCTGAGTCGTGACTGGGCAGTCGATGCCCATCTCTCGGGAACTGCAATCACGGAAAGTACGACGGACAGAAAAGTCCCAACTCCGTACCCCACTCGCCACTGCCCTACAGTCGCTCGGCGGTGTTCAGGTAGGTCCGGTAACAGCGCTCCAGCACGTCGATGCCGACGCTCTCGTTCTTCGTGTGTGCTTCGCCGGGTTCTGAGGCACCGCAGACCACGCACGTCACGCCCGCTTGTGCCAGCCAGCCCGCGTCCGTGGCGTGGGGTTTCGTCACCTGTTTGGGGTCGTTGTCCTGTGCATCTTCCGCCGCCGCGAGCACGGTGTCGGCGAAGTCGGCGTCATCGCACTCCATCGGTGGCAAGTCCTGTTCGACGGACCACTCGACGCCGTCGAGTTCCTCGACCGCTTCGAGGGCGGCGCGTTCGCCGGGGACGGTGCGCTCGTCGATGGTGACGTCACAGGTCGCGGGAATGACGTTCCACGCGCTACCGCCCTCGATTTCGGTGGCGACGACGCTCCCCGAGAGTTCGTTCCCGAGGACGGAGACGGTGGGGACCGAACAGTCGCGCACGATGTCCACGGCGTCGGTGGCGCGATAGATCGCGTTCTCGCCCGCTTCGGGTTCACTGGCGTGGGCGGCCGTTCCGTGTGCCGTGATGGTGCTCGCCCGTCGGCCCCGGTGGGCGACGACGACGTCCGTGACGTCCCCTTTCGAGTAGTTCGTGGAGCCTTCGGCGATGATAGCACAGTCCGGAGCGAAGTCGTGGTCGATGGCGTAGCGTGCACCGGTCCCGCCGATCTCCTCGCCGACGAAACTGGCGAAGACGAGGTCGCAAGTCGGGTCGGCGTCGCGGAACGCGAGCATCGAGGCGGCGACGGAGCCTTTCATGTCCGCCGCGCCTCGCCCGTACAGCCGTCCGCCGCGTTCTTCGACCACGTAGTCGTCGCCGTCGGTCTGGGAGTCGTCCGGCGGAACGACGTCGTGGTGGCCGACGAACGCGAGGGACGTATCGGTCGTTCCATCGTCCGTCGTTCCGCGAGCGACGACGTTCCCGGACTGCGTCTGGGAGCCAGTCGCTCTTCGAGCGATGACGTTTCCTTTTCCGTCGCGGGTGACGTCGGCGTCCGTCTCCGATCGGAGCCATTCCTCGATACGGTCCCCCGCTGCCGTCTCGTCCTCGTGACTCGGAATCGAGACGAGGTCGCGGGTCAACTCGACCAGTTCGTCCATACACCCATCTGTTTGGCGGGGGGCTTAGTATCCAGCAACTCGGCAAGAACGGATCCGGAACTCACGTCCGGAGCGGTAGTTTCACGAGGTGAACTCGTCGGGACAGCAGTCGATTATTCGTTCCAAAAACGGGGTTTCCCGATATCGAACCGTCTCAGTCCGATCGTCGTAATCGACCATCGCGGTGTCCCGGAGATACGGAATGTGAACGTGTCGAAGACGTATTTCGGTTTGCTGTGCATTCCCCCCGAGTAGTTCGATCAGTTCTTCGACCGTCGCGGTGCCATCCGATGATTCGGAGAGGTAGTACAACAGTTGTCGCCGTTGTTCGTCCGAAAGCGTCTCGAACGTTTCATCGAGGCTCGCGGACGTGAGTGCTACCATCCTGCGCATTTTGTTCTGTCAGCCTTCTAATCTTGGCGCTTGCGATAGCAAGTGGCTTCGGCAGCAAGTGACGAAATTCGGAAGCGAACGGCGAAACCGTCAGATGCCACAGTCATCGACGTATTCGTACTCCGCGTAGCGGTCGAGTTTCCGTTCGACGGCGTCGAGAAGCCACTCTTCGACGGTTTCGTCCGCGAGGTCGGCTTCGATTCGGTCGCGTGTCTCGGCGTCGACGGTGAGAACGAGGTGGGCGTGACGCATCGACCCACATACGTTACCGACTACCAAAAGCATGACTCACACGCTGAAACCCTTATCAGGCTACCGCACGAACCGAGAGACATGAACGTAGTGCCGGATACGAGCGCCGTCGTCGATGGCCGGATTTCCCAGAAAGTCGGTGACGGTGACTTTGCCGGGGCGACGGTTCTCATCCCCGAAGCCGTCGTTAGCGAACTCGAATCGCAGGCGAACAAAGGAGAGGAGAGCGGTTGGGACGGTCTGTCGGAACTGCAGCGACTCGCGGACTTCGCGGACGCGGGCGACATCGATCTCGATTTCGTCGGGGTGCGCCCCGGACCCGAAGAGCAGGGGTACGCCCACCGCGGCGAGATAGACGCGCTCATCCGCGAACTGGCCGAGGAACACGACGCCACCTTCGTCACGAGCGACCTCGTGCAGAGCGAGGTGGCGAAAGCCAAGGGGTTGGACGTGGAGTACATCGCGCCGAAGACCGAGGACGTCGGCCGACTCAGTATCGAGGATTTCTTCGACGAGCAGACGATGAGCGTCCACCTCCGGTCGCGGGTGCCGCCGATGGCCAAACGCGGCGAGATCGGCGATATGCACTATCAGAAAATCCGTGACGACCCCTCGACCGACGAGGATCTCAAGGAGTACGCACAGGAGATCATCCAGAGCGCGAAACAGAGCAACGAGGGCTTCATCGAGATCGACGAACCGGGTATGACCATCGTCCAGTTCCGCGACTACCGTATCGCCATCGCGGAACCGCCGTTCGCGGACGCGTGGGAGATCACGGCGGTTCGACCCATCGTCAAGACCTCGCTGGACGACTACGAGCACGCGGACGAACTCCGCGGGCGACTCCTCGAACGCCAGCGCGGCGTTCTCATCTCCGGTGCACCCGGTGCCGGGAAATCCACCTTCGCACAAGCCGTCGCGGAATTCCTCGCGGACAACGACTTCGCCGTGAAGACGATGGAGAAACCTCGCGACTTGCAGGTCGGCCCGGAAGTCACCCAGTACACCGAGTTGGCTGGCGAGATGGAGAAGACCGCCGACTCCCTGCTGATGGTGCGGCCGGACTACACCATCTACGACGAGGTGCGGAAGACGAACGACTTCGAGGTGTTCGCCGACATGCGCCTCGCGGGCGTCGGCATGGTCGGCGTCGTCCACGCCACGCGACCGATCGACGCGCTGCAGCGGCTCATCGGCCGGGTCGAACTCGGCATGATTCCGCAGATCGTGGACACCGTCGTCTACATCGAAGCCGGGCAGATCGAGAAGGTGTACGACGTACGGACGAAGGTCAAGGTGCCCGCAGGCATGACCGAGGAGGACCTCGCCCGCCCCGTCATCCTCGTGGAGGAGTTCGAGACCGGAACGCCGGAATACGAGATCTACACCTTCAACCGGCAGGTCGTCACGGTCCCTTTGGAAGACGGTGACGAGAAGGAAACCGGCGTCTCGCGCCTCGCCCGACAGGAGATCGAGCGCGAAATCCAATCCGTCTCGCGCGGGCACGTCGACGTCGACCTGCAGGGGCAGAACAAGGCCGTCGTCTACGTGGACGAAAACGACATCTCCTACGTCATCGGCAAGGGCGGCGGTCGCATCGACGACATCGAGAACCGCCTCGGCATCGACATCGACGTGCGGACCCACGACGAGAAACCGTCCTCGGTCGGGACGACGGCGGTGGCTCCGAAGGGGAACGTCGTTACCCCCGAAATCACGTCGCGTCACGTCATCATCCCGCTCGACGGCCACGCCGGGGAGACCGTCGAGGTGCAGGCCGACGGCGAGTACCTGTTCACCGCAACGGTCGGCCGCGGCGGCGACATCCAGGTTTCCCGCGGCAGCGCCATCGCGGAGGAACTGGAGTACGCCATCGACAGGGAACGCCAGATCACGGTCGTTTCGGCGTAATTGGACAGCGTTCAGTCACTATTTGCTCGTGGGAAATCAGCCATCCGCGTCGATTTACGCAATCTTCACGAGCCGTCGTGGTGCTATCTCAAGAATACCCGTTCGAGTAGCTATCGTCCATCAGTAAACGTATCAATCAAAAATATTTATTCTGGTGTGTGTGCTAGATACAAGCTGCCATGCCACTATACATGGACGTACACCGGGGGGTAGAAGGGACCGCCGAAGACGTGGCGAGGGCACACGAGCAGGACATCGAGACCCAGGAAGAACACGGCGTGGAGTACAAGACCTATTGGGCAGGCGAGGACGAGGGAGTGGTCTTCTGCCTCTTCGAGGCACCGAACAAAGAAGCGGGCGAGAAGGTTCACCGGGAGGCACACGGACTCGTCGCCGACGAAATCTTCGAAGTCGAAGAAGGCGAGTGATCGTTCGTCTGTGCACCTCTGTTTTTAGTCGTGATCGATTCAGGGACCCGGATTTTATCCGTTTTACCGATACTCCGCTAGCTCTGCGACCACGTCCGAGGTCGCCACGCGCCACTCCTCGATGAGCGCGTCCTCGAACGGTTCTTCGTCCCAGTCGTCTATCTCGTCGTTCTCCTCCAACCACTCGACGGTCCGGGCGACGCCGGTCTCGAAGTCGACCGTGTACTCGTGGTCCAGATCGCGTTTCGCCTTGCTGTTGTCGAACGTCGTGGCGAACTGGAAGTGGTCGCGGAGCATGCCGGTCCGCTCCGGGACGACCGACGTGAGCACGTCGGTCGGGATGTGGACGAGTTCCGGTTCGGGCGCGCCGATGGCGCTGGCGACGCGGCGGTGGTACTGGTTCCACGTGATGAACTCCTCGCTGGTGACGTGGTAGGCCTCGCCGTACGCGGCCTCGTTGCCGATGGCGTTCACGAACGCGCGGGCCACGTCGTCGCGGTGGCACGGCCCCCAAATCGAGGTGCCGTCGCCGTGGACGATGATGGGTTTCCCCGCCCGAAGGCGGTCGAGGTAGTACGTGTCGTCGCCGAACGAATGGAGGACGCCGCCGCCCTCGCCGTAGGTGCTCCACGGGCGGATGACGGTCGTTTCGAACTTCCCGTCCTCGTGAGCGCCCATGAACACGTCCTCGGCGTCGGCCTTGTTGCGGCCGTAGTCGCTCACGTTCGGGTGTCTGGCGGCATCCTCGGTGATCGGGTTGCGCTCCGGCGGGCGGTGGTAGACATCGACGGTGCTACAGAAGACGTACTGGTCGACGTGGGGCGCGACCGCATCGACGGTCTCCCGCGCCGTCTCGGGCGAGAAACAGACCATGTCGACCAGCGCGTCCGGGTCGGCGTCCGCGACCGCCGCTTCGAGGGCGTCCGTGTCGTGTCGGTCCCCCTGTACGTGCGTCACGGTCCCCGGCAGTTCGCCGTCGTGGTTCCCGCGCGTGAAGACCGTCACGGACCGGTCGTCCGCGACGAGTTGCGTGACGATGCCGGTGCTGATGAGTCCGGTACCGCCGATAATGAACACGTTCATACCGTGTCGTTCGTGCGTGAGAACTAATGGATGCGGGTAGCGGCGAGCGAATCGAAGCATCGCCGTCGGCAAAAGGAAAGACGAAAATTGGGAGAGATGAGCGGAGTTATTCGGCACACTGGGCGTCGACGGACTGGTCCGTCTCCGCCTCGGTCGGGACGTTAATCTCGTAGAGGTTCTGTCGGGCATCGGCGAAGTAGATGTCTTCGTCCACGACGCCGATGTCTTCGAGTCGTTCGAGCGCGTAGCGAACCGTCCGTGCGGACAGCATCGATTCGTCCACGATCTGTTTCTGCGTCAGCGACCCGTTGTATTCGAGAACTTTGAAAACTAATTTCGCACTGGGTGGTAGGTCGTCAATTTCCTCCCGTTCAGTTTGGCTCATCATCGTTACGAATCGAAACACCCCATCGCCATAAAACTATTGAGACGGAGTGACACGGAAAGGACACGCGTAGCCACTACGACAGTCGTTTTCGGGGGACGAAACGGGTCTCGAAGCGTTTTCGCCGACAGCGCAGCGTCGGCATTGATACTGATTCACATACACATCCTAAAAGTCATCCACCGTCTGTATTCGGGTCGTTTCCCTGAGGACTTCGTCCCATTTCGACATCCCGACGAAACGACGTTTTCCCGCGCGACGGAACCGTCTCGGGGAAGCGGCGGAGGGTATGGACAAGCGAACATCTTTTGAGGTAGGATACCCGATTGCCACGCATGGCGACTGAAAAGGCATCTGAGCAACGGGCGTCCCATCTCCGTAGTATTACTATTACGTCGCTCGCGTCGATTGCAGGAATCATCGCCGGAGTGGCCTCCGCCATGGTGGCGGGGACCACCCCCCCAGCGGCGAAGGATCAGATGGGATTGGTCATTATGCTCGCGTTCGTGGTGGTGCAACTGCCACTGCTGTATCTCATCGGTTACGAACTGGATGGTGTGAAAGACGCGCTCTTCGTGGCGTTCATGACGTTCTCGCTCTGGTTCATTACGTGGGGAATTCTCCTGATTAACCAAGTGAGGATCTGAGAATGGCAGACGACAGTATCGCGGTCGTGGACCTTGAGCGGTGCTCACCCGACCGTTGCAACTACGAGTGTAAGAACTTCTGCCCGCCGAACCGGACGGGAAAGGAGTGCATCACGCTCCGCGGCGAGGACACGACCGAAGGACAGCCCGACCAGGTCCACATCAGCGAGGAGATCTGTCTCGGCGAGACGTGCGGTATCTGTGTCGAGAAGTGTCCGTTCGACGCCATCGAGATCATCAACCTGCCGAGCGAACTGCAGGAGGACCCCGTCCACCGCTACGGGGAAAACGCCTTTTCGCTCTACGGACTGCCGGTTCCACAGGAAGGGCAGGTCACGGGTATTCTCGGTCCGAACGGGAGCGGGAAAACGACCGCAGTGAAGATTCTGGCGGGCGAACTCGCGCCGAACCTCGGCCAGTTCGACGACCCACCGGGATGGGACACCATCCTCGAACGCTATCGCGGGACGGAACTACAGGACTACCTCGGCGATGTGCGAGACGGCGACGTGACCGTCGCCCGCAAACCGCAGTACGTCGATAAGATCCCGGACCGATTCGACGGGAGCACCGCCGAGTTGCTCACCCGAACCGACGAGCGCGGCGTGCTGGACGACCTGCTCGAACGGCTCGAAATCGAGCACGTCATGGAACAGGACATCGACAGCCTGTCCGGCGGTGAACTCCAGCGCGTCGCCCTGACGGCGGCACTCGCTCGGGACGCGGACTTCTACTTCCTCGACGAAATCACGCCGTATCTCGACATCAGCCAGCGCGTCACGGTCGCCCGCCTGCTCCAGGAGATGGCGAACGAGCAGGGTCGCTCCATGCTCGTGGTCGAACACGACCTCGCCATCCTCGACTTGGTGGCCGACAACCTCCACGTCGCGTACGGCGAACCCGGCGCGTACGGTGTCATCACGACGCCGAAATCGGTCCGCAACGGCATCAACGAGTACCTCAAGGGCTATCTCAACAACGAGAACATGCGGATCCGCCCGAACGCCATCGAGTTCGACGCACACGCCCCGCGCGAGACGGTCACCGCCGACCCGCTCGTGGAGTACCCGGACCTCAGAAAATCGTACGGCGAGGGCGAGTTCTCGCTCGACGTGGAGGGCGGAACGATCTACGAGAACGAAGTGTTGGGCATCGTCGGTCCGAACGGCATCGGGAAATCGACGTTCGCGCGACTGCTCGCCGGACGGCTCGAACCGGACGAGGGCGACGTTGACTTCGCGCTGGACATCTCGTACAAACCCCAGTACATCGAGATCGACCAACCGATGCGCGTGGACGTCTTCCTGTCGTCGCTGACCGACGACATGGGGACCTCCTACTGGGACACGGAAATCTCCCAACCGCTCCAACTCGAACGCATCATGGAGCAGGACCTGACCGACCTCTCCGGCGGCGAGCGTCAGCGAGTCGCCATCGCGGCCTGTCTGTCGAAACCCGCCGATCTCTACCTGCTGGACGAGCCGTCGGCGTACCTCGACGTCGAACAGCGCGTCCGCGCGACGCGCGCCATCCGCCGCTACGCCGAGATTCAGGACGCCACCGTGCTGGTCATCGACCACGACACGTATATGATCGACCTGCTCTCGGACCGCCTGATGGTGTTCGACGGCGAACCCGCCGAACACGGTCACGCCGGACGCCCAAAGGGAATGCGCGACGGCATGAACGACTTCCTCGCCAACCTCGACATCACGTTCCGCCGCGACGAGAACGTGGGTCGCCCGCGCATCAACAAACCCGGCAGCCAGCTCGACCGCCAACAGAAGAACGAGGGCGAGTACTACTACAGCTAGAGTCGCGTTTTTCTCATCTCACGCGTTTTCGATCCGCATCAGCGGCGGTCGCTCCGTGCGACTGGTGACAAACGACCCGACGCAGAGCGACGGGACCCATCCCCCGAGAACAGACGAAAGGTACTCAATCCAGAAGTCCGAAGGGTACGAAAATGGGTCTCTCACGGCGACGACTTCTCCAGGCAACCGGCGTAACCGGCGTAGCCGCCCTCGGCGGGTGTCTCGGTCTCGGTAAGAGCGGCGATTCGAATAGCGACTACAACATCGCGGACGCCCCGATTCCCGATAATCCGGGCAAACACACGTACGCGATCGCGGGAACGGGCAACGCCGATACGACGGTGCAGTACTTCAGCAACTGGAAGTGTCCGTACTGCGCGCAGTTCAGCACGGGCTTTCTGCATACGGTGATGTCCGACTACGTCGAACCGGGGAAGATCGACCTCGAATTTCGGTCGCTCGCGTACTACAACGGCCAACCGTTCCTGGGGGCGGACGCGCCACGCGCCTCCGAAGCGGGACTCGCGGTGTGGAACGTCGATCCGCAGTCGTTCTGGAAGTACTACGAGCAGGTGTTCTCCAACCAGCCTTCCGAACAGAAGCAGTGGGCGACGACGGACAAACTGCTCTCGTTCATGAAGAAAGCGGGCGTGAAACACCGGGACGAGATCAAATCGCAGATAGAGTCGAACAAGTACAAATCGGAGCTACAGAAGACCGATACGGCGGCCCAGAAAGCGGGCGTCAACAGCACGCCGATGTTGATCATCGACGGCCAAACGGTCGCCGCTCTCAAGACGGACAAGGTAACCAAACTGTTGGATTCCGCGACGAACTGACCCGAAACCGAATCCCTTTTTCCCCCGTCTGCGTAGGGAGGAGTAGTGATTTCCACGCTCTCCTCGTGGCTTTCTCTCTCGGACAACCGCGCAAAGTTGTTCGCCGCCCTCACGGTCGTTCTGTTCGCCACCGCAGGAGTCGGGGCGCTCACCGCACCCGACGGCCCCCACCTGACCGTCGATCAGCAGCGCCCGGCCAACAACACCTACATCGCGTTGCAGGGCTACCAACACGAAGGACGCGCCATCGAGGTCAACCCCGCAGGAAAGATCGTCTGGCAGTACACGAAAGCGGACGACGTGTTCGACATCGAAGCGCTCGGACCGAACCGAGTGCAAATCGCGACCGCCGAAGAGATTCCCGACGAAAGCTGTCCCGCGAAGTACCGGAACGACGGGTACGAAAACTGCGTTCGTGATTCCCTCCGAATCGTGGAGAAGAGCACGAAAAAGACCCTGTGGAACTATTCGTGGTACGACGCCAAACTCCAACACCACGAACTCCACGACGCCGACCACTACGTCGTCGACGGCGAGGACCGCTGGGTGATGGTCGATATGGGCAACAACCGCGTGTTCGCCGTGAACCGCGACAAACAGATCGTCTGGCAGTGGAACGCCACCGACACCTACGAATTCCCGAAGGGGATGGACAAGGAGGGCGACTGGACGCACGTCAACGACGTGGACCGAATCCGACCGGGCGTCTTCCGAATCAGCCTCCGCAACTTCGATACGGTCGCGGACCTGCACGTGCAGGAGAACGGATCGGTCACTGTCACCCCCGTGGTTGGGCCGAATTCGTACTCGAAATCCGGGAAAATCCTCTACGAACAGCACAACCCCGACACGCTGGCCAACGACACCCTGCTCGTAGCCGACAGCGAACACGACCGCGTGGTCGAGATTCGAAACAACACGACCACTTGGACGTACGGAGGGAGCGGCATGTTCGACTGGCCCCGTGACGCCGACCGACTGCCGAACGGCCACACGCTCATCACCGACTCGTACAACGACCGCGTCGTGGAAATCGACCAAAACGGGAAGGTCGTCTGGGCCATCAAAACCGGGTCGCTTCCCTACGAGGCGGATCGAGTGCCGGGCGAGGGAAGCAACGGCCCGACGGCCAGTCAACTCGGGATTCCGAATCGCACCGAGGGAGCGTCCGTGGTGAACGAACGGGTCGATTGGGGCGTCGCGATGGCGAAGTACGTCCTGCCGAACGACCTCGCACAGCAGTTGGTCACGATGCTCTTCGGCCTGTTGGCGCTCGTCGGGGCCGTCATCGAACGCTTACGCTAGCGGATCGAGATCAAGATCGTTTACCGGACCCAAAAACGGGATCGAGAGTTCCTTCAGAGCACTTGACGCTGACAGGTACCGCAGAGGTTCTCCTCTTTGACGTCCACTTCGCGGACGGTCGGGGAGAAGTTCATCACACAGCGGTTGTTGTCGCAGTGTTCGAGACCGAGGGTGTGGCCGATCTCGTGGACGACTTCCTTTCGAACACGGTCGGAGAACACCTCCTCGGTCGGTTTGGTCGTGATGCCGCCGTCGGAGGAGAGACCGTCCTTCGTGGGTTCCAGTCGATAGGTGGAGATGACGCTGCCGCGTCCGTCGAGATACGCGAGGCCGAATACGTAGTTCCGGCGACGATAGAAGAGATCCTCCGGCGTGATGGCGATGTTTTTCTCACCAGTCCCGATACGACTGGCTAGCTCGATGAACCCCTCGGCGCGATACTGGTCGCGGTTCGGGTCGTGGGTCCCGGAGGGTATTTCCTGTCGCTCGTGCACCATCACGTCGCAATCGTAAATCGTCCGAAGGGCCGCTGAAGCCTCGCGTTTGACCCGCCCCGTGACGTCCCCCACGGGGACGATGTCAATCAACATGGCAACTTCTATGGGCGGACGATGCATAAACATCCCGCCGTGGACCCGAAACCCCGTGACGAAATCGTTATGCGGCTCGCCAACTATCAGCGCGCCGTCGAGATCGGAATCGGCAATCGACCGGACGTCGCGGGCGAACTCGCGGCGGCCGGTGTCGCCGTCACCGCGACCGATATCGTCCCACGGAGAGTACCCGACGGCGTCGGATTTCATCTGGACGACGTGACGAAGCCGAAACTGGAAGTGTATTCGGGGGCCGACCTGCTGTACGCCCGGAACTTGCCGCCGGAACTCCACCGACCCGCGCTCGCCGTCGCGAAGGAGTGTGACGCCGATTTCGTCTTCACGACCCTCGGCGGCGACGGGCCGTCCGTGCCGGTTCGACGGGAGACGATTCCGGGCGAGACGCTGTTCTGGGCGCGCGAGTGAAGGATGAAAATTTCCGTTCTTCGTTCCTGGCGCTTACTCCGCCACGTCGTAGCCGATTTCGGTGATGGCCTGTCGAACGCGGGATTCCGTCGCGGGTTCACCCTGAATGACGACTTCGTTGGCTTGTGCGTCCGGATCAACGCTGCTCACGCCACGTGGTCCCGTCACCTCGCTTCGGACGATGTTTTCACAGCTTCTTGCAACTCATGCCGATGGCTCGGAGGGTGTATCGTTCCATCTGCACTCGGAGAGAGGGCGGGAATTTAGTCGATTCCTTGACACCGTGCAGACATATTGACCAGTCGGCTGAAACGCATTCGAAGAGCCTTCGTCTAAAAGACGTTCGAAGGGACGAACGACGACCGTCTACGCTTCGGGTTTCGCCACGACGATAGTCTCGGCGGCGTGCTGGTGGGGTTCCCCGCCGGACTCGTCGTCGAAGACGAACTCGTCTTCCGCCAACAGGTCCCAGTCGTCGTAGTAGCTCCCGAGTTCGCCCTGTTCGTAAAAGAACTCGTTGTCACCCCAGTCGGGTGCGGTCGGAATCTCGGGGTGGTCCACGAACGCGAACAGGACGTGTATCCCGCCGTCCGTGGTCGCGGTTTTGAACCGCTCGAACTGCGATTCGCGGTTGTCCGGGCGAAGATACTGGAGCGCACCGCAGGAGTAGACGACGTCCATCGCGGGGAAATCGAGGTCGTTGATGTCGGCCGTGCGGGTCTGAATGTGGACGTCGCGCTCCTCGGCGAGTCGTTCGGCCTTTCGTAGCCCGTTCGGTACGGGATCGACCGCGAGAACGCCGTATCCCTGTTCGGCGAGATACACCGCGTCCCGACCCTCGCCGCTTCCGATATCGACCGCTGCGGGTGCCTTTCGTTCGGGTGCGAACTCCAGTACCGTCTCCGCCAACCCGTTGGGATCGGTCCCCCAATAAAATTCGTCGCTCCCGTAAAGTCGCTGGAGTTCGTCGTGATCCATGCACGGACCATGAGAGCGAACGACCATAGTCGGTTCGGCAGACACGTGTTACCGCGGGTGATGACCGACGATGGGTTCTCCCTCGATTCGGCACATCCTTATCGCCGCGGACGAACGCGATGGTATGAACGCCGACGCTGTCGTGCTGGATATCGACGGGGTGCTCGTGGACGTGGCGAACTCCTACCGGCGGGCGATACTCGAATCCGTCGAGCGGGTCTACGACGAAACGGTTCCCAAGGACGCCATCCAGTCGTTCAAGGACGCATCGGGATTCAACAACGACTGGGAACTCACCTACGCGGTGGCGCTGTACGTCCTCGCATCCCGTGAGCGCCTCGATGACTCCATCGAGGAGTTCACCGACCGAATCGCCGCGAACGGGGGCGGACTCGACGCCGCAGAACGGGTGGTCGAGGAGGAACTGCCCGAGGACGCCCACGACCGAGTGCGCACCGAATGGGACCCCGAAACGCTCCGCGAGGTGTTCCAGCAACTGTACCTCGGCGCGGACCTGTACGCCGACTTCGAAGGGGACGACCCGACGCTGGACACGCGAGGGTACATCAACGACGAACCCGTCCTCATCTCGGCCGAGACGGTCGAGACGCTCACCGAGAACTATCCCGTCGGCGTCGTGACGGGCAGGCCGAGTGCCGAGGCGGACATCGCCCTCGAACGCGTCGGGCTGGACGTTTCGGACGACCGCCGGTTCACGATGGACGACTGGGAGCAGGGCAAACCGCACCCGCACGCGCTGGTGACCCTCGCCGAGCGATTCGACGCCGAGCGGGTCGCCTTCGTCGGCGATACCCTGGACGACATCCAGACAGCCGTGAACGCCGCGGAAGCCGACCACGACCGCGAGTACTTCGGCGTCGGCGTGCTGACCGGCGGATTGACCGGCGAGTCCGGGCGTCGAAAGTACGAATCGGCGGGAGCGGCGGCGGTCATCGACTCCGTCGATGACCTGCCCGCGCTGTTGGCGGAACGATAGTACTACACGGTGTGGCTCGCCGTCGCGATTCCCTTCGCGAGACGGGTCACCGGCCTCGATCCCAAAACGCGGGTTTCGCCGAAGGAACGGCCTAAGCGGCCCGCAGGTGGCCCATAACAAAGGCAATCACGACTGTCTCGGAAACCGGTAGAGCACGTACAACGCGTGCTATCGGAGAATCGTGATTATGACGTATCCAGCCACACAGACGCAGTATCGCATTCGGAGGCGACCGGTGCAATGAAGCTTCGCCCCGTGCTTATCGCCCTCCTCGTCCTCTGCTCGGTCGGGACCGCCGTCGCGCTCCCCCCACCGGGAATTCCCAACGGCCCCCTCCCCGACGCCCCGACGAATCATCACAGCACCTACGCCGTCGAGCAGGGCGGATCGTGTACGCAGGTGTCGCCGATTCACGGCAGCAAGAACGTCGTCGACTTCTACGATTACGAGTCCCCGTACACGAACAAGAGCAGTTGGGCCTACGGCTCCTTCGGGACGAAATCCGTCACGCACGAGAACGGGAGCACGATGTTCCTCTATCAGGCCCCGAGCGGCGTGATGAGTCTCGTGATGATTCACGATCGGATGAACAAAAGCCGGACCGGCGGCAGCCTCCCGATCAGCACGGTGACGTTCAAATTCAGCGGCCTGCCGAGTTCGGGCAAGTGGGTGCTGATGGACGATACGTACCCGCACCGGGACGACAAGTGGTCCCGCAACGAGTTGGACTGGATGTGGGCCGGGTCGCGCACCGACGGCGGCGTCTTCCGCGGTCTGCCGGGTGACTCGAACATCACCGTCACGCCCTCGTGGAACCGGGACGCGGCACTGTACAACCCCTCGGAAGCGCACGAGAACGTCACGTCGTGGTCCTTCCTCACGGGCAGCGTTTCGAACCCCGATTCGAAACAACTCGATATGGACGAACCCGTGAGCATCCACGCTGGAACATGTGGTGAGTCGCTCAACCCCGTCGTGGGCGTCAGCGGAACGGCCGGTGCCGGAAATCCCGTCTCCTTCGACGCGAGTCAAACGAGCGATTCGGGTGGCTCGCCGACGAAGTACCACTGGGACTTCGACAACGACGGAACGGTCGATCAGACGACGACCCGTCCCACGACCACACACGTCTACGAAACCCCCGGAAACTACATCGCTCACGTGACGGTCGAGGATAACAACGGCCGCCACGCCGGTACGACGGTTCCCGTGACCGTGAAGAAAACGAAGTCGAACATCCGGGTCACGGGCGCGTCGCTCGACAAACAACAGGTCTCGAAGGGGGACACCGTGACGGTCACCGCGACGCTCAAAAACACGGGCGACGGTGCCGGGGAGATCCCGACCGTCCTCGCGGTCGGTGACTCCGTCGGTGACAGAAAACGGGTGCAGGTCGGAGCAGGGGCGACGAAGAAAGTCACCTACAGCTACAAAGCGACCTCGTCCGGGAAACAGGAGGTTGCCGTCAACGGCGTGAAGGCGGGAACGCTCGTCGTGCAAACCCCGACGACGCAGCAGCAGACGACGACGCAGCAGACGACCACACACTCGAAGCCGAGCGGGACGACACACAGCGCGACCGACGACAACACGTTGCCGGGACCGAACATCGTGTTCAAACATCCCGGTGTGAGCGGTCTCATCGCCGCACTCGTCCTCCTCGGTGCGGCGATCGTGATCCGTCGCTAACAGGAATCGATGCCGTCGCGTCGCGACGGTGACGAGGCGTTTTTATTCGCGCCCTCCATATCGCCCGCCAATGACGAAAATCTTCGTCGTGGACAACCACGGACAGTTCACCCACCTCGAACACCGGGCGCTCCGTGACATGGGAATCGACACCGAACTCATCGACAACGATACGCCGCCGGAGGAGATCGACGCGGACGGCCTCGTCCTCTCGGGCGGCCCGTCGATGGACGACATCGGAAACTGCGCGGAATACCTCGAACTAGATATTCCGGTGCTCGGCATCTGCTTGGGCATGCAAGTGATTGCACACGTTCTCGACGGCGAAGTAGGCGAGGGAGAGTACGGTGGCTACGCCGACGTGACCGTCGAAATCGACGACGAGGACGACCCGCTCGTCGGATCGCTCGCGCCGGAAACCCGCGTGTGGGCCAGCCACGCCGACGAAGTGAAGCGGGTTCCAACCGGCTTCGAGCGCACCGGCACCAGCGACGTGTGCGGTATCGAGTCGATGAGCGACACCGACCGCGACCTGTACGGCGTGCAGTGGCATCCCGAGGTCGCACACACCGAAGAGGGCGAGGAAGTGTTCGAAAACTTCCAGGATCTCTGCGAGTAGCATCCTTTAACTCTTCGCGGCGTAGCTTTTCGCCAATGACAGCGACCCAGAGCGACCTGGCGAGTCTGTCCCGGTACATCTTCCGTGCCCCGCGGTGGTACGCGAGCATCGCGTTTGCGCTCCTCATCGCCGCGATTGCGGGTGTCGGGGCATTCGATTCCCAGTATATCCTGCAGGACGCGTGGGAAGGCATCTTCTTCATCGGGGTGCCGACGGTCATCGCGAGCGTCTTCACGACGCCGGTGGACCGCCGCCTGAGCGGTCAGTTGACCTACAATCGGTCGTCGCTGCTCGCGCTGACGTGTGAGATCATCGTCGTCGCCGTCCTGTCGATAGCGGGTATCATCGCCGCGCTCACGAAACTGGATCAGCAGTTCGTCTTCGACGTGCTCCTCTTCAGCCTCGCGTCCGTCTTCGCGTTTCGGTTGCTCATCGTGATGGCCGTCTCACGCACGTCGTTTCTGGTCTCCCTGATTCCCGCCGGGATCCAGACCGGCACCGCCGCAGTCCTCTTTTTCATCTACAGCGAGACGATTCGCGTCTTCGAAGTCGGCGGACCGCTGGTGCAGAAATTCCTCGCACGGGGGGACAAGGCACCGGCCGCACTCGGTATCATCACGCCGCGTGATTTCATCGTGCTCGGGATCATCAGCGGGATGTACGCCCTCGCGGTGTACGGCTTTCTCGTCGTCATCGACCGCCCGTGGCGGCGCAGTCTCGGGGTCAGCGCGCTCGACTTCCTTCGGGGATTCATCGGTCACATCGCGGAGGGGACCCGCGAACTGGAGGACTTCTTCGAGCAGATGGGACAACAAGCCGTCGTCCCCGTCACCGTCCTCTCCTTTCGTCGGGAAGGCGGCAGCGAGAAGGCACGGTTCGTCCTCCCGATGATTCACCCGGGTCCGATGGGCGAAATCGGCGGCGGCAACCTCCCCCGCCGCGTCGCCGCCCAGTCGGAGGGACTCGCGTTCCCGCCGCACGCCACCGCCGGACACGATTTCAACCTCGTCACCGAGCGCGAGGTCGATACCCTCCTCGAAACGGCTCAGGAAGCCTACGAACGGATCGAGTACAGCGACGACGCCAGTCGGAGCGTTCGAACGCAGGAAGGTGACGCCAAACTCCTCGGACAGGCGTTCGGCGACGACGCGCTCCTCGTGGCTACCTACTCCCCGGAGTACGCCGACGACGTGGAGTACGCGGTCGGTCTCGCCGCCGCCGCCGAAGCCCGGTCGAGCGGGTTGGACGACGTGATGCTGGTGGACGCCCACAACTGCAACAACGGGCTCCAAGGTGAGGACATCGGCCACATCTACCCCGGCAGCGAGCGCTCGTTCCACATGATTCAGGCCGCGAAAGGAACGGCGAAGGAACTCGGGATGACGAAACGTGGCCGTCCAAAACTCGGAGTCGCATGGGACGAAACGGAGTGGCTGCCCGCGGACGGTATCGGCCCGCTCGGCGTCCGCGTCGCCGTACTCGACGTTGCGGACCAGCGGACGGCCTACGTCCTCGTGGACGGCAACAACATGGAACCCGGCCTCCGTGACAGAATCGTGAAAACCGTGGAGGCGGACGAGGTGGAAGTAATGACCACGGACACGCACATCGTGAACATGGTCGAGTCCTCGAATCAGGTCGGCGGCGCAATCGACCACGACGAACTCATCTCGCTTATCACGCGATTGGTCGATGACGCCACTGCCGACCTCGAACCCGTCGAGGCCGGAATGGAGAGCGAGTACGCGGAGGTCACCGTCTTTGGCAACGACCGCACCGAGACGCTGGCCAGCCACGCCAACGCCGTCATCGCCATGGGTGCGGCGCTGGCCGGGGCGGTCATCCTCGCCGTGACGGCCATCGCCGTTCTCGTCTTCTTCCTCGCCTGAGAATCGCGAACGATTGCAGTCGCATTTATCGACGCCGCTCGCCTACTCGGATTGGGGGAGGAAAAATGGCGACCGAAACAGCCGAAATCGAAGTGGAAACGCTTCGAGCGGAGTTCAAAGGCGACATCGTCACGCCGGACGACGAACCGGTGTACGACGACGCTCGCCGGGTCTGGAACGGGATGATAAACAAGCGTCCGGCGATGGTGGCTCGCTGTGAGGGCGTCGCGGACGTTCGGGCAGCCGTGAACTTCGCCCGCGACCACGACTATCCGATTGCGGTACGCGGCGGCGGTCACGGCGTCGCCGGGCGGGCGGTGGTCGACGACGGCCTCGTCATCGACCTCGAACCGATGAATTGGGTGCACGTCACGCCCGAAGCGGGACGCGTTCGCGTCGGTGCCGGGGCGACGTGGGGGGACGTCGACCACGAGACGCAAGCGTTCGGGCTGGCGGTTCCGGGCGGCGTCGTCTCGGATACCGGAATCGCGGGATTGACCCTCGGCGGCGGGATGGGACACCTCCGGCGGAAGTACGGCCTCTCGTGTGACAACCTCGTTTCCGCCGACGTGGTGACCGCAGACGGGGAGTTCCTCACGGCGAGCGAGGACTCCCACGAGGAACTGTTCTGGGCGCTCCGCGGCGGCGGGGGCAATTTCGGCGTCGTCACGGCGTTCGAGTACGACTGCCATCCGGTGGGTCCGGACGTCGCCATGTGCTTCGTCTGGTTCGACGGTGTGGAGGCACCCGACGTCCTCCGTTCGTTCCGCGAATACGCGCCGGACGCTCCCGACGAGGTGAGCCTGCTCCCGTTCTACGCGTGGGTTCCGGAACTGCCCGAGTTCCCCGAAGCGTCGTGGGGCGACCCGGCCATCGCCGTCCTCGGATGCTACGCGGGAACCCCGGAGAAGGGCGAGGAGGAACTGCGAACGGTTCGTGCGTTCGCGGAACCGGTCGCGGATTTCAGCGGGACGATTCCCTACGTCGAACTCCAGACGATGCTGGACGAGGACTATCCGAGCGGGCGCTACTACTACTGGAAGTCGCTGTATCTGGACGCGTTGAACGACGACGTGATCGACGCCGTCGTCGACTGCGCCGAGCGGTGTCCGGTGTCGCTCTCGACCGTGGACATCTGGCAGGGCGGCGGCGCGGTCTCCCGCGTCGGCGAGACGGAAACGGCCTTCGCCCACCGCGACGCGCCGTACGGACTCAACTTCGAAGCGAACTGGGACGACCCCAGACAGACCGAGGCGGTCATCGAATGGGTGCGCGACTCGGTCGCCGAGATGGAGGAGTTCCCCGAGGCCCGGGGCCAGTACGTCAACTTCCCCGGCCTCGAAGAGGAGTCCTCGGAAGTGCCGTTCGGGGAGAACGCAACGCGACTGGCGAAAGTCAAAGCCGACTACGATCCGGACGACGTCTTTCACGCCCACGGCAACCTCAAGCCAGGGCCAGAGTAGTCACTTTTTGTACTCCCGTCGTGCAGAAAACGGTCCAAAAGCCGAAACAGCAGTGAATCTATCCTCGTTAACTCCCCGAAAACCGTACCATCCCCGTATCGCGTCCGAACGCGAGCCTACTCCCCCCCAGCGTCTCCGCCGAGGGTTTTCGGGTCACCATGTTCGGCGTGTCCCGGCGTGCAGTCGGTCGTGTCGGTCCTCGCTGTCTCCCGGATGGGAGGGCGTTTGCCACTCGATTGCTGCCGGTTCGCCCGAGGGAAATGTGTCCCGGTCATCGGTTGTCCCGATGGGTGGCGGGTGGGCGGGTCAGCCCCGAGGGCGCTGTCTCACGGCGCGAGGAAAGCGCGCCGGTTCCGCCGTTTTCGGCGGTCGCCCTCCGGGCAGGCCAGTGACTGGCGACTCGTCACAGTGTCCCTTTTGCATTATCTATTATAATATTTCGGCTTGAATAAGCAAGTCAAGAGAGTGACGTTATGCCGATTCCTCGGCTTCCGCCTCGGCGAACAGTTCGTCAACCGCCGCGCGGGCGGCCAGTGCGGCATCGTTCGCCACCTTCTCCTCGTCCCGATTCGCGTTCGGGGCGTTGACGTACACGTCCACTTCGAGGATACCCTCCTCGAACGTGACCGTCACGTCGAAATCCTTGACGTTCGACTGCTTGATTCGTTCGAATATGAGGTCCTCGGCCGCTTCCGAGGCAGTCTGGACGACCGCTTCGTCGCTGGGCATCGCTTACGCGCCGCCAGCGCCGCCGGGACCGGTCGGGCCGGACGGGCCGCCCGCGCCGCCGCCGAGCATCTCTTGGAGTTCGCCCTGCAGTTTCTCGAACTGGGTTCGGACACGCTCTTCCTGCTTGTTCAGCGTCTCGACGCGGATTTCGAGGCTGTCGACCTTGTCTTCGAGGTCCTCCTGAGCCTCGTCGTAGCCGGTCTTGACGAACAGTTCGCCGACTTCGCGGAACATCGTCGCGTCCTCGTCGATGTCTTCGAGTTCTTCGAGCGCGTTCTCCGATTCGGTGAGCTGTGTTTCGGCCTGATTCTTCTGCACGGCGACCTGCTGTGCCGTATCCTGAAGGTCCTGCAGCTGTTCGAGCTTCTCCTGTGCTTCCGGTGGAAGATTACCCTGCATACCCGTCCCTTGTCGTCTGGACTGAAAAAGCCCCGCTTTTACTCGCGCGGAGAGAGCCAGAAGGACTTTGCACGGGTTACGCCCGGCACGCTCCGCCGTGGTTTCGCCCGGTTCGAGTACCGGTCGAAGATATTTCGTAGTACGATCGTGTCCGGAAACGGGAGAGCCATCCGACACACGCGGCAAAATTCGTATTGTCGCGGCGGTCGTGACATCGAGTATGAACGTCTTCGTCGCCGGTGCGACCGGTGTCCTCGGCCGTCGTCTCGTCGCGGAACTCTCGGCACGGAACCATCACGTCGTCGGCCTCACGCGGGACGAGCGCGGCGACGAACTCGTTGCGGAGAACGGTGGAGAGCCCCGACGTGGGGACGTTCTCGACCGGGAATCGCTAGTGGAGGCGGCCGACGGCTGTGACGTGCTGATTCACGTCGCGACTGCTATTCCGACGAGTCTGAAACCGGCCGACGAGGAGTGGACGCGAAACGATCTGGTGCGCGTCGAAGGGGCGCGAAATCTCGTGGCGGTCGCCGACGAAATCGATGCGAAGCGCCTGCTGCTTCAGAGTATCGTCTGGGTCGCCCGCCAACCCTACGGCGGTCGATTCGACGAGGACTCGCCGCCGCATCCCGACCGCGTCACGCGCTCCGCGCTCGAAGCGGAGCGCGTCGTTCGCCGAGGTGGAGAGGTGTACGGATTCGAGGTCGGAATCCTCCGCTGTGGCTGGTTCTACTCGGCCGACTCGGCGCACACTCGGCAGATGGGAGCGGGACTGCTGAACGGGGAGTTCCCGATTCTCGGCGGCGGACTCCTCGGTAGACGGGACGCGACGCTCTCGATACTCCACGTCGAAGACGCGGCGCGGGCGTTCGCCACGGCGGCCGACTCGGACGTGAGCGGCCTGTGGCACGTCACCGACGACGAACCGGTGACGGTCGCCACGCTGTTCACCGCGTTCGCAGAACGACTCGGAGCACCGACACCGCGACGGATACCGGGCTGGCTCGCTCGCCCGCTCGTCGGGACGAATTCGGTTCAGTTGCTGACGATTTCGATGCCGACCACCAACGAGCGATTTCGGGAGACGTTCGACTGGCGACCGCGGTATCGGAGCTATCGGGAAGGTCTCGACGAGGTGATCGAGACGTGGGAAGAAGACGGAACGCTCACGCGAACGCCGAAGGGTGGTGTGTGGAACGAAAACTGAAACGCGACGTTCTCGAACCGTCGTCTACTCGCCCTCGAACAGGACGAGTTCGTCGTCGTCGTTCTCGTCGTCCAAACAGAGCGGGACCGGCGGCCCCCAGAGATACCGGTGCTGACCGCCACACGCGGGGCAGTCGTAGGTTGCAACTCCCTCCCCCTCCGGAACGTTCGAATCCCAGTCGTCGGGGTCGGTGTGCTCCGTGGCGATCGGCGTCATCGTCTCGGGACATCGGATCTCGATGCGGTGGCCTCGTTTGAAATCCGTTCCACCCGTGGAATCCTTTTTACTCCCGAATGGGTTGAGTCGGTCGAACACGACTATCGCCCCCCGGTAGGGGTGGTTCGACGCCACGATACACCGCACTTCGTTCCCGGACTACTTCGGAACACGGTGCTATCGTAAGGAACCCGATGAATACAAATGCGTCGATACAGCAAAAAACATATCCGAAAAAGCTAGACTGACAATCAGCTGATCTGACGATCGGATTCGGTACCCGTTCCGTCCGCGGTTCCGGCGACTGCTTCGGCGACCCCGATCAGCGTCTGCCACGTGTTCAGGGCCGCGCGGAGGGCGACGAGGTCCGCCGCTTCGACGGTAACCAGCATCGTTTTCCCGTCCCGTTCGACGGTCGTCCGCGAGCGCTCGTCGTCGATCTCGCCGATCTCCTGCTCGACGCTTCGGAACACCGTGACGGCACGCTCCTCGGAGTCGTAATCGAATTCGAGAAACGCGTCGTGAGACACGGGCGTTACCGGACGTGAACTTCCTTGACGTCGCGGCTCCGTTCCTTCAGCAGAACGCGGTGGCCACAGTACGGACAGCGGACGCCGCCGTACTCGTCCAGTTCGACATCCCGCTTGCAGCGCGAACACTTGTAACTCATTATTCGTCGTCAGCCAATGCGGCGCGGATGGAGCGCTTGACGGTCTGTCCGGCGGGCGTCTGCGGGCGGTAGGTACCACCGGCGAACGTGTAGCCGCACCGACCGCACTCCCAGATGCCCGTCCCCTGTCGGTCCACGGTGTCGTTACCGCAGTCCGGGCAGGTGTGGTTTTCGTTCATGTCCGCTTCGATTTCGGAGATGCGCTTGCGCGCGACGCGACCGTATCGCGCCCCGAACCGACCGGCACTGCCGGTTCGTGATCGAGAGTCTTCGGCCATAGTACCGGGAAATAACCCGAGAGGACTGATAAACCCTTTGAGTTCAGACCGGCGGGCGAGCCAACGCGTACCCGACGACCAACAGCGCCCCGAGCAGGCCGAGGATGGCCATCGGGAACGACGTGAACTGCCCAGCCACGTATCCACCGCCCGATAGCGTCGGAATAGCCGTGAGTATCGCGTCGTAGCGTGAGGCCATGTAATTACATATAATTACGCAGGCCCAAAAGGGCTGGGGCTTCGTCAGAAACGGGCGTGATTGAGTGTAATCGGGGGATTCGACTACAAAAGTTACGGCTGCACGCTCGCGATGAGTCACTTCTTGTCTTGCCGTGACAGCAAGTACAGACGTCAATGAGACCGCACCGCATCGCAACCGCCAGCACCACCCGCCTCCCCAGCCGATTCACTCCGACGCGCCTGTCGGGCGCGTCCTCGTTCATCCCTCGCGCAGTATCCCGGTACCACCCAACCGACCGTTGGTTGCGCGGTCCCGCCAGCACGCGCCGTCCGGTTGGACAAGGTTGTACGAGACCGACCAACGGACGCGTCGAACGAAAACCGAAATCCGATTCGCGGGCTACTGAAACCCGCTCTCCTGTAGCGCCTCGTTCAGATCCTCCCGAATCCGCTCGCCGAGTTCGCGGTCCATCGCGGTAGTGACGACGCGGTTCTCCTGCACGCTGGAGCCATCGCGGAGGAGGATGCGGACGTTGCCGTTCTCGTCGGCGCGGGTCGCCTTGGCGCGGACGCCGGAGTCCGAACTCGACCCTCCGGCGCTGATGGGACCGGGGATGACCTTCTTGACGTGCGGGTGGCAAGCGACTTCCCGGATCACCCGCATACCGTCGCGGTTGCCGATGAGCGTGGTGTGTGAGCCGCCGAGTTTCTCGCTCGGGTCGAGGTCCACGACTTCGAGCGAGCGCTCCCCTCGGCGAGCGAGCACCTCCTCGACCGGGTCCTCGTCGCCGACGCGGTAGAAGTCGTGGTGGAGTTTCGCCCGGATCGCCCGAATCACGTCGCGGTCGCCCGCCGCGTACACCTCCTCGGGGTGTTTCCGGCGGACTTCGTCGGCGATGCGCCCCGCGAAGTTGCGGAGTTCGACGACCTCGTTTTCGCCGTCCTCTGGCGTGGTCCGGACGCCGGTCTTCCCCACGACGGTTTCGTCTCGGAGCATCGTGAGTTCGGCGTGGTCGCGGGCGACGGTGAGGACGACGGAGTCGGCGTTCTGCGTCCGGCAGACCAGGCAGTAGTCGCCCGGTCGTTCGAGCGAGGACGCACACTGCCGACAGTTCATGCGCGTTCATTGCCAATCGCGGCGTTTAACGTCGGCGTTTCGGAATCGAGTTCGATGAGAGAAAGATAAATATCGGATAGAAGACAACTTCGGGTATGCGCTTCCGGATAGTCACCTCCCGTGGTTCCTTCCTCTCGCTGCTCGCCCTCCTATCGCGTCGGCTACGCCGCTGCGGTTCGTCGACACCGGCGGTTGGCCCTCGGCGCTCCGCCCCTCGCGTTCACCGTCGTACTCGCACTCACACTATCGGTTACCCGCGTCAGGGGACCGAACGACTTCCTGATCCCCGCGTTCCTGCTCGGACGGACGATTCCGAAAGGAAACTGAGTCTACATTTCTATCGGCGCGCCCCCGAAGACGACGAAGCTGACGACCCAGTAGGCGACGTACAGGCCGAGCAGGACGTACCCCTGCCACGGTCGGAGACGACCGGTGTGGATGAAGTACGCCGCGAGCACGGTCCCGACGATGAACACGGGCAGGTGCCAGACGAGGACGGACGACCCGATGCCGATGCTCCCCGCCAACGCGATGACCCCGATTTTCCCCGTCACCGAAAAGAGGACGCTCCCGACGACGTTGCCGACGCCGATCTCTGGCGCGCCGCGCCGGACGGGTTCGATGGTCAAAAAGAGGTCCTCGACGGTCAACACGGCCGTCGCGACGGTCGCACCGAACACGGTGTCCTCGATGCCGTAGGTCGTGACGATTCCCTCCGTCCCCATCGACATGGCCGAGGCACCGATGACGAGACCGACGAGCGCCACGACCGAGAGACCCAACCACGCGATTCCCGGAAGTTCGCGGTCGGGGACGAACGGAATGTCGTCGGCGGCGGGGCGGACGACACCACCGTCCAGCATCTCCCGTACCTCCGTATCCCGGAAGACGGGAGTGTTGCGACTCGATTCCCGGTACACGATGTAGCCGAAGACGAGGACGAACAGGGCGATGAGGACGACGCCATCGGAGGGCGTCACGCTCCCGGACAGCACGAACGGCACCATCACGAACGGCGACAGCGCGAACAGGACGAGGTAGTCGCGGGGAACGTCCACCTCGAAGGGAGTGAGGATGGCGGCCAGCGCGAGCGTGATTCCGGTCAGCGACAGCGCGGTGCCGAACACGACACCGAGCGCGACGCCGTCCAAGTTCTCGACGTTGGTCGCGACCCCGAAAACCACGTCGTCGAACTCGATGCCGGTGAAGAGGATCGCGAGGACGAACAAGGAGAGGTCGAGACCGACGGCGGCCTTGGTGAGGAACCCGATGAGTTTCTCGACGCTGTACACCAACAGCGCCGCTCCGGCGATGAAGACGATTCCGGCGGGGAGTCCGGTCACCATCGGCGCGTCGTCGCCCTCCGCGAGGACGGGCGTGACCGTCATCGAGACGAAAACGACCGCGGCGAGCAGTATCGAAATCACCCTTCCCTTGCGACCGGCCATCGATGGAGTCACGCCGGGGTTCACCATATGCCCTCGGAGCCGTGGAGCGAAGTACGGTGAAGGATTATACACGCGGCCGGGGCCGCCCCGCTATCCCATCTCCAGCGGGTTCTCCTTCAGGAATTCGCGTAAGAAGACCGTCGCATACGAGCCCGAGGGAAGCGAGAATGCGAACGAAAGCGGGTCGTGGGAAAGCGAGAACTCGGATCCGAGCAGTATCGCGCGGCGGGTGCCGGTCGAGTGGAACTCGCCGGGCAGGTTGAAATCGTGCGGTTCGAGGTCGAGGTCGTCGAGGATTTCGCGTTCGATGTCGCCCTGCTCCCCCTCGGCGAGTTCCGTCTCGGTGCCGACCAGCGGCGCGGTGACGAACGCCCGCCCGCGCCGACAGTGGCGTTCGATGGTCCGAACGCGCTTTTCGCTCACGGTCTGCTGGCGGTCCATGTCGGGAACGGTGAAGCCGTCCACCTCCTCGGCGAAACAGACCACATCGCCCGCGACCGGTTTGTCGAACGGAAGCCCGCGCCGAAGCCGCTCGCTCAGGATGCGGTTGAACACGTACGACTGGGCGGCGTTGACGAGCAACCGCTGAAGGTTCGTCGGGAGCGATTCGAGCGCGTCCCGGAAATCCTCGGGGTCCGTTCCGCCGTTTTCCACGAGTCGGTGAGCCATCGAGCGCTCGAACCCAAGTCGGTTCGGCAGGGCGTCGAGGACGGCGTCCCAATCGGGTGCGCGGTCTTCGACGCGCTGACGGGCCTCGCGCGTGTCGTCGGGTTCCGTCTCGAACGGGTTGCCGACGTAGGCCATTACCGCGTCCTCCCACTCCTCGCGGACGACGTGGAGGCCGACCTCGTGCGTGATGGGTCGCAGGCTTCCGAATCGCTGCTGTCCGAAGAAGTTGGGAACGGCGAGGGAGTCCTCGCCTCCGGCGAACTCGCGCAGTTGGTCGGCGATGTCGTCCGCGTTTTCCGGGCGGTCTGGGTTCGAAACCGTTATCTCGAACTCGTTGCCCACGAGGTCGCCGAACAGGAGTTCACGGCCCGCTCGCCCGACGGGTTCCAGTTCGGCGGCTCGCATCTCCGGGAGGTCCCCCGGGTCGACTTTCCGGAGGCTGAACAGTTGGGTCGTCACCGCGCGCTTATCCTTTGTCCCGGCCCACGACACGCGCTCCCGGCTGATACCGAGCGCGCTGGACAGACTCCGGGCGAAATCGTTCGTGTCCCACCCGTGCAGGGTCGCACGGACGACGAGATACGGGTACGACCCCGTATCGGAGTCCATCGGCTCCGCGTCGAACCGCTCGATTTCCCGCACCCGGAAATCCTCGTTCGTCTCGCGTAGCGTTCCCCCCACGCCGTCCGCGTCGCTGACGTAATACTCCATGCCGACCACTCTCTCGATGGGATGTGCCTCGCGCATTCGTCCGGAGGTTGTGCCCGAACGGAATTAAAAAACTCTACTCGACGATGCTGATGCGTTCCGTCACCGAATCCATTGACTCACCGGGAAAAACGGTTCCCGATTCGGTGTCGTACGTGACGAGACCGGCGGCCGCGAGTTTCGGCAGATGGACGTGATACAGCAGAATCTCCGCCTCGTCGGCGTCGTCGTCCGGAATTTCGGTGATGCTGGAATCCGCATCCCACGCCGCGACGTGGTACGCGAGGTCACCGATCTCGGTCGGTGATGTCGCATCTGCGAGATACGAGAGGACGTATCGGCGGTAGGAACTGCTCAGCACGTCGAACAGCACCTCTGCCGATAGTTCGGTTCGTTCTCTCGGCGATGTCTCGGTTTTCGTGTGTCTCTCCATCATCAACCGTGTACTAGTACTTGGGGGACAAGTACGCGCTACCTACGTACGTTGGTTGGGTGTGAGTGGTTACCATACCGCAATATCGTGCATAGATGTCCGGAGTTCAGTCCGGAGATTCGTCGAAAAACGAAGATGCGAGTTTCCGTTCGGCCTTTCGGAGATGTTGGTGGAGCGTCGCGGGTGCGATGCCCATCGACTCTGCGATCTGTTCGGCCGTACTCTCGCGCGGCCAGTCGTAATAGCCAGCCAGATACGCGGCCCGAAACGCCGAGCGCTGTCTCGTCGTCAACTCGGTCGAGAGCGCGTCCCTGAAATCCTGCTCGGAGCGTTCGGTTCGTTCGAGATCGTGTTTCGCGAGGAGTTCGGTGTCGGGATGCGAGGAGCGAATCGACGACATCAACGCCCGAATATCGGTTCCCTTCGGGACTTCCACGACGATATCTTCCCTTCCGTCGTGTGCGCGTGCCGTCTGTACCTTCGCACTGGATTCGATGAAACTCTCGACCAACGACGAGGAAACGGTCAGCACGAGCAGTCCCTCGTGGTCGTGCACCCAGACGATGCGTGCCTCGTCGATTTTCGGGACCGTCGTGGCGGTGTCAGCCACCTGCTCCGGCGATGCGTCTTCGACGCGGACGTAGTAGAGGTAGCGACCGTCGGATGTCGGAACGGTACCATCGAGGACGAGCGTGCAGTCGATTCGGCGCGAGAGATCGACCAGCAGTGCTTCATCGTCCGTAACACGAAACGCCAGTTCCACGACCGGTCTGTCGGTCGCGAGGAGTTTCTTGCTCTCGGCGGCGTTGATGGCGAACCCGACGAGTTCGCCCAGTACATCGAACCCGGCGGCCTCGCGCTCGCTGAAAGCGTTCGCCCGCGTCGCGTAGACGACCAACACCCCGTAGGTCGTCCCCCCGTACGAAAGCGGAACGGCGATTCCGGACCGAAGTCCCTGTTCCCTCCCTTCCTTTCGAAGGCGTTCGGTGAGGGCAGGGGTCTCGGAAAAATCACGGACGACGACGTGTCGTTCCGTCCGAAACGCCGTCGTCGCGGGTCGTTCCCAAACTTTGTTCGTCGCTTCGACCTCGCCCACGAGTTCGTGGAACGCTCCATCGTCGCCAGCGTGTGCGCGGGAGATGATACTGTCCTCGACGATATCGTGTTCGCCGACCCACGCGAACCGATAGAGATCGGAATCGGCCAACCGGGAGCAGACCGCCTCCTCGATTTCCTCGCGCGTCGCCGCGTCGACGAGTTCGTGAATGACTTCGCGGACGAGTTCGTTGATGCGGTTCAGCGTCTCCAGTTCGTCACGCTGCTGTCGGAGTTCACGCTCGCGTTTCCGTCGCTTGGAGAGGTTTCTCCCCGTCCCTGCGAATCCGGCAACCGTTCCGTCCTCGGTCGTGATTCGCGTCGCGTTGAACTCGTACGGAACGTGGTCGCCGTCCTTGGTCACGAGTGCGGACTGGCGCGTCTCCGCGCTTGTCCCCGACAACACCATGTCGATCGCCTCGGCGATCATCTCCGCGTCCGCTTCCGGGATGAAATCCAGCGGAGCCATGCTCCGAAGTTCGTCGTCGTCGTAGCCAGTGACGGTCGTCAGCCGGTCGTTCCACTCGACGAGCCTGCCGTTTGCGTCGAAAACGTAGAAAACGTCGGGGAGCGTGTCGAGAACGGCACGGACGGTCGATTTATCCATCGGTCTCGAACGAAATGGCCGCGAAGTCTCTGCCAACGTTGCGTTTGACAATATGACACATGGCAACAGAGTACATGCCCTAGCAAAGAGAAGCGACCGGGTCGGCAAAAGATTTCGGATTTGATATATTTCGGAGGGTTCTCAGAACAGCGAAAGGTCGCCGGTGACCTTGTCCACGTGGTCGTCGTCGGCGGGACCGACGGCGAGGGCAGTGGCGGTACCGGGGTCAAGTTGCGTGTGTCCGGCGTCGCGGATGATGGCGTTCGGAAGTCCCTCCACCCGTGCTTTCTCCGCGAGACGGAACAGTTCCTCCTCGCTTCCCGCCTTCAGGACGACCTTCTTCTGACCCTCGCCCTTCCACCGTTTTCGTGCTCGGTCTCCGGTATCCTCGTACGCCGACAGCGACGCGTGAGCGACCTGCGCGGCGAGTTTTCCTTTCCCCATCCCGATGTCGGTGCGAGCGACGATGGCCTGTTTCATACCTCTGGATGGTGGTGTGGCGAACTAAAGCGCTCCTACTCGATTCGAGAAAGCTTATTATACGTGACAAATATGCGAATGTATGCTTTCGGATGCCCTCTTTCACCCCGACACGTTCTTCGAGGAACGAACGCCGCGACCGAGTCTGGGAAGCGCGTTGGCCGTCGTCCTCGTCGTCGCGCTTTTTTCGACGGCGATTTTCGGAGTTATTGGATGGTCGCTGAGCCAACGAATGACCGGGACGACGCAGATAGACAACCCGAATCGCCCCGCCGACGTGTTCTGCAACGATGAGTTCTACCAGGACAATCCGGTGTCCGATGGCTGTTCACAACCGAAGACGAAAACCGTCGTCGTCGGCGACCTCCTCTGGAAGGAGTTCCAGAAGAAGGTCCCGCTCGTCTTCGTCGGCATCCTCGTCGGATGGCCGTTGACCGCAGTCGGACTGCACGTCACCTCCGCCCTCTTCGACGGCGAGGGGTCGTTTTCCAGCACGCTGGCGGTCGCTGGTTGGGGAATGCTGCCGTCGCTGGTGCAGGCGCTCGTCGGTCTCGGACTGTTCTACATCGCGCTCCAGCACGTCGACCTTTCGGGAAGCAACGTCGAAATCCTGACGGACCAACTCCAGTCGCTCATCGCGAAAGCCCGTGGCGGGACGCTACTCGTCTCTGCCCTCGGAGCGCTCTGGCAGGGTGTCGTCTGGACGTACGGGTTGAAACACGCCCGACGGCTCAGGACCGGTGAAGCGGCGGCGGCCGCCGGAATCGTCGCGGTTTTGCTGTTCGTTATGGGAGCGCTCGGCTAGTTCCGATTCGTGTCCCGAGAATCCCCCCGACGAACGCCCACTGACCGGAGAGCCTTTAGGTACCCCTTCCCCTGTTTTCGACAATGATACTCTCGGACGCGGACATTCACGAACGGCTCGAATCGGGGGAACTGGTCGTCGAACCGATAGACGAACCCGATCTCCAAATTCAACCGGCGAGCATCGACCTCCGACTCGGCGAGGAGTTCCTCGAATTCCAGCGCACCAACATCCCCTGCATCCATCCCGACAGCGAGGACGAGGTGGACAGTTACGTCACCGAAACCATCGTGGACGAGGGCGACGAGTTCATCCTTCATCCGGGCGATTTCGTCCTCGGAACGACGAAGGAGCGCGTCGAAATCCCGTCGGACCTGCTGGCACACGTCGAGGGACGCTCGTCGCTCGGGCGACTCGCGGTCGTGGTCCACGCCACTGCTGGCGTCGTGGACCCCGGCTATCGCGGCCAGATCACGCTCGAACTGTCGAACCTCGGCACCGCGCCGGTCGCGCTCAAGCCGGGAACCCGAATCTCCCAGCTCATCTTCACGGAACTCAAGAACCCCTCTGATCGACCCTACGGGTCCGAACGCGGCTCGAAATATCAGGACCAAGCCGGACCGCAGGCGTCCCGAATCGGCAGCGACCACGAGTTCGGCGGTGACCAACTGTGAGGTTCGCGGAGGAAGTCGTCGTCGAGGAGTTCCTCCCGACGTTTCGGTCGATGCTCGCCGAGGACCTTCGGGAGCGCGGCCTGACCCAGAGCGAGGTCGCGGACGCCCTCGGCATCAGCCAGAGCGCGGTTTCGAAGTACGCGCACGGCGACGTGGCGGGAAACGAGCGGGTTCGGGAGGACGAGCGGGTCGCCCGCCTCGTGGACGAAATCGGCGAAGGGTTGGCAACCGAGAGCATGAGCCAGCTACAGGCGCTCGTGGAGGTCGAAGTGCTCATCCGTCGACTTGAGGACCGCGACCTCATCGCACAACTCCACGAGGAGGCGATGCCCGAACTGGCTGGATACGGCGGCGACTTCAACGTTCACGACCCGGACGACGAACTACGGGCGACCGAACGCGTCCTCTCGTCCATGCGCCGCGGCGTGCACATCGTGGAGGGAACGAGCGGCTTCACGTCGCTCATTCCGGCGGTCGGGTCGAACCTCTGTGAGTGTCTCCCCAACGCCGAGAGCATCGACGACGTGGCCGGGATTCCCGGTCGCATCTTCGACGTGAAGGGACGGGCGACGATTCCGGCCGACCCCGAGTTCGGCGTCAGCGGGCACGTCGCCTCCATCCTCCTCGCGGCCCGGAACGAGGGCGCGGACGTCCACGCCGCGCTCAACATCAGGTACGCGCCCGAAATCGTGGAGCGACTCGAATCGACCGGCCGTGCGACCGCCGAGTTCGACGCCGAGTACGACGACCTCGGCACGGCAATCGAGACGGCGCTCGACGGGACGCCCGACGCGACGGTGCTCTATCAGACCGGCGGCTACGGTATCGAGCCCATCGTCTACGTTCTGGGGAACTCCGCGGAAGAAGTGGCTGAAATCGCGCGGGAAATCGTTTAAACCGGAACCCGCTCGCTGCGCTGTACCTCGCGGACGATGTCGTCCGGTCGAACGTCCTCCCGCTCACGACGGATGTCGTTGACGGTCTCCGCGAGCGAGAGAAGTGCCGAGACGGCACGGTCGCGCGTTGCGACGCGGCCGACCGGTCGGATCGTGGTGTATCTGTTTCCGATGCTGTCCTCCAGTTCGAGTTCCCATTCGTCCGCAATCGACGCTCTGACTGCCTTCACGGCGATATCTCCGTCCCGATGCTGGAGTTGGATCTCGTCCCCTCTGATGGGTGATCGCTCCCATTCAGCGGGAATCTCTCCGGTGTCAGACGATGATTGCATGGTTTCGTTTTGTATTGTCCCGTTCATTCTGTGTTTGTCCTGGTTGCCTGTGCGGGTCGTTTATGTCCGCGCGCCGAAGTGGCACACACAAAGTATATACCAATCCGGCATCACTCTCTATTCACCTCGGGTAGGGGTACACGAGGTGACATTTTTCTTCGAACTACGCCTGTAGCTTCGGGTCTGGGCCGACGTATCACCCGTTCGTGTTTTCGAAGTTTCGTTTCGTCGTGTCCGTCGTTCCGAGTGGACCCGTTATGTTTCGATGACGGATGGGGGCGCCTCGTAGCGTGTTCAATACTGTCTCCGAAACCGTCCCATCCTCCGAACAGTTGGCTTTGATGACAGTCCTCAATCACCGGAGTCTGTCATCTCGACTGTCACGTAGTATAAGTACGAACCTCGAATTACTTCAGCTCTGTGGGCGTTTTCTGATCGGTCCGTATACGGACTTGTCCATCCGATTGAATAGATTTGATACTTCGAATTTCCCAAACGAGATTAGTACGAATCACGCCTCGTCGGCCCTCGTGTCGAGTCACGTTCACACTTCCGACGTTCGTGGTGACAGCCCGATTTCTTTTATCGGACTCCGTCGTACGACCATGCATGTCACGGCGTGGAACGACTGCCGCACAACAGTTCTACGGACGGTGGGCGCAGTTATACGACCTCCTTGCAGTGGCGACACCCGGCCTCTCCGAACTCCGAAGCCGAGTCGCCGACGAACTGCACCTCTCGCCCGGGGACACTGTGATCGAGATGGGTTGTGGGACCGGCGCGAACTTCCCTCACCTGCGGGAACGCGTCGGTCCGGCGGGTCGCGTCGTCGGCGTCGATTTTACGCGCGGAATGCTCGACCAAGCGCGGGACAGAATCGACCGCGAAGGCTGGGAGAACGTCCACGTCGTGCAGGCCGATGCAGCGACGTTCTCGCCCCGCGAGGACGTCGACGCCGTCCTCGCCACGTTCGTCATCGGGATGCTCGGCGACCCGCACGGCACCGTCACCCGCTGGCTGGACGAAATCCGTCCCGACGGCCATCTCGCGCTCCTCGACGCCGGGCGGAGTTCACGAACCTACTCGTGGCCCGTGAATCTGGCTTTCAAGGGACTCGTTCTCGCCTCCACACCCGGCGATATCAGCGCGTTCGAAAAACCGCCCTGGTACGTGCTGGACGAACGAATCGCGGAGTCGCGGCGGGCGCTGTCGGCGGGAGCAGTCGATGTTCAGGATAGCGAGCACGCGCTGGGCGTGGTGCGAATCACGGGTGGACGAGTGGCGGAAAGTCGATAGGGGTCGTCCACGACGGGGGTCGACCGTACGAATTCGCCCGCCTCGCAAAATAGTTGAATAGATGAACAATTGGTTGAGTATACTTTCGACCGAAGAACGGTTCGTCCGTGACGAACCTGCCTCGCCCGTTCAGTCGTCAGCGGGTGACGGACTGCCCGTCATCTCCACCGTGCCGCCGACTTCCAACTCGTCCAGCGCGACTTGCGCGGAGCGCTTACCCGACAACAACATCGCGCCGAAGGTCGGTCCCATGCGGGTGAGTCCGTGAGTCGTCGCGGTGGCGAGACCCGTGGAAATCAACCCGTCGTGGACCTTTCCGGCGTGTTCGACGACTTCGTCCTCGCTCTTTGCGACCCACATCGAGTCGTGACCCGGCGAGTCGTGGCCGGGCGCGCCGTACTCGCCCTCTCCGGATTTGTCCATGCCGGTGTTGTGCTCCTGTGCGTGCTCCAGACCGGGCGCGTCGAGGACGCCGCGCTCTTGGAGTTTCGAGACGACCACCGCCTCGTGGCCCGTCGCATCGATGACGAGGTCGGACTCCACCGCGATGGGGTCCACGCAGGTGAGTTCGCGCGGGAGCGCGTGGACCGGCGTCCAGTTCATGACGATGCCGCCGACGCGGTGGCCCTCGCGGACGACCACGTCGGTGAACTCGGTCATGTTCTGCATTTTGACTCCGGCGGCGCACGCCGACTCGATGAGCGCGGAACAGGCGTGCGGGCCGTTCGCGACGTAGAGACCCTCGGCCTCGTCCGACTCCTCGTATGGGACGCCGAGTTCGTCCAACACGTCCTGTGACGGGTCGCGAACCGTCACCTTGTTCATCAGGAACCCGCCGAGCCAAAAGCCGCCGCCGAGGTAGTTGTTCTTCTCCACGACCATCGTGTCCACGCCGCGCTCGGCGAGTTCCTTCGCCGCGACCAACCCGGACGGGCCGCCGCCGACGATGATGACCTCGGTGTCGGTGAACTCGGTGAACTCCTCGCTCCACGCGGTGCCGATTGCTCGTGTGACCTCCGCCTCGCTGACGTCCGCAAAGCCGTCGAATCCGTGCATACCACCTAGTGATATTACTAAGTGGTTGAAAACCGTTTCCCTCTGCCAGTGACAGAAGCAGAGCTGAGGAAGATGGCTGTGAACGATCACAACGGGTACGCGGTGATGTTACTGGGAATTCGAACACCCACGAGCAAGGGTTCAGTTGTCGCGTTCGATTCGAGAAAAATCGTCGGTCAATCGTCGTTTAAACGTCGCTCAGTCGTACTGCGGCGCACGGCCTGACGGGTCGCTCCCGTCCACGAGCGGTAGGGAGGCGATTTCCGCGGCCACTTCGTCGCCATCGACGCGGACGGTCAGTTCCGAATCCATCCCCACGTCGTACTCCACCAGCGCCATCGCGGCGGGTCGGTCGAGGGACGGACTGTCAACGGCGCGGGTGACTTCGCCGACGGATTCGTCGCCGTCGAAGACCGCCGCGCCGCTTTCGGGCACGGAATCGGGGAACAGGCCCGCCAGCCTGCGACTCGGCTGGCCGCGGTTCTCGACGCGCGAAACGACTTCCTGTCCGACGTAACAACCCTTCTCGAAGTCGAGCGCGTTCCGCAGGCCGAGCACGTTCGGGATTTCACCCTCCAGTTCGTATTCGAACAGCGGCGTTCCCGCTTCGAGCGTCAGGGACTCCCACGTCGTCCGGCCGAAGGGAGCGGCGTTCATCCCGCGCGTGATCAGGGTGTCGAAGACGAGTTCGACGTTCGACCGTTCCCTGTCCATCTCGTCGGTCGTCGTTCCGGTCGTACAGACGACTTCGTAGCCCTCCTCGCCCGTCGGCGCGTCGGTGCGGATGACCGTCACGCCCACGTCGGCCATCTTTCCCCTGTTGAACGAGAGGCGCTCGTCCGGCGTACTCACGTCGTTCAGCACGCTGGCGACCTTTTCGGTCGCGTAGGGACCGTGGACGCCGAAGATGGCGAATCGGTCGGTGGCGACGGATATCTCCACATCCTCGATGAATATCTTCTCGCGCCACTGCTCGGCGAGCGGGGTCGCTTCGCCGGGCGGGAGAAAGAGCAGGAGTTGCTCGCCCGCACAGTAGACGTACATGTCGAGTTCGATTCGCCCCTGTGGGTCGAGCAGGAGGGCGTAGGTTCCCTGTCCGTCCTCGCGCGGAATCCGGTTCGAGACGACGTTGTCGACGTACTCTATCCGATCGTCGCCGGAGACCACGAGGACGCCGTAGGGCATCTCCGTGAGTCCGACGCCGTTCCTGACTGCACGGTGTGCCCGCTCGGGTCTGCCGTAGTCGCGCGGCACCCGGCGGTTGCCGACCGAACAGAACGTCGCCCCGTGGTCTTCGTGTACGGTTTCGAGGCTCATACTCGTAGTCGGGTGCGCGGGGGAGTAAAAACGTCGGATGCGGAACGCTGGGTAGTGACTACGACATGTGAAATCGAAAGCGGAGCACGGAACCGATTACGGAGCACGAAGTTGAATCACAGCACGAAGCCGAATCCGGAACGATGGTCCGAAACTACAGCGGCAGGCGTTCGATGATCTTGTCCACGAACGACGGTTCGTCGGGTTCCTCCTCGGGGTCTGGAACGACCTTCGTGTCCGGTTTGATGAGCGTCCGCCCGTTCCGCATCGTCGCTTCGATGAGACCGTCCCGTTTCAGGTTCGCGAGCGCGTCCTCCAACTCGTCGATGCCCGCCTCGACGTGTGACCGCAGTTCGAAGACCGTCATTCCGTCCTCGCTCCGGTCCACGAGGGCATCGAGTACTTGGACCTCGGTGTCCGGACGGCGCCGATACTCCCGCTTGGCCTTCATATCTATTTCTATGTCACCCCGGTTTTTAGCCTTACCTCCCAGTTAGGTTCAGCGGGCGGTCCAGTTCGGAGAAACGGGACCTCGACCTGATCCGCATACGAGGGGTTCGTCGAACCGATCGACGCCGTGAACTACCGATCCGTCCCGACCTTCTCGCTCGCGTCCCGAATCAATCCGTCCAGAATCTCGGGGGTCGTCGGGTGGTACGCCCGGTCCGGGATGTCGCGCACGTCCATCCCACGCTCCACGACGACCTGCATCGTCTTCGCCATCACGTCGGCGTGGTAGTGCAGGCCCTGATAGCCGATGACGGTCCCGTCCTCGGCGTCCACGACGAGCTTTGCCAACCCTCTCGACGCTTGCTTGGTCTTGAATACGCCGTCGTCCGACGCCTGCCGGGAGACGGCGACGTACTCCCTGCCCTCGGCCTCCGCCGCGTCCTCCGAGAGGCCCACTCTGGCGAAGGGATACACGCCGACGCCGGAGAAGATGACGTGATGATGGACGTTCTCGTACGGTTCGAGGTCGTCGCCGCGAACGTGCGCGAGGATGTTCTCGGCCGCTTTGAAGCCCTGTTCCTTGGCGACGTGGAGAATCGGCTCTTTGCCGTTCGCGTCCCCGACAACGAACGTCCGCGGGTCGTCGCGGGCCTGCATGGTCTCCTCGACCCATCCCTCGTCCGGTGACAGCGGGGTGTCCTCCAACCCGAGTCCATCGAGGTTCGGTCTTCGTCCCGTGAAGAGGATCAGTTCGTCCGCGTCGATGGATTTCGTTTCGCCGTTTTGCTCGACGTGTAATCGAACCCCGTCGCCCGTGGACTCGACGCGCCGTTCCTCCGTCTCGGTCAGGATGTCGACGTCGAACTCCTCGCGGTACATGTCCAGGATTTCGTCGCCGAACGGCGCGTCGCCCTCGTCCAGCGGCCGCGGGTCGTGTTCGATCACGGTGAGGTCCATTCCGGCCGCCTCGCTGAGGTACGGCACGAGTTCGAGGCCGGTGTAGCCGAATCCCATCACGATTCCCGAGTCGGGGAACGCCGTCGCGTCCAGCACGTCCGCGCTGGTCATGTACTCCACTTCGTCCATCCCCGGGAGGTCGGGAACGTTTACTTTCGACCCCGTGGCGATGACGACGTAGTCCGCCTCGATTGCTCGATCACCGACTTCGACCGTGTGGTCGTCGACGAACCGCGCGGTGTCGTGGATGAACTCCACGTTCTCCCCCTCCGCGAGGTCGTGCACCGCCGCGCGGCGATGCTCCGCGAAGCCCAAGACGTGGTCGTCCTTCAGGTCCACCACCGACTCCAAATCCACCTCGGGCGTCTCCGAAAGCCGCGGGTCGTGGCGCGCCTGATACCGATGGGCCGCCGCCGACAGCACCTCCTTCGACGGCATGCAGCCGCGCAAAATACACAGCCCACCGCCGGGGTCGCCGTCGTCGATGAGCGTCAACCGGACGCTCGGGTCCTCGGCCAGGCTCTGTGCGACGGCGACCCCCGCGCTTCCATACGCCCCGACGATGACGACGTGCGTTGCCATACGGGTCGATTGGTCGTCGGGGAGGTTAGTGGTTTAGGCGACGGTCAAGATGGCTGGTTTCACGGTACGATGTCATCGATCACGCTCGCACAACACGCGTGACAGTGTGCTGGACGATACTGATCAAAAAACCAAATGGGTCCGTTCGTCTCGCTCGTTATCTCGAAATATCTCGTCCTTCGGTGTCCATCACGTTCTCCACTTCCTCCCGCGTCACGACGGCCACGTCGCCCGGGATGGTCCGTTTGAGCGCGGCGGTCGCAGCGCCGTATTCGAGCGCGGTCGGGACCGATTCACCCGCCAGTCTGCGGGCGAGGAACGCGCCGACGAAGGAGTCGCCGGTGCCGATGGGGTCCACGGTGTCGGTCTCGAACGAGGGTTGTTCGTGGATTTCGCCGTCGTGGAGCGCCAGCGCGCCGTTCGCGCCGAGGGTGACGATGACGGTTTCGAAGTCCCACTCGTCGGCGAGGTCGCGGGCGATGTCCGCGGCGTCACCCGACTGATCGAGGACGGTTCGGGCGTCGCGCTCGGCGGTGACGAGCACGTCGATTCGGGGGAACAGTTCGGTGAGCGACGCGCGCGCCTCGGCGGGCGACCAGAGTTTCGAGCGGTAGTTCACGTCGAACGCGGTGGTCGTCCCGGCGTCCTGTGCTTCCGCGAGCACCTCGTCCACAGTGGATTCGAGCGTGTCGGACAGCGCGGGCGTGATGCCGCTGGTGTAGAACATGCTGGCGTCCCGAATCCGGTCGAGCGGCACGTCGTCGAGCGTCGCCGTCGTGACGGCGGCGTCGGCGCGGTCGTAGATGGCGCTGGTCCCCCGCGGGTCGGTTCCGAATTCCAGATAGTACGTTCCCTGTCGGCCCTCGTCGCTCCACTCGATTTCGGTCTCGATGCCGTACTGGCGGAGTCCGGCGGCGACGCGGCGTCCGAGCGGCGAATCGGGGAGTTTCGACGTCCACATCGTCTCCGCTCCAATGCGATGGGCGGCGATGGCGACGTTGCTCTCCGCGCCTGCGGCACGGAGTTCGAGGGTGGACGTGCTCTCGATTCGTTCGCGGTCGGGTGGCGAGAGACGCAACATGGTCTCGCCGAATGTCACGAGGTCGGTCATATTCCGGAGATGAACCTCGGAGCTCATAGTTTCCCCGATGCGGGGTCGAAAAACGAGTTCGTTTCAGCTACGTGCCGATTTCAGCGAGTCAGTTCCACGGCCCGAAGTCGGGGTCGACCTGCCGCTCCGTCTTGCCGATGTCGTCGATTTTCTCGATGTCCTCGTCGTCCAGTTCGAGGTCGAGGGCGGCGTAGTTGTCCTCGATGTGATCCTCGCCGGTCGCCTTCGGGATGGCGACGACGTTGTCCTTCGACGTGATCCACGCGAGGCTGACCTGTGCTTCGCTGACGCCGTGTTTCTCCGCAATTTCGGTCAGTTCCGGCACGTCGAACACCTTGCCACGGGCGAGCGGCGAGTACGCGACGAGCGTGATGTCGTTATCCTGTGCGTACTCGACGAGTTCGTCCTGCGGCAGGAGCGGGTGCATCTCGACCTGATTCGCGTAGATTGGCGCGTCGAGGATTTCGGCTGCCTCGTCCAACTGCTCCGGTTGGAAGTTGCTCACGCCGACGTGCTCGATCTTGCCCTCGTCGTACAGTTCGTCGAACGCCGCGAGCGTCTCCTCGGGGTCGTACTCGCGGGCGGGCCAGTGGATGTAGAGCAGGTCCACGTAGTCCGTCCCGAGCTTGTTAAGGCTCTCCTCGGTCGTTTCGAGCACGTCGTCGTGTTCGAGGTTGTCGGCCCAGACCTTCGTGGCGAGGAAGAAGTCCTCGCGGTCCACCGACGAGTCGGTGATTCCTTGCCCGACGTGTTCCTCGTTGCCGTAGGCCTGGGCGGTGTCGACGTGTTCGTAGCCCAAATCGAGGGCGTACTCGACGCTGTGTGCACACTCGTTGCCGTCCGTGTTCTCCCACGTCCCGATACCCAGTTTCGGAATTCCGTCGCTGTCGGCGTCGTATGTCATCGTGTATTTTCCAAGGGGCAGGAGGGAAAAAGCGGTTGTGGCGTCGGAAATTCTGTGGGGGATTCGTAACCCGGTGACGGAAAGGAGTTTCGGCCACTCTATCGTCCACAAATCGAGGGCAAAATCGTGCGGGAGTTCGTCGGTCGCCCCCGATAAGTGCGGGTTTCGGAGAACTTAACCGCCCGCCGGAAGACACCCCTGTATGCGAATCTCACTCTTGGGAGGAACCGGCGACATCGGACAGGCGCTCGCGCTTCGCTGGGCGTTCGACACCGACCACGAAATCGTGATCGGTTCGCGCGACCCCGCAAAAGCCCGCGCGAAGGCCGAGGAGTACGAAACCGAACTCGATAGCCTCGGCGTCTCCCGCTCCATCAACGGCTTCAAGAACGGCATGGCCGCCGAGCGCGGGGACATCGTCGTCCTCGCCGTCCCGCCGTTCCACATCCGCGACACGGTCGAATCCGTCGCCGACCGACTCGACGACGTGGACGTGCTCGTCACGCCCGCCGTCGGGATGAACCGAGACGACTCCGGCTTCCACTACAAGCCGCCGAAAGCAGGGAGCGTCACGGAACTCGTCGCGGACACCGCACCCGACGGGATTCCGGTCGTCGGCGCGTTCCACGGCCTCTCGGCCGACAGGCTCGCCGACCTCGAACTCGACATCGAACAGGACACGCTGATCGTCGGGGACGACGAGGACGCAAAGGAGATGATTCGGCGACTCGCCGAGGAAATCGAGGGACTACGAGCGCTCGATGCCGGGGGCATCGCGAACAGCGCGGAAGTCGAGAGCGTGACGCCGCTGCTCATCAACCTCGCGCTCGAAAACAAGGGGATGCACGACGTCGGCATCCGGTTCGAATAGCGTCCGCTGGTCGTGTTCGCACGCAACAAAAACTGATTTTCGATGGACTTACGCGCCCGCTTCTTCGAGAACGCGCTCCAAGTCGTCACGCTGGGTGACGCCGACGAAGCGTTCGACGACGCCCTCGTCGTCCTCGATGACGATGGTGGGAATCGAACGAACCTGATACTCGTTGGCGATATCCTGATGCTCGTCCACGTCAACTTTCTCGAATTCGACGCTTTCGTCCCAGTCCTCCTCCAAGTCCTCAAGAATCGGATCTTGCGTTTTGCACGGACCACACCAATCTGCGTAGAAGTCGAGTAATTTCACGGTCATGCGTTTCTGTTGTGAATTTCACTCGCCGCGTGCATAAGGGTTTCTTCCGCAACCACCTCTGCCGCCAGTTGTCATCACGCAACCGTCAGCGAACCGCCGCCAGCAAACCGCAGTCGGCGGACCACGGTCAGTGAATTTTCGCCAGCCGTCGCTCCATTTCGCCCTTCGTCCAGTCGGCGAGTTCCTCGGTGTCCTCGTCGAGGAACGCGGCCCACTTGTCGAACACGCCGGTGTGGTCGAGGAATCGAACGACGTCGTATATCGGCCGTCGGTCCTCGATCCCGTCCGGAAGACCACCGGCCCGCTCCCGATAGCCGTCGTAGAACGCGGCAACGACTTCCTCCGGACCGTCGGAGCGGAGCGACTCGATTTGCAGGTTTCGGGTCCGCTCCACGTCGCGAACCGGGTCGCCGACGTGTGCTATCTCCCAGTCGAGAAAGCCGATTCCGTCCTCGCACAAAAAGCAGTTCGGACGGGCGGGGTCGCCGTGGAGGAGCACGGCAGGTGTGTCGTCCAACAGTTCCCGATTCGATTCGACGGCTTCGACGACCTCGTCGAAATAGTGATCGAAGCGGCCGGAGGACGCGATTTCGCGCATCTCGGTCATCCGTCCGACCAGCACGTCCGTCCACGGTTCCGTTTCCAGGTCGAGTCCGTCCTCGTCGCCACCGACGACGTGGCCGTGGTTCTCGAATCGGCAGGAATGGACGGTTGCCAGGGAGATTCCGACCTGCCGAGCCAGTTCCGCTCGCTCGCTCACGCTCGCGTCCGACCACAGGCCGAGCAGGTTCTCCCCGTCCACCGGTGCCGTCACGAGGTACGGAACGTCTCCCGCCGTCTCGCTCGCCAGCACGTCCGGGACGGGGACGACGCGATTGGCACCGAGATGGGCGATGACGCCCCGCTCGCGTGCGATTCGAGTTCCGTCGCCGTCGTTAGCCATCTTCAGAAACACCCGTTCCCCGTCCGAAAATTCGATATCGACCGTCCGGTTCTGCTCGTTCCACGACGGGCCGGAGGGGTGTACCGCTTCCACGTCGCGGCAGGGAAACGCGTCGCCGAGCGCCGACGCGATCTGTTCGTCCATAAACGAACGTTTCCCGTATCCGATAAATGGATTGGGGGACGGTGTGAACGGATGGCAACCCGTTCCCCGCTTCGGTTTCACCCCGTTCTCGTCCACGGCCGGAAAACGTTCTCGTTGCGAAAGGTTTACCCCGTCCGCTCCCGGAACCCAACTTATGAGCAGTGGTCAAAACTCCGGTGGGTTGATGTCCAGCGCCGGACTCGTTCGATATTTCGATGCCGAAGACCGGAACGCGATTCGAATCGACCCCAGATCGGTCGTCGCGTTCGGCGTCTTCTTCGGCGTCGCAATCTTGGTCCTGAACTACCTCGCGATATAACGAGGCCCTTTTCCCGACCTGCTTCGAAGAATCGGCCATGAGTCTCAACGCTGGCGTCATCGCCGTTCAAGGCGACGTGAGCGAACACGCCGACGCGATTCGACGGGCCGGAACCGCCCACGGGAAGTCCGTTTCCGTCACCGAAATCCGACAGTCCGGTATCGTCCCCGACTGTGACCTTCTCTGCATGCCGGGCGGCGAATCGACTGCTATCTCCCGACTCCTCCAATCGGAAGGAATCGCCCCCGAGATACAAGCCCACGTCGAGGATGGGAAACCGATTCTCGCGACCTGTGCCGGTCTTATCGTCGCCGCCGAGGACGCCGGTGATGAGCGGGTCGAAAACCTCGGCTTGCTCGACGTGAACGTCGAGCGAAACGCGTTCGGCCGCCAGAAGGACAGTTTCGAAGCGCCGCTCGACGTGACCGGACTCGACGACCCGTTTCCCGCCGTGTTCATTCGTGCGCCGCTCATCAGCGAGGTCGGGTCGGCGACCGTCCTCGCGGAGTGGGACGGACGGCCGGTCGCGGTGCAGGACGGGCCGGTCGTCGGCACGTCGTTCCATCCGGAGTTGACACCCGACGACCGGATTCACGAACTCGCGTTTTTCCGCGACGAGTAGCGATTTTCGCCGACGGTAAGCAAGTTTTTGCCGCTGGGAACCTTCTGCTCCCCATGGACGTTTCAATCGATGCGGTACGTGTCGCCCCGACGGGAGAGGGACCACTCCCAGTCGTCGTCCTCTCACCCGACGACAGCGACGACGTGCTCCCGATTTTTATCCGATTCGAGGAGGGAATCAGCATCGCCCGTGGGATGGAAGCCGAAGACATCGGGCGGCCACTGACGCACGACCTGCTCCTCGACGTGATGGAGGAACTCGGCGGACGTGTCGAACGCGTCGTCGTCACCGAACTGGACGACAACACCTACATCGCCGACCTTCACATCCAGACGCCACGCGGCCACGAAGTCGTGGACGCCCGTCCCAGCGATTCGCTCGCGTTGGCCTCCCGCACCAACACGCCGATCGAAGTCGCCGACGAAGTGTTCGAACACGGACACCAAGCGCGAGCACAGTTCGACGACCTTCAAGACATTCGGGACGTAGCTCAAATCGGTCCATGAACGACACGTTGGACGACCTGTTCGAGGTCATCGAAGACAGAAAGGAAACGCTTCCGGAAGATTCCTACACCGCATCGCTGTTCACCCACGAGAAGGGCGAAAACGCCGTCCTCGAAAAGTTGGGCGAGGAGATGACGGAACTCATCCTCGCGGCCAAGGACGACGACCACGAGGAAATCGCCTACGAGGGGTCGGACGTCATCTATCACCTACTCGTCCTGCTCTCGATGAAAGATATGGAACCGGCGGATCTACGAGAGGAACTGGAAGCACGACGCTGAGCGTTTGTAACGCGAAAGACAGCGCGTTCGCTTTTTGCGTGTGACTGCCGAAAACAACGAATCGGATTTAGCTGACGAGTTTTTCTTCGCCACGTTCCACGATGACGCGGCACGGCGGCGAAATCTTGTTGTACGCACGGCGGAACGCGTCCTTCACGAGGGGCGCGTCGTCCACGGTACACCACGCGGTGAACACTCGATCGCCGTTGGCGATTCGTGCTGCCGTTCCGACCGGCTTACCGAACGCCTGTCGCATTCCGTCGGAAACACGGTCCGCACCCGCACCGGTCGCCTGCTTGTTCTCGCGCAGGACCTGGTGGGGGAACTTGCGGAGGATCATCTTGTAGCCGGTTTCGCCGATGTTCTTGAGCAGGAAGCGGTTCGCCGAAAGGCGGGAGGCTTCGAGTGCGCCGTGGCGAATCTGGCACTCCTCTTCGACGATAAGCGAGATCTGAACTGGGTAGTCGTCCTCGTTGCTGTCCACTTCGCCCATCTTGTGCTGTGCGATCTTCGAACCCGGAATTCCGGTGATGTATTCGCGTCGTGTGTACGAGGGCTTGTCGATGGCCCGGTACATCGAGGCAGGTTTGTCGGACATAGTTACTACTGAAGTCTGATGGTCAGGGCGTGAATAAACCCTTCGAAGCGTGTTCGCCGCTGGCTAGACGAAATCCCCGACGAAGCGGTCGGGAACGTACGCCAGCAGGTGGTCGGGGATCTGCCCGACCATCCATTCCGCGATTCGGACGAGGGGTTTGCGTAGAAGCGCGTAGACGCCCGAAATCAGGACTGCGCCGACCACGAGCGTTTGGATCGTTCCGTCGTAGAGCACGAGGCTGGGCAGTGCGACCGTGAACGCGAGTGCGAAGTCCTCCGGCGCGCCGTCGTAGCGAATCCAACGACGCGGGGAGATCCACTGACCGCGGAAGTGGTCGTACACCGCACGTTCGGACTGGCCGAGCCATGGCTTGAGTTCCAAGCCACCGCCGAACGCGTCCGAGACGGAGTGTGCCGCCGCCGCGAGGAGGAAGAACCCGACGGCGAACGTCAACGCTGTCGGCACGACCGCTGCGATCGCCAGCGTTGCAACCGCCGCGATCGAGAAGTACACCGGGAAATGCAGGGTCTTCCGGTGACCCGAGTACAGGTCCAAGTCCGGAAACACGCCGCCAGCGAATCCCGCGAGAACCGCAACCGGAGCCAACTCCGGCGCGACGAAGAGCGAGACGCTCCCGAGTAGCACGCCGAGGAGGGCGTGGGTCGTTGCCATCATGAGTAACATCGATAGGCAATGTTTGCATAAACACCTGTCGGCCTGTTGTATGGTATCATGAACCATATTTACGGGAGACGAACGGATAGCCAGCGTTTACTCCCCCCGTCACCTATCGAGCAACGATGGAGATCGATCTCTCCTCGTATCGCCTCGTCCGATTCCTGCAGTTCGCCATCGCCAGCGTCGCGTTCGTCGGCCTCGTGACGCGGAATGTCGGGGTGCTGATAAACGGGAGCTTCGCGCTCGGGGTGACGTTCCTCCCCGGCGTGCTAAAGCGGGACTACCGCCTCTCGCTCAGTCCGACGCTGACGCTGTGGATCACCGTCGCCGTCTTCCTCCACGCCATCGGCATGCTCGGGTTATACGACGAGGTCTGGTGGTGGGACCACCTCACGCACCTACTCTCGGCGACCCTCGTCGCTGGCGTCGGCTACGCGACTGCACGGGCCTTCGACGAACACTCCGACGCCGTCTACTTCCCGCCGCGATTCATGTTCGTCTACGTCCTCCTGTTCACGCTCGCCGCCGGTGTGATCTGGGAGGTGCTGGAGTTCACGGCGCGGGCGAGCGCCGGATTAATCGGCGTGAAACCCGTCCTCATCCAGTACGGCCTGAGCGACACCATCGTCGACCTGATTTTCGACGCCGCGGGGGCGGTGCTGGTCGCGCTGTTCGGTACCACCCTGCTCGCCGAAACCGTCGAGACGCTTCTCGCGCGGCTATCGAGGGAAAAGGATTGAAATCACACAGTCCGGTTTCGTGGGGTGAGCGCGTTCAGTTCGTTGTCCGCGTTTTCCAGACGTCGCTCCCCCACCTGACGGTAGAACTCCTGTTCACATCGAAAAACCGCCACCGATGGGAGTTCACGGCGAAGAAGTCGACGGGCGTCAGTCCCGCGAGTAATCCCATCCGGTCACGTCGCTCGGCAGGATTTCGCCGTTGATGTGCCACGTCCGGGGACGGTAGGCGATGACGAAGAGTCCCGCGTAGAAGGCCACGACGAGACCCGTGACGACCGTACCGGGAATCATTTCGATCGCCGCCGATTGGGGCCACTTCGCCGACGGCGTGTAGGCCGTCAACTGGAACACCCACGCCAGGAGCAGAATGCAAAACAACGGGGCGTACACCCGACGCAGTCGGTGGGCCAGCGCCTCCTCCAGGGATACCTTCATTTTCGGGTTGCGGTAGTCCTCGCTCAGCTTTTGCCGCCAGTCCTCGTCCACCACGCCTTTCGAGTCGTCGAGCGCCAACGCGAAGACGTTCTGCTGGAGCATTCGGACCCGAGACCGCCAGATGTCGTAGGCGCGGTACCTGCGGGCCTCGATGAGCAGGAAGATGCTCACCGTGATGATCGCGAGGAGGACGATGTAATGGGGATTGTTCCGACTCGAAAACGCCCACGTCAGGATGGCCGCCATCAACGTTATCGCCCAATTGCTCGTCCGGTCGAGGCGCTCGCGCCAGAACTTCATGCGGTGGATTTCTCCACGATACATGTGCGCGAGCGCCGAACTCGGACCCATGTTCTCCTCGAACAATCCCGCTCCGATCTCTGTACCACTGTTGTTCGATGGTTCGTCTGATTCGTTGGTTGTCATGGGTCGATGACGTAGCTCGCCGTTTCTACGATAGGAGTGAATATTGTGCTGTATGGTGAAAACCGTGGTGGTTTGGAGCGCAAAACGGTCGGGCTTGATGCGCAAACGGCCGAGCTAGTTGACGGGTGAGTCACACACGAACCGGTCGCGTCGCTAGCCGTTTCGGGGTACAGAAAATATGGATGTTACAGTAGTGCTCGCAAAAGTGTCGCCCGATTACAGACGGGTGACGTTCTTCGCTCGGGGGCCTTTCGGGGCCTGTTCGATATCGAATTCGATTTCTTGTCCCTCTTCGAGGTCAGCGCCACCCACGTCCTCCATGTGGAAGAAAACGTCGTCGTCCGCGTCGTCCGTCGAGATGAAACCGTAGCCGCCAGTGTCGTTGAAGAAATCAACTTTGCCTTTCGCCATTGCTTTTGTATGGAGTGGTGCCCCATAGATAATACTTCCGAGAGTTGTGTTACCACGAACAACGGCGCTACTCGCCGAGCCATCGCGCGATTGCACCCGCGACGAGAACGAGCGCACCGGTGATGAACGTCCCGGGAATCGGGAGGAAGAACAGTACGACTCCGAGGGCGAGAACTGGTGTGGATAGTCTCATGATAGAGGAGTTCGAGCGGACGATGGTTACGGTTTGTGGGCGAATATGCAAGCCCGGGTCGTCACATCGCCCCCACGATCACCACACCGATTCCACCGAGACCGGACAACACGCCGATGCCCTTTGCCAGTCGTTCCCCGCCGGGTGCCAGTATTTCGGCCGAGATCAGCACGGTAAGGGCGGCCATCCAAAGCAGGTTCATCGACCCGACGACGATCATGAGCGCCATCAGTGCCCAGCAACAGCCGATGCTATCGAGCGCCAGTCGCCACCCCGACCGAACCGCGTTCGGAATCCCACTCGTTCCACCCGCGAAATCGCGCTCGGGTGAACGACAGTGATCCAAGTGATGGCGCTTGAGCGAGGTGAGTTGATAGGCCGACAGCAGCAGCAACGTTACTGCCAGGAGAATCGTCCAGTTTCCGGGTGTGAGAGTGGCGATGGGAATCACCAGGGCGACGCCGAGCGGCACCAAACCGGTGAGAACCCAGACGAGCGTGTACGTGGCCATCGTGGCGACGACGGCTGTCTTCCTCCGTCCGCTCGTCGTGTCCCGATTTGCCTCGTAGTACGCCCGAAACGCGTTTGCTGATGACGGGTACATCATCGCCGTTATCATCGCCCCCCACACGAGCAGGTAGAGACCGACGCCGAGGAATCCGCCCGACAGGGCCATGGCTTCCGGCATTCCCGGTGCCGATATCCGCATGACCATGTCCGCCCCGGGCATGGGGACGCTACGGGTCGCGAGAAGGAGCCACGCGAGTACTGCGAGTCCGTACGTGAACAGGACGACCGGATGTCGCTGCCGGGCGAGAAACGCCCGCACTGGACGGAAGATGTGTATCATGAGTCCCCCCGGTTTTCGAGTTAACTACGGTTGCAACGGGTATAAGACTCTCCGACGACGGCATCACGACCGTTCAGTCGTCCGCATACGACGCTTCCGGTCGGAAGTTTCGACTGATGACCTTCCACCGTCCGGTCGAGAACCGGTAATAGTTGAGCACCGCGGGAACCGTCGTTTCGGCGATGTACGACAGATACAGTCCGACGAGTCCGATCGCCGGTATCGTCGCACCGAGATACGCCACCGGTATCGAACAGAGGAACATCCCCGCCGCTTGGGCGAAGAAGGGCCAGCGAGTGTCACCGCTGGCGTCGAGCGGACCGGCGACCGCACCGTTGACACCCTGTGCCAGAATAGCGAAACAGGAGACGTACACGAGCGAAACCGCCGTCGGTACCGACGGATCACCCGGGTCGGAGACGAACAGAAGCACGATGGGTTTGGCGAACGCGAACACGATGGCGGCCGCGACGAAGTACGTGGCTACCGAGAAGAGAACGACGTCGCGGGCGTACGTCTCGGCGGTTCGTTCGTTCCCAACCCCGAGTTCCTGCCCGACGAGACTGCTCGATGCCAGTCCGAACCCCCATCCGGGCGTGTTCATCAGTCCCCAAATCCGTCGGCTGATTACGTAGGCGGCGGCGACGCTCGGACCGAACAGGTTCACGATGGCCAGCATCGGGAATTTGGCGACCGTCCACACCATGTTCCGACCGACGACCGGAAGGCCGATGTGGACCAATTGTCGAAAGGTTTCCACGTCGAGATACGTTCCGAAGGGGTCCACCTTCACGGGGAGGTCACCCATTCCCGGCAGGCGACCGGCGACGACGCCGGCGACGAACGCGACGGTCACGACGATGTTCGAGAGGAGGGTTCCCCACGCCGCACCGGCGACACCCATTCCGAGTCCGAAGACGAAAACGGCGCTCAGAACGATGTTGCTCACGGCACCGCCCGCACGGATCACCATCGGCGTCCACGCGTCGTCGGCACCGATGTAGATCCGACTGCCGACGAGATTGAGCGACGCGAGTGGAACGCCCAGCGAGATGATGTGAAGATACGTCGTGCCCAATCGGACGATGGCCGGTTTGTCGGTGATCAGCGAGATGAGTTCCGAGGAGAACAGCCAGAAGACGGCCGCGACGGGGAGGGAGACCAACAGTACGAGCGCGGCGCTCGACCGAATCGCTTGACCCATCTCCTCGTACGCTCCCGCCCCGTACCGCTGTGAGACGAGTGCGATCGTTCCGCCGGCAAACCCCCCGCCGAGCGAGAACGCCATTCCCCAGAACGGCGAGGCGAATCCGACGCCAGCGATGGCTGCGGGACCGATGGCGATGCCGACGAACGCCACGTCGACGGCGTTTTTCGACATGCGAGCGATACCGGTAACGATACGGGGCCACGCCAGATCCGTCGTTCGCCGCACGTTTTTCGGTTCGACGAGGCCGAGACGGGAGAGCGAGAGACCGATACCGAGAATGATCAATCGAGCCGGGTTCGGGAAACGGGAGTCCACAGTGGGTGTTTCGAATCGAAAGTAAAAATTCCTTTCAAATGCGGTAAGAAAGAGGGAGTTCGACGGTCGTTCACAGCAGTAACCGATTGATAGTTCACTCCGCAGGGGAGATGACCACACGCGACCCGTCGTGTACTTCGACCCGATATCCGACGTAGTCGAACGAAACACACGATACCGAATTCGACGAGGTTACCCGTTCGAGTGCATCCCCATCGACGGCCGAATACAGCGGTTCGAGATCGGCCATATCGACGTTTTCCAACGCTGTGACTGCCGACACCACGGCTTCACAGACGGACTCGTTGGAGTCGAGGGTGCGTTCGTAGTCGTGTTGCTTCGATAGGATTGTCTCGGTCGAATCGGCAGATATCTCGGTCGGTGACTCTTTCATGGTTCTCACTTGTCGTTCATCAGCGAGTCGAGCATCGAGACGAATTCGCTCGATTCCCAACTCGTCTTGTAGGCACGTATGGTCCCCGACGGGATTAAAACAGACCCGCAGTTTCGGAACCCGAAATCGGGCGACAACGTGGCTCATAACGCCGAGAGGTTGACGAACAGTACAGCTGACATTTTTATCCCGCGGGACCGTACTTTCGTCCGTGAGCAAGGAGTGGGGGCCGGACGACATCTTCGACGTTCTCGCCAGCGAGACCGCGAGGGACATCCTCCTCTTGAGCAGTTCGACAGCCATGTCAGCAGGGCAACTCGCTCGGGGGTGTGATGCGTCGAAACCGACCGTCTATCGGCGGATAAACAAACTTCAGGAGTACAACCTCCTCGAACAGCGGATGGTCATCGACAATGGGGGAAACCACTACAACACCTACCGGACGAACATGGACCGTATCTGCTTCGAAATCCGCGGTGACGAGTTCGTCGTCACCATCCGGTTCGAGGAGGACCTCATCGACCGATTCGTTTCCGCATGGACCAAGCTCGGACGGTCGGAGACGGGGGACAACTGACATGCGTTCCGCCCGGTCCAGAGGGGGGTACTCATGGTGAACGGAACGATATTTTGGGCGTTCGTCCTGACGAACGTGTTCGTCTTCCTCATCGGCACCATACTCGCGTATCTGAGTTACAGAGCGTCCCAACGGGTGGGAGGAGGGTCGTTCCGATACGCGATACTCGGATTCGGTCTCATCGCGTTCGGCTCGTTGATCGACCTCGTTTACGAGCTGTTCGTAAAGCGGACACAGGAACTCGACGCGACCGAAATACTCGCCCTTCACACGAGTGAGTCGGCACTCGTCGGCCTCGGCCTCGTGTTCCTGTTCTACTCGCTGGTCGGCACCAGATGATCCGTACTCCGTCGTCGAACGAATCGAGCGCCGTCAGTCCACAATCGAGAGCGCCATGAAGTTCCAGTCGTCCCGGATTTCCGCCGGGGTCTGGGATTTCCCGTACGGTTCGGTGAACTCGAACCCGAGGTCGCGATACAACGACTGGGCGCGCTCGTGGAACGGGGCCACACCCAATCGGAGCGTCTCGAAGCCGTCCGAAACCGCTTCCGTCAGCACTTCGTCCACGAGTCTCCGACCGATTCCCTTGCCCCGGTCGGCCGGTTTCACGTAGAGTCGTTTCACCTCCGCGGTCGTCTCGTCCAGTCGCTTCAGTTGCACCGATCCGACGATTCGGCCGTCGTCCAGCGCCAGAAAGAGCGGTTCGGTCAGCGTCGTCGATTCGAGTCGCCCGATGTCGTCAGCCACGAGTCGTTCGGCGTCGGCACCGAAATCATCATCGTCGAACCACTCCCTCCCCTGTTCGTCCGCGCTGGCGAAGTAGTCCAAAAGCAGTTCGCGCAACTCGTCTTCGTATCCATCGATATCCGTGCGGACGATGGTGACCTCCTCGCACATGTGTCAGGATTGCTGTTCGTCAGTGTAAACAGTATTCGGTCGGGTTGGGCGAGCATCGGTTTCAAATCACGATCAGTGAGTACTCTCTACTCGGGTACTATTTCGTGGAGAAACATGCCGTCTTTTGGATTTGAACCAAAACCAGACGTGGCTCGCTTCGCTGCGCACGACAGGCAGGATTCAAATTCGCTCGGGTGCAGATTTTCCGCTCACGGTTCAGTCGCTTCGCTCCTTCACGTTGTTCGCAGAAACATGCCGCCTCCCGGATTTGAACC
>NZ_JAMYJW010000047.1:0-267 GCF_024136975.1 Haladaptatus sp. AB643
GCGAACGAGCAGGACTGTCTTGCTTCGGTTCAAATCCGGGAGGCGGCATGTTTCTTTCACACGATTTCCATTCGAGTTACTTCTCTCGACTGAAGGTCGAGCTGTCCCCGTCCCCGCGAGCGGAGTCCTCGTGAGCAACGCGAACGAGGGCAGGGAAGACGCGGTTTGTCTTCCCGAGCGAGTGGGGGCACGGAAGAGCTTGCTCTTCCGGAGGTTCAAATCCGGGAGGCGGCATGTTTCTGCGAACAACGTGAAGGAGCGAAGCGA
>NZ_JAMYJW010000048.1:0-265 GCF_024136975.1 Haladaptatus sp. AB643
CTACGAGTCTAAGCTCGTACAACTAGCATGGCTAAATCGAACTCCAATAGCAATGGCCTCCGGCAGGATCAACCGGAATGGTTGCCGAGCATAACTGCTCGGTGGGTCTGGCGGAAGCATGCTAATGCATGTATAGTGTCGCATATACGTTGGTCCGTCAGTTCGACGACCCCGAACCAAGTAACTGGACGGGTGTCACCGAACTGCCAGGGCTAACATCAGATTCCATCGTATACGGCTGACCGCAGGGGTGGAATCCTCATTT
>NZ_JAMYJW010000049.1:0-259 GCF_024136975.1 Haladaptatus sp. AB643
CTACGCAGTGCTCGTCGTCGTGAGTTCGAAAAATGCGCTGGCTGGGATTTGAACCAGAGCAAGACGGTCCGGGATGCTCACTTCCCTTCGGTCGTTGCGCTTCCGGGCTTGCGACTTGCAGGATTCAAATCCCAGTGGACAGTTTCACTGACGCGAGTCGTCAGCGCCACCTAGCGGCGTCGCTTACGGAGTTGCGTCAGTGAAAAATGCGCTGGCTGGGATTTGAACCCAGGTTGTGACCATGGCAAGGTCACGTGAT
>NZ_JAMYJW010000050.1:0-249 GCF_024136975.1 Haladaptatus sp. AB643
CTACGAGTCTAAGCTCGTACAACTAGCATGGCTAAATCGAACTCCAATAGCAATGACCTCTGGCAGGATCAACCAGAATGTCGCTGAACACAAGGTTCAGCGTATAGGCGGAGACACTCTCAAAGAGAGTGTATCACATATCACACGTTCGGGACACCATATCGGAAACCGACAAGGTGTCACCGAACTACCAAGGCTAACATCAGATTCCATCGTATACGGCTGACCGCAGGGGTGGAATCCTCATTT
>NZ_JAMYJW010000051.1:0-239 GCF_024136975.1 Haladaptatus sp. AB643
AAGCGCCTCGTCTCCCTCGCGGCTATTCCTCGAACCCGTCCTCGAAACGGAAGGTGCGCGTTGCACTTTTTTACGTCGTCGGGTCAGCAAAGCTGACCACTCCTCGCAAAAACCTGCACTAAAAACAACCCACTCGGTCGTATCACTCACGGCTCACTCCGTTCGCCGTTCGTCTTTCGAGGCGCAAAGCGCCTCGTCTCCCTCGCGGCTATTCCTCGAACCCGTCCTCGAAACGGAAG